>JANMEL010000263.1:0-68509 GCA_031376885.1 Chamaesiphon sp. OTE_70b_metabat_96 | reverse complement strand
TAATTAATAATTAATAATTACCTTTTTTTTAGAAGAGCACATGTTGAAACAACGATAGATCGTTATTGTTGGCGAATGGACTCATTATAATTATCCATCGATCGACACATTTACGCTCAGAAATAAGGATTTAATAACTCGTAGGTTGGGTTGAGCCTCGAAACCCAACCTATCCCCTATCCCCTATCCCCTATCCCCTATCCCCTATTCCCTATCCCCTATCCCCTATCCCCTATCCCCTATCCCCTATCCCCTACCCCCGACGAGGCATCAGATAAATTAACCCAGAAATCAGCGTTAAAGCAACAGAAACCCAAAAAGATACCAAACCATATAAATTCCAATTTGGGAGGGTTAGAGGGGCGATAATGATGGCGATCGCGATGATTTGACTGATAGTCTTGAGCTTACCCCAAATATTGGCACCACTAACCTGAGCTTGACCCACACGCCACCCAGCGATCGTCAATTCCCTCGCCAAAATCAAGCATACACCGACAGCAGGCACCAAATGAAGCTCGATCAGCACCAAGAGCGGAATCAAAATTAATAACTTATCCACCAAAGGATCGAGAAATTTTCCCAAATCCGTCACCAGATCCAACTTCCGCGCCAGATAACCATCCAACCAGTCTGTCAAAGCTGCCACCAAAAACACCCCAAACCCAATCCAACGAGTAGTCAAATTCGGACTATAGAGACAATAAACTACCACGGGTAAACCGAGTAAACGTGAAAGTGTGATCCAGTTGGGCAAATTCATGATCTCAAGTGATGACAATAGGGCGATCTGTGGGCACATTAATTATGTCACCACTTACCACACATAAATGGTGAGTGCCGCATAGATACATTTTTTGGAGTTCGATAGCATCTATGGATTCCCACCCATAGACGATCGGTTGTCGATCGTCGGCAAAGGCATCATCTTTCACCTTCAGAGCATTAAGAATAAACAGCATGGAAGATAGACATAGTAACGTTCAAATAGCCAATCCTTCCACCCAGGATGTCATCAGTTTAGTACCTTTTCTCGATGGACTTCCTGAAGCTGCGGTACGCCAAGCGATTTCCCATGCTGTCATTCGCAATCATCCAGCTAATCAGATGATTTTACTCGAAAATGACTGGGGTGGTTCGGTTTATTTTGTTCTTGGTGGCTGGCTCAAAATTCGGACTTATAATGCAGACGGCAAAGAAATTACCCTAAATATCGTCGGGAAAGGCGAAATCGTTGGCGAGATGGCGGCTTTGGAGCAAGCACCAAGATCGACAGATGTATTGAGTTTGACTGCTGTGACGATCGCCAATATTCCAGCCGATGATTTTGTCAGGCTGCTCAACGCCGAACCTCTAGCGGGAATGCGGTTGGCTCAATTGATGGGGCGAAGATTGCGCCAAGTCAATCGCCGATTGAGATTGCGAGAATCTAATAGTGCTTCTCGTGTTGCTGATACTCTGTTATTTTTGATCGAAGGACAAGGTAAGGTTAATGGTAAAGGTGTGGAAATTCCCAATTTACCCCATCGGGAATTGAGTAGTATGAGTGGATTGGCGCGAGAAACGGTGACGCGGGTATTGACAAAGATGGAAGCGGCGGGTTTGATCGATCGCAATGGTGATGCCCTAGTCATTCCCGATGTATCTTTATTGGAAGCAAGTATTTCTTGATCCTGGTGAGATTTCAAGTTTTCTTTAATATCTTTACTTCTCGATCGGTCAATTCTCGCCATTCACCCAATGATAATCCCTCTAGGCAAAGTCCGCCTATAGCCACTCTTACCAGTCTCAGCGTCGGAAACCCGACGGCGGCTGTCATTCGACGTACCTGACGATTTTTGCCCTCTGTGAGAGTCAATTCTAACCACGCTGTCGGGATGTTTTGGCGATCGCGAATCGGCGGCTCACGGGGTGGTAATTCTGGCTCTAGAGTTAGTAATTTTACTCGCGCGGGTTTGGTGCGATAGTTTTGGATCTCGATTCCGGCGGCGAGTCTTTCGCACGCTCCATCATCAGGAATCCTTTCCACCTGTACCCAATAGGTGCGAGGATGTCCATATTGCGGATCGCTAAGTCGATGCTGCAATCGTCCATCATCAGTAAGCAACACCAACCCCTCACTATCCCAATCCAATCGCCCCACCGGATATACATCGGGAATAGAAATAAAATCTTTGAGTGTAGATCGACCCCCATCATCAGTAAACTGACTCAAGACACCATAGGGTTTATAAAAAATTAGATAACGCACAGAGTTAAATTAAGCTATTCGCGATTCTCAAACAATAATAACCCACATTCCGCACTTCATAGAATTCACTCGAAAATTCTAGTGCTTGGGGGTGAGGGGTGAGGGAAGAAGCTAGAAAAGCCGCAATTCGTGTCGTCTCTAAAGCGGAAACTACTAGATTTGGATAATACTTTCTCGTTGGCGTAGCCTCTGCTAAGGCAGACGCTGCGCGAACGCCTTTGGCGATAGTGCGGAATGTTGGATAATAATGGAACTAGACATTCTGCAAAACTAAAAATATCATTATTCCCTATTCCCTATTCCCTCTCCCCCTCTCCCTCAGTCTCTACATCACTAGTGAGGAGGGCTTTGTTTGAATGAGTCTCTGGCGAAAGCGTCATTGATTTCATAAACCCGCCCCTTGTATCTTAAAGAGAGATATTTACAGACCCCTCTCCCCCTCCCCTCATGACATACATACTAGCTGGCGACATTGGCGGTACAAAGACTCACCTGAGACTAGTTAAAGCCGAGACACCGCACAAGTCAGAATTCGAGCAATTGTTTCGTAGTCAAGAATATCGAGATCTCACGCCGATCGTCCAAGAATTTTTCACTGCGGCTAGAATGGAGTTGGAACAGGATATTCAGGTAGATAGTGCTTGTCTAGCGATCGCAGGTCCCGTGATGGATCGTCGCTCTTACTTGCCCAATCTCGACTGGCATCTTGCCGCCGACAGACTAGAGCAAGAATTGGGCATTGCGGCAATCGAACTAATCAATGATTTTATGGCCGTAGGCTATGGTATCGCCCAGTTGCCTCCTAGCGACCTTTATACTCTCCAAGTAGGATCGCCTCAAATTGACGCGCCCAAGGCGATTATCGGGGCAGGAACTGGTCTTGGCGAAGGTTTTATCATTGACGATCGAGTGATGGCCACAGAAGGCGGACATACAGACTTTGCGGCTCGATCGATTCCCGAATTTGACTTCGTGCTGTATCTGTGCGAACAATTGAAGGTAGATCGAATCTCGTTCGATCGAGTCATCTCAGGGCGCGGCATCGTTGCTATCTACCAATTTCTCCGCGACACTACCAACATTCCTGAAAGTGCCGAGATCGCCGCTGTAGTTGAGCAATGGGAACAAGAGACCGAAAAACTTGCCGATCCTGCTGCGGCGATCTCTGCTGCGGCGATCGCCAAAACTGACGAACTTGCCATCGCCACAATGGAGATGTTTCTATCTGCATATGGGGCAGAGGCGGGGAATCTAGCTCTGAAAGTTCTAGCTTTTGGAGGCGTGTATATCGCTGGTGGCATCGCCGCCAAAAATCTACCCCTCATGCAAAATGGTACTTTTATTCATGCATTCAACCACAAAGGGCGAGTCAGCGATTTAGTCAGTGCGATCCCGATCTATATTATTCTCAATCCTCAAGTTGGCTTAATGGGGGCCACCGCCAGAGCTGCTAATTTGCAGATATCTAGAGAGAAATGTAGCGCGTAATACGACTAATTTTCGACTATGCTGGTAGCGACGGCGATCGGACACAATAGTTGGGTTTAAACGTCTAAAACATTAAGATTGTCAATCATCTAAACATTAAGAGATTATAAAAGTTATAATAGGCAAAGTGGTGCTTATAAAGGAGAGCTATGTTTCTCAGGCTAGCAAATCAACATCGAGAATTCGTTAAAGACTTAGTTATGAGCCTTCAGGCTCTGGCGATCGTCTTAGAAGGCCGTGGCTACGAGGCTGCTTGTTATACTTGCGGCGACCAAATGAACAGTGCAAACTTTATGGTAAGTTTGACCGAGGGTCATCTGATCCGGTTCCTAGTATCCGATTACGGCATTACCTGGACAGAACTACGGGACGATCGAGAATTGATGAAACTCGAAGGCGCGGAAGCAATTGCTCAATTGCAAGAACTCGCCGATCGACTCAAATCACCTGTTGAGTCCAATCTCTGCGCTACAATTAGTTAGCTACAAAATTGGTGCGTCCTCAAATGCTGCTGTTTGCCAACGGTTGGCGGACACCAACGAGCCTTCTCGTTTGGACAAAAAGCGATCGCACCTATTTTTGATCTTCTGTTAGCTCTATAATTGAGCGCGATCGAACTCAGAGCGGCGAGCGGCTCTAGTGATCCTTTGCACTTATCCACTGCTCGCGATTTTTGGCGATACATTCATGAAACCTTACACAGCCTCCCTAGATTCAGGTTGGCGACACGAGTTTATCCAAACCAATAACATTCGCCTGCATTGCGTCACCCAGGGTGAGGGTGAATTGGTAGTTTTGCTGCATGGATTCCCCGAATTCTGGTACTGTTGGCGACATCAGATCCCCGCCCTCGCCCGACATTTCAAAGTGGTCGTGCCCGATTTGCGGGGTTATAATTATTCAGACAAACCATTGAGTGGCTACGATCTCGACACCCTCAGTAATGACGTTCGCGGTTTGATCCAGTCACTGGGTTATGTCAAAGCACATATCGCCGGACATGACTGGGGTGGTAGCATTGCTTGGCATCTAGCCCAAAAATACCCCCAAGTACTTGACAAATTAGCCGTACTAAACGCCCCCCATCCCCAAAGATTCGTACAGGAAATGGGCAGTAATATGGATCAAATTCGGCGCAGTTGGTACATGCTAGCATTTCAGATTCCTGGAATGCCCGAATGGTCGATTCGTCAAAATCTCAAAGATTTTATTCTCAATGTCTTGCGGGGGCAAGCCGTGCGAAAAGGTGCTTTCACCGCCGAAGATAATCAAATCTACCAGGAAGCCTTAGAAAAACCTGGTGTATTAGCTGCCGCCCTCAGTTATTATCGTCAATTACTAGCACCTCAAAACTGGCTCCAAAGCTGGAATAGTTCGCCCCTCCCCGTCACAGTGCCTACTCTGATGCTCTGGGGTGAAGAGGATAATTTCCTGAGCAATAATCTCACCGAAGGAATGGAGCGGTTGATTTCCGCGCCTTTTACACTCAAGTTGATTCCTCAATGCGGACATTGGATTCAAGAAGAGGTACCTCAAATCGTCAATCGAGAACTCTTGAAATTTTTTCAGGCTGACACATAAACCCACATTCCGCACTATCGCCAAAGGCGAGGCTCCGCCAACAGAATTATCAGCACCCCCCCTTGGGAAGGGGTAGCTCTCGCTCCCTCCCCTTTACAAGGGGAGGGCTGGGGTGGGGTAAATCAACCTACGCAGCAACTCAAATAACTTGTGGATACAGGGTAGGGTTCGATGAGAGGGAGATTCGATCGAGTCGATTGAGAATTCGGGCGGCGAAGACAGAGCCGATAATCGGTTTGCTGACAAAATCATCAGCTCCAGCGGCAAATACTCGATCGATCGCCATTGGTGCAGTATGGGCAGTGAGAAACATAATTGGAAGCGTTACCCATCGCGGATCTGTACGCACAGCTCGACACAATTCGACTCCATCGTGGGTGGGCAAATCCAGATCGAGAATGAGTAAATCGGGTGCGGAGGCTTCCAAGGTTTCCCAAAATTGACTGGGATCGGCTAGGGTTGTTACGGCGATGCCTAATGGTGATAATATGGCGGTCAGTGCTGCGAGTAATGCTCGATCGTCATCGACGATGGTTACTTTGGGTGGAGTCACGCTGATGGGTTGTAACAGCCGATCGATTGCGCGAAAGATTGTAGCTGTCTCGATCGGTTTGGGAAAGAATAATCGCCCACCTCTACTAGCCACTTCAATCCGAAGATCGAGGGATCTCGTTTGACTCAAGACGATGATTGGGATTTGCGGATTTTGTCGATCTAATTTGGTTAAGGCAGTTAGAGCCTCAAGCTGATTGGCAAAGTAGTCTAAATCAAAAATAATTAAGTCGGGTGCGATCGAGGGTTGGCGATGCTCCCCCACCGAGATTCTCAAGTTAGCTGGAGCTGATGCTTGGAGAGAGTCGATCGCATTTCGATCTTGGCTGATTATTTCGATCGAGCGCATCATCACATTCAGACTGGATCTTTCGGCGATCGACGATCGATGTTCAGTTGCGCCGACTTTACTGGCAATCTGACGGCGTAGCTCACTCGCTCCCGCCTGCAATTGAGGAATATGGGCGCGGGTGACGATTGTTTCACTACTGAGGAGTAATTCGATTTGTTTGGCAGCTTTAGAGCCTAGTGGCAATCCGAATGTACCTAGAGCACCCGCTAGGCTATGAGCAGAATGCCACGCCTGAGTCCGAATTTCGCTAGTAAGAGATTGCTCCTCGAAGGCGGTAATCAATCGATCGATCGCGGCGACTCGATCGAACATTCGATCTCGATGTCGATCCCAAATTTCCGCTAGACGTTGGGGCACATCCATTAGTGGGGTGCTAGGTAGCATCGGAGCGATCTTTTTCGGCTCCACCTTCGTGTCAGTTAGCCGCTTGAGTCGATAACCGATGCCGTAGACTGTCTCGATCAGATCGCCTGGTGCTCCAGCTACTTTCAGTTTATACCTTAGCCCTTTGATGTGGGTACGAACCGCTTCTTCGCTGGGGGCATCTTCATAAGTCCATAGATGCTCTAATATCGCCCCACAGCTAAATACCCGCCGATTGTGACGGAGAAAGAGTTCGACTAGGGCGTATTCTTTGGGTGTGAGGGCGATCGAGTTGCCTTGGTAGGTAACTTCAAAATTGCGCGGATCGAGGGTGAGTTGCTCCCAGGTGAGGATCGGTTGAGCGCGATCGGTTGCCCGCCGGAGTAGAGCGCGAATCCGGGCGGCTAATTCTTCGGGATCGAATGGTTTGATCGCATAGTCATCTGCTCCAGCGTCTAATCCCACGGCGCGATCGTGATTGCTATCTTGAGCTGTCAGTAGTAGGATCGGCATCGTATAGCCTTGCGATCGCACATGGCGACAAATACTAATCCCATCTAGTTTGGGTAGCATCACGTCAAGTAATAGTAAGTCGTAATCAAACGCCTCAATAAAATCTAATCCGCTGCGACCATCATCAGCAATTTCGACAGCATAGTTATGATGACTCAAAGTACTTTTGAGTGCATCAGCTACTAATCGATCGTCTTCAACTACCAAAATCCTCAAAATCTTTACCTCATATTGGTGGCAATAGAATGTCGGAATTTATCGTCTACCTTCATTATCGCATATTCTCGATCGAACTTTATCGAATTTGAGTTAATTTTTTACTAAATAAAAGACAGTTAGCGATGTATTTTGACTATATATTCCAATTCAAAGCAGTGGCGATTTGTTGAGCTAATGATAATGGGCTAAAAGGCTTGGCGATCGCCGATCGAATTCCGAGCTGGGCATAGCTTTGGGAATCACTTCTTTGGATTTTGGCGGTGAGTAAAATCACGGGAATCGATCGAGTTGCCGAATTAGCTTGGAGTCTAGCAAAAGTCGCTAATCCATCCAGATCCGGCATCATCACATCGAGTAAAATCGCATCGGGTTGTTCGCATTCAGCTTTGGCGATTCCTTCTAAACCAGAGCTAGCGAGAATCACTTCCCAGCCAGCTACAGTTTCGAGGGAGATTTGAGCGACCTCTTGAATGTATTCTTCGTTATCAACTATCAGGATACGCTTATTAGTCATCGCGTTATTTGTCATATTCAGAAGTCCCAAAATTAGATGATATCTGGATATTGGGCAAATCTCTAAAAATCAACTACTTTATTTTAGCTATGACTGTGCGATGGCGAGGTGTATTGGCAGTAATTACGGGCGATTGAAATCCGGCGGCGACTAATGCTTGGGCAATATCGAGGGTAAAATAGTCATCCAGATAAGGTTCGGTACTTTTGAGTAGCGTGAGGATATAGGGAGCCATTTGACTATAAATCTCTGAGGCTGGATTCATATCCATGATGGCAATAGATCCACCTGGTTTGAGCAAGCGTCTAGCTTCTGCGAAAATCTCGTGAGTAGCCATCTGTGGCAATTCGTGACAGATCAAAAATAACGACACCAAATCGTAACTCGCCGACGGTAAACCAGTAGTTTCACCAGCACCATGAACCCAATTAATATTTTGATCCTGTTGCTGGCTGCGATAATTGGCAATCGTCAAAAAATAGGGCGACAAATCCAATCCCGTCAACCGAGCCGTAGGATAAACAGCTTGCATCGCAAAAGTACTCATCCCCACACTGCACCCCACATCGAGAATATCGGCGGGGGGAGTCTCCAGCGTCTGCATAATCAGATCGTGATAACTCTGCCGCAGTTGAGCGTCGCCAGTCGTACCAGTTTCGGCAAAGATTTTGGCATGTACTGAGTAGGCGGCTACTTCTACTTCCATCGCTGCATCCCAGCTCATATTCCCCCCATCATAAGCATGAAAAGAAGTGAGATAATAATCGGGATATTTCAGATGGAGATCGACTATCTGTGCCAAATCCGCTTCCCATTGAGGTGAGAAGTGGCTCGAAGTGCCTCGCGATCGCAAAAACTTCACATCATCCCGCCAAGCTACGCCGATCGCCTCAGCCCGTTTGATAATCATTTCCCGCGCCTGATGTTTGGCAAATTTTGCGAGGGGCTGAATCGAGAGGAGTGCATTTACCAACTGACTGGCAATGCGATCGGTAGGATTGAGTGTAGTTGTCATAATTCAGGAGGGCGATCGGCTTTTATCTTGACTCTATTGTAAACCCATCGCGAGCGGGGCAATTCATAAATTGCCCCGATTTTTGAAATCTTCAAGATCGTCATAACAGCTCATTCCAATGATGCTAAAAATGTCTGAATTCGGACAATCGGAATCTGACGAAACGGATGCAGTACCAACAGATCGTTATCTCCAGTCACGATGGAATCCGCCTTACCGTTAACTGCTAATTCTAAATACTTGTTATCTTTGACATCTCGACATTCATCGATTCGATCGACGATTTCAACAAATTCAACAAGCCCCAGCAATTCATCTAGGAATATTTCACGCTTGGTGCGACTGCTATATCAGTCGAATTTAGAACGAAGCAACACCTCTGATAATTCTGCAAAAACTTCATCAGACATCAAAATTGTGCCAGTGGCGATCGCCAGATCGAATGCCTGACGAGATTTACCCTGGGCAGATAGCACAGAACTGACGATGACATTGGCATCTAGTACTAACCGCTGTTGGCTAAGGGTCATTCAAAATCGACTCCAAAATCTCTGGGGTCAATCCATTAGCGACAGCCTCATTACCGATCTCGTCCATTGTTTGTTTGAGTCGATAGACAGCATCCTCTCTGTCACCTGTAGCGACTCTCAGCATCATACCAATCCGAGCGGCAATTTGCAAACGTTCCGGTTCTGTCGCGCCCCGATAAGCTTCGGCAACTGCTAGAGGTACTTCGATCGCAATCTTTTCTACGGCAGCCATAGTTCTGATATTCCCTTAACTACAGGATTGAGTGTACTTGTCATAAGTCAGGAGGGCGATCGGCTTTTATCTCCACTCTATTGTAAACCCAGACTTGGTAGATTCACACTTGACCCCATCTAGATCCTTAGTAAACGATCCGAGGGGATTGAAATTTGCTCTCAAAGCTTCTTTACCGTTCGTGAATGGTAGGATATCAATTAATATGCAGCTAGATCTATGCGTCGCGACACAATTTTTTATCAGTTATTTCGGCAATCGCCGACTTTATTATTCGATTTGATTGCCCATCCGCCGATCGATCCTGAAGGATACATCTTTGATTCGATTGAAGTCAAGGAAACATCCTTTAGAATTGATGGAGTCTTTACGCCTCGCGATCCTTCTGGAATAGTTTATTTTTGCGAGGTACAGTTTCAGCCTGACGAGTTGCTTTACGAACGAATAATCAGCGAGAATAGTATCTACGTCTATCGTCACCGCGAAGAATTTTCTGATTGGGAGGCTGTAGTAATTTATCCATCCAGAAGTATCGAGCAATCGAGACTGCAAGTCGTGCGGGAGATGCTAGCAAGTGGTCGGATTACTAGAGTTTATTTAGACGAGTTGGGAGCGATAGAATCACTACCCACTGGATTGGGATTAATGGTACTGACGACGCTTGAAGGCGATGAGGCAAAAGCTGAGGCGAGAAGACTAGTCGAGCAAGCACAGAATAGTAAAGATATAATCAATCTAGTATCAACGATTGTTTTGTATAAGTTCAATACTTTAACTAGGGATGAGGTAGATGTAATGTTAGGAATTGAGTTGCAACAAACACGGGTATATCAAGAAGCAAAAGCTGAAGGAGAAATAATCGGCGAGGTTCGAGGTGAAGCCAGAGGTTTAGAACGTGGGCGAACAGAAGGCGAACAATCATTAGTATTGAAACTTCTCAGCCGTAAGCTAGGAAAGATCGAGCCGCCGATCGTCGCCAGAATAAATAGCCTTTCGATCGATAAAATCGAATCTCTAGCTGAAGATTTGTTAGACTTCACTCAGATGAGCGATTTGTCAGCTTGGTTGGATATTCATCAGTAATTCTGCATCCTGGGAGGGGTAATCCACATCAACCCCTCGTTACCAACGATCGCAGTTTTCCATCCAACCAACAGCTCAAATTCACCCCCATTAACCAGTAGCAAGAGGCTCAATTAATTAATAATTATTAATTACTAATTATTAAACTTATATCCAACCCCAACTAAAAGACCAAGATCGGTAGGACGATCGCTCGGAAAACCAGCATTGAGGCGGACTGTACCCATCAATTCCTTGGATATAGAAAGATCTGCACCGCCAGAAATAGCCGGACTGATGGATATGCCATTAGAGTATTTTAACATTGCGCCACCACCAATAAAAGGCGATACAATCGTTTCGCCAGCACTGTTGCGAATCGGAAAGTCGGCAGTCAAAATAATCATGGAAGTCGGCGCACTGCGACCAAAGACAATTGTTGCGTCATGTAGAGATAAGTTTTGAGTAAAGCCAACTTTTGTCAAAATCGTCAGCCCACCCGTTCCCAGTGCGCTTGAATTGCCATTCAAACCGATCGCTCCACCAATCCCAATATAACTACCTACCTCGCCCATTTTAGATAGAGGCATCGATTCAGCAGAGGCTAATGTTGGATTCAAAGCGGCAGATATGACTAAACTACCAAGGCTGATTTTTAAGAACCTGACAAAATATTGAAACATTGGCGGGAGGGATTTAGGAACTATTAAGTTATACGTTCAAAAATAGCGGATGGATCTATACAGTCTCAAAAATTACTGATAAAGAGTAAAGATTTAATAATATACATATCCGTAGGTTGGGTTGAGCCTCGAAACCCAACGACCCCAGCCTCAAAGCATAGGTTGGGTTAAGTTGAGGCTCGAAACCCAACTCTAGTTTCGGGCTAGGGATGTTGGGTTTCGAGGCTCAACCCAACCTACGCTTTGACAAGATCTGAGAATATCGATCCAATTTACGCAATATATTTCGTTAACTTCACAAGTATATGGGTCAAATGACTAGTTGATTTAACATGGGACATGATGTATCCTTACGGAATGGAAGATCTAAATATTACCGATTCCCCCCCCGCAGAATAGATCGGTTGAGATCGAACAGATGAATTAATCAAGTTAGCCCAGGATTGCTATTTATGAATGCCTCCCTCATTTTGAGTTTGACTACTATCTCTCGCCAGCTCAGTCATTGGGCGAATTTAGACTCATTTTGGGGAGAATTCGATAGCATTTTTGGGAGTAAGTACGATCGAGCCTTGGTAGAGGGTTTGCGTGAGGAATGGGCGGATGGTGTCTTTGGTGGATTACCGCAAATTGAAGTAATCGGTAAAGCTACTTTAGGCACTGCCAAAGCTGCTTATGCTGCGAGTAATAATACGATTTATGTCGCTGATACATTTTTAGAGACGGCAGATCGATCGGATCTGGATGCAGTGATTTTGGAAGAAATCGGTCACTCGATCGATGCTAGGGTGAATAAGTTTGATACCGTTGGCGATGAGGGCGAATTGTTTTCGGCGGTGGTGAGAGGGATTACTTTAGGTGCGCCTCAATTGGGCGCGATAAAGCAGGAAGACGATCGATTTCAAGCGACGATCGGCGGTAAATTGGTTGCTCTAGAAGCTGCAAATCCAAATTTGATTGACACTGCGGTGCGGGAAATTCGGGAGCGTCTCGATGGCATTTTGGCGGGGGTTCAGGATACGATCTACAATCAGTTGTTGAATAGTACGATCGTTCAGTCAGTATTTGGCGACAAGTTGCAGAAAATTGAGGAGATTAATCAGGGCTTAAAATATATCAGCGATTTACGGCTGAAGTTGAGTACGATTATTGTCTCGAATTATTCAGCATCTGCATTAACGACTGAGTTGAATCGTGTTTTGACTGGAACAGGTGCGACGATTGCTTACGATCAGGCGACCGAGCAATTTAGTTTAGGTTTTACCAAGAGAAATACTAATACATTTAGCTTGGATACGGATCTAGGCTTGCCGAATCTCGGTTTGAAGTTTGCAGGGGGCGTGAATTTAACCCAGGAGTTTCTGGGGTCGATTAACTTTAAGCTTGGTGTAAATGGGTTTGAACTTACGCCGACTGCGGGTAAAGAGTTGACATTTAGTATCAAAGCTGAAAATGCGGGTAATCTGACTGGGAAATTGGGCTTTCTCGAACTGATTGCGGCTAATAATGGTGCGAATAAAGCTTTTAGTGCAGACTTTACGATCGCTGCCGATATCACGGCTACTGGTGGGATTGAAAATATTAGCCCAGTTGCCAATCTCAAGCTGGATTCCCAGATTACATTACAAACTAGCAATACTCAATTTTTCCCTAGTTTTAAAACTAACGTCGTTTACAATACCAGTACAGCCGCAGCGGGAACTAATCTAGAATTCAAAAATGTTCGACTAGATTTAGGCTCGATCGTCAAGAGTCTCACCCCCTTCATCAAAGATATCAAAGGCGTTGCAGATAAGTTTTCCGCCCCGCTGGACTTCCTGAATAAACCCCTGCCGATTATCGATGCTTTCGGGTTAAATTACTCACTGTTAGATTTAGCAAAGAGTCCGATTTTCCAAAGATATTCACCGATCGATACCAGCTTCATCGAGAGCTTGGTGACTGTCAATAGCCTCGTCAAAGTCTTGGATAGCGTCAGTTCCACAGGGGATATTTCCCTGGGTGGCTTTAGTATTCCCAATCTCGATCGATTTAATCCAAATTTAGATTTGAGCACATCCGGTGTGAATCTGAGTGGATTTATTGATGGACTAAATGCAGCCAAAACTGAATTTGATAAAGCCCTCAAAAATCAACCAACATCAACCCAAGTCAACCTATTCGCATCAGCGGGAGCAGTTGGCAAAACTTCCTTTGATTTTAGCATCCTCAAGAATCCAGCTTCAGCATTTGGGTTATTACTAGGCAATTCTAATGTCGATTTATTCCGTTTCACACTCCCTGGTTTGAGTGTTTCGGCGGGGGGAAGTATTACTATTCCCCTATGGCCGACACCGCCAATTTCGGCTGGTTTTGGCGGACAAGTTAGTGCGAGTATTCCTCAAACTACCTATGGTTTTGATGCCACTGGATTAGTCAAATTTAAAAATAGTGGTAATGTCGAGAATATCTTTGAAGGACTATATTTAGATACCCGAACTGGAAAACGGCCTGGTTTCTATCTCGATTCCAAACTATTCTTGGATTTGAGTGTTGGGATTAAAGGTTTAGTGAGTGTTGGTGGTGAAGCTTATATTCAAGGAACATTAAACTTACCCCTCAACGATCCGAATAATGATGGCAAAATTCGCTGGTTGGAAATCAAAAGCAATGCCAACCAAGGATTATCAGCTTTATTTGATGCTTCCGGCGGCGTATCTGTCGGCGCAAATATTTATTTCGAGCTTTTATTCTTTAAGCAAAATATTCTCGAATTAGGGCCGATTCCGATTCCTGGTTTACAGTTTGGAGCCACATCTACATCCAAAGTTGCGGCTGCTTTGGGGGTAACGAATGCTAGTCTCTTGCGCTTGAATAGTGGTAGTTTCTCTGGCGCGAGAACCCAAAATAAACTCGATGTCAGTGAGGTTTATAAATTCACAGGTGGAAGCAGTCTTACCGTCACTGGGCCGACTCAAGGACAAGAAACTGAATTATTCACAGGGATAACTAGTGTATCAGGTGAGGGTGGCTTTGGGGACGATAAATTCGATGCCTCAGCCGCTCAAATTGCCTTCAAACTTGCGGGTGGCGTTGGTAGCGATAATCTCATCGGTGGGAGTGTGAATGATACTCTCAGTGGTGACGATGGGGAAGATACGATCGCCGGAAATGGCGGTAATGATGCTCTCGATGGTGGCAAAGGCAACGATCGAATCTCCGGTGGTGAAGGTGACGATCTCCTCGATGGTGGTTTCGGCAATGACACCCTAGAGGGCGACGGCGGCAACGATAATCTTTTGGGTGGAGTCGGAATCGATTTACTCAAAGGCGGCACTGGGAATGACAGCCTCGATGGGGGATTGGATGATGATACGCTCCAAGGGGATGACGGAAACGACAGGTTAGCGGGTAATTCGGGCAAGGATTTATTACAAGGCGGTGCGGGAGCTGATACGCTCTTGGGCGGTTTTGGCGTGGATAATTTGCAAGGTGGCGAAGGTAATGATAATCTCGATGGCGAAGAAAGTAATGATGTTTTAACCGGAGAAGGTGGCGACGATACGCTCGTAGGCGGTATCGGCGAAGATCGTCTCGATGGTGGTGTCGGGAATGATAGTCTCGACGGTGGTGTTGGGAATGACTCCTTATTCGGCGGTGAGGGGATTAATATCCTCCGAGGTAATGAGGGGAATGACTCTTTAGAAGGTGGGCAACAACAGGATAGTATCTTTGGAGATGTCGGCGAGGATACCCTGATTGGTAACGGTGGGGGAGATATTTTAAATGGTGGTGCAGGGAATGATACTCTGTATGGCAATCTTGGTGATGATAGTCTCAGTGGTGGCACCGAAAACGATCTCTTGCTCGGTGGTACTGGAGCGGATAGTCTACTGGGAGATGCAGGGAATGATAATCTGTATGGTGGATATGATAATGACGTTTTACTAGATGGCGGTGCGGGTAACGATCGAGTTTATGGTGAAGCGGGCGATGATACTGTGCGCGGTGGTACAGAAGACGATATTATCTATGGAGATGGGCAAAGCGATCCTCTACTCGGTGGTAATGACAAGCTGTATGGAGATGCTGGGAATGATACTCTCTACGGTGGGGAATTAGACGATCTTCTGGATGGGGGTATAGGTAATGATACTCTCGCTGGTGAACAGGGACAAGATACTTTCTATGGTGGTTTAAATAACGATCTGCTTCAAGGTGGAGAAGGGCGCGATACTCTCTACGGTAGCGATACAATCAATTCTATTACTGATGGAGATGATACCCTCTTTGGTGATGGCGGAGCCGATCTTTTAGATGGTGGAGCTGGAATAGATGCTCTCTATGGTGGTTTGGATGATGATACCCTTCGAGGTGGATTGGGTAATGATACTTTCCTCGATGGTGGAGTTGGTAACGATATCCTCGAAGGTGGATTGGGTGGCGATAATCTCCTCGGTGGAGATGGTGACGATACTCTCAAGGGTTATACATTCACTCTAGAAACCAAAGTAGCCAATGGGGATGGTAATGATACCCTCAGTGGTGGTGCGGGAAATGATGAGCTGTGGGGTAGTGACGGGAATGATTCCCTCATCGGTGGCGATGGGAATGATTTACTATTTGGTGATGATTCTGACAATCCATTAGTAGAAGTTTCGACACCTGGAAAACGGGGCGATGATACCCTCGAAGGTGGTGCAGGAAACGATCGACTTTATGGCGGTTTAGGTAACGATGTACTCAAAGCGGGTGCAGGATTCGACAGGCTTTATGGTGGCATTGGTGATGATATTCTGTATGGATTGAAAAATATCGATCGCCAGCCAGCCGACAAAGCCGAAGGTGGCGTAGTTTATGTCCTCGCACCTGGTGCGGGAAGTGATACAGTTTATAAATTCGATCCCGCTAATGATGTTATTTTCCTAACTGGGGGATTGAGTTTTAGTTTCATTGATATTGTCACAACAGCCGTCAACGATCCAACGCGAGTAGAGCCAGACGGCACAGTAATTACTTCCATAACCAAAATCATCGATCTCGATACCCAACAAGTTCTCGCTCAATTTATTAATGTCAAACAGGGTGAAATTGGACGGCAAAATGTTGACGAACAAAATGTTGCGCCAGATGGATTGGAATTTGAAAGCAAAAAACCAATCTATGCAAAAGATGAAACAGTTAGCCTCGTAGACGCACAGGTACGGGATCCCAACGGGGCTACCGATATCGAAAAGATTGACTTTTGGCTCAAAGGGCAGGATGGAGTCTGGAAAGATTTCCGTGATATTGGCTTAACTGGAGTCAAATTTGGGAATGCTGATTGGGCTGACTTTGATAACGATGGCGATCTAGATATTCTCGTCACAGGTTATACATCCAAAGTCAAAAGTGATAGTCAAACTGACAAAATCTTTGAACTAGTACCAGTCACTAAACTATATCGTCATGACAAAGCCAGCAATCAATTTGTCGAAGTATTAGATATCAGCAACGTCAAATTGCCCTTCGACTTTCAGACTCCAGGTACGCGATCGATCGCCACACTCCACGACAGCACCGTTACTTGGAAAGACTTTAATAACGACGGTAAATTAGATATTCTCCAGACAGGTAGCAAAACCAATAATGGGCAAGCCGTCGCGAATATCTACTTGCAAAATGCCACTGGAAGCTTTGAAACGCCGATCGAAGTCCAATTAAATACCCAAGTCAGCACCGCCGTCAACTGGGCAGACTTTGATGGTGATGGCACCCTCGACTTAATGATGGAGCGAGCTGTTTATCGTCAATGGAATAATATCACCAAGAAATTTGGAATCGATCGCACCAACTATATCGAGGGCACTCAAACCACCACTTACCCCAACAACTATCAACGGCAATTTGGCTCTGCTGAATATGAATCCGTCAATAGCACAGTCATCGATGCCACGGGCAATTTGTACGTCACTGGCACCACTTATGGCACGCTGCCAGGGGGGACTCTTCAAGGTAGTAGTGATGGGTTTATCGCCAAGTATAATTCGGATGGCACTCAGCAGTGGGTGCGGCAATTTGGCAGGGCTGGTAGTGACAATATCTCTGCTACAGTCATCGATACAGCGGGCAATGTCTACGTCACTGGCACAACTCAATTTAACGCTGCTAATAATACTGATTATGATGCGTTGGTAGTCAAATATGATGCCAATGGCAATCAATTGTGGCAACGAACATTTGGAGGGAGTGCTTATGAATCCGTCTCTGCGACAGTTGTCGATACAGCGGGCAATGTCTACATCACTGGCACTACTACTGGTGCTGCTGTTTTTGGTGCGACGAATCTAGGTGGTAATGATGGATTTATCGCTAAATACAATACTAATGGCACTCAGCAGTGGATTAAGCAATTTGGCGCAAATGGTAGTGACTCGATTTCTGGCACAGTTGTAGATACAGCGGGTAATGTGTACGTCACGGGGACTTCTCAGTACAACCTCAGTGTGACTGATTATGATGGGCTGATTGTTAAATACGATCCTAACGGCAATGAACTGTGGAGACAAGCGTTATTTGCAGGGGCTGCTTATGAGTCTATCTCTAGCACAGTTGTAGATACAGCGGGGAATTTATACGTCAGTGGAAGTACTAATGGTGCCTTTTTTGGTGCCACGAATCAAGGTAGTGATGATGGATTTATCGCTAAATACGATACTAATGGCAATCGACAGTGGGTGAAGCAGTTTGGCTCGGCTAGTTATGAGTATATCTCTAGCACAGTTGTAGATGGAGCCGGAAACTTGTATGTAGCCGGATATACAGGTGGCAATCTGTTTGAGACGAATAAAGGTAGTAGTGATGGGTTTATCATCAAGTACGATACCAATGGTACTCAAGTATGGAAGAAGCAATTTGGCTCGGCTGGTAATGAGAATATCTCTAAGATAGTTCTCGATGCAGCGGGGAATTTGCAAATTGCCGGATCTACTGGTGGTGATTTGTTTGGTAGCAATAAAGGTATTTTTAATGATGGATTTATCGCCAAATTCGATACCAACGGTAATCAACTATCAGCACAACAATTTGGCTCGACTGGTGATGACTTTGTCAATGGCGCAGTTGTAGATGGAGCGGGCAATTTGCACGTCGCCGGATCTACCAGTGGTGCTCTAACGGGAACGAATCAAGGTAGTTACGATCTATTTGTTGCTAAGTTCAGTGATGAGCAGATTTCTAGCTCTGATGTGAGTGATTATAATGCTGATGGTAAACAGGATATTGTGATTACTGGGATCGATCGATCTCAAGCTGCTTATACAAAAGTTTATCGCCAACAGGTGAGTGGAAACTATGAGTTGGTGCAAACTTTAGACCCTGTTACTAATGGCAAGGTAGTTTGGATTGATTATAATGGCGATGGCAAGAAAAATGATATTCTCCTCAGTGGTAAAGCTGCTGATGGCACGCCAATTACCAAGATTTATACATTTAATCTACCTACTAATAATTTTACGGCATTCCAGCCGCTTCTCGGTGGTACAGATGGGAATCGGAATGGTTTATTAGATCTAGCCGAAAAAACCACGCCGAGTATTAACCTGCCTGGTATTTCCCAAGGTGATATTAGTTGGCAAGTATTTACAGTCAAAAATACGGCTGGTACGATTATTAAAACAGTCAAGGCGATTGTGATGACTGGCTTTGGTGGGCAAACTCGGCGCACTGCTGACGGTAAAGTTGTGCCGATTCCAGTGACCAAAGTTTACCAACAAGATCCGACTACTGGCACTTTCTTTGATGCGAATATCAGTTTGAGTGGTGTTGCTAATAGTTCGATCGAATTCAAAGACTATGATGCCGATGGAGATTTGGACATCTTAGTTACTGGCGAAGATATCTTTGTTCGCCCAGAAGATCAGGCTCAATTGTCATCATCCGCACTCGAAGGCGGCAATCCTACCACCACCATTTACCGTAATGATTCTACTCTAGATGCGGCTGGTAATGCGGTCTTGAAATTTGCCAACCCAATTTTCACCATCAACCAAAATGACCAACGTTGGGCAGATTTCCAATATCAATTTGAGAGTGTCAATTTAGCCGCCGGAGTCTATCAACTCAAAGGGATTGCCTACGATCACGCTACCGCTGGTTTAGAATTGGTGCCTGGTTATGCCGAGCCGACTACTCTCACAACTCTAACGGGAACAGCAGCTCAAAACGTCTTTGTAATTGGCAATAAAACCAATAATTTTTACAATCGCGCGATTACGATCGAAGGCTTCAATCCCAATCTGGATGTCTTGCAACTCTACAACAATCAAGATGATTACTCTAAAACTCAACTCGGTTTTGATACCTTAATTTCTGTCAAACCAGGTAGTCAAACTCCTAACCTATCAATCCTAATTAAAGGAGTCTTACCTACTGCAATTAAACTCAGCAACGACTTTATCGAAGGAAATATCATCTTTGCCAATCCCAAACGAGATGATAGCCAAAGCGTCAAATTTGCGATTACTACTAGTGGTAATTCCACCAGTGAAACCCTCACAGCTAGTCAGGGATTTGTCGTCGAGCAAGCCCTACTAGATGAATCCTTCCCAGGGCAATTTAGTCAATTTGGAGCTTTAGCAGGGGGAGCTGGTAACGACACCATTACAGGCTCTACGAGCACTACTGATACCGTCGGCGGCGTTGTCAATGGAAAACTAGTCACCTATCTAGATGGTGGTGCTGGTAATGACCTAATCAAAGGTAGTAATCTAGTTCAGGATAGTAACGGCAAATTTGTCACCGATATTCTCCTCGGTTGGGAGGGTAATGATACTCTGCAAGGATTGTTGGGAAATAATATTCTCGATGGTGGTAGTGGTAATGATAACCTCCAAGGTGGTGGCGATCTCGATATCCTCGAAGGTGGGCAAGGAAACGACACCCTAGATGGTAGCGCAGGTATAGACACTGCTGTTTATCGCAAAGATACCAATAAAGTTACCGTCAATCTGAATACGAGTACCGCCACTGATGGATATGGTACGACGGATACATTTGTCAAGATAGGCTTACTATCGAGTATCGAGAATGTCATCGGTTCAAATTATGGCGATACGATTACTGGGGATAGTCAGTCTAACAATTTGGCTGGTCTGGCTGGTAATGATACTATCGATGGTGGAAGCGGTGACGACACTCTAGATGGTGGCACAGGCAACGATAGCCTCGTCGGTGGGATTGGTAATGATACGATCTCTAGCGGCGGCGGGAAGGATACTCTGCAAGGTGGAGCGGGATTTGATACCTATATCGTACAAGGCTCTTTACTCACTCTCGAACAAGCCTTTATATCTTTGGGTGGTAATGCCAAAACACGGGGCAAAATTACGGTCACAATTGATGGTCAAAATCAGGATATTACCTGGGAACAATTCCGACTGTGGGCAGATCCTACCCGTTGGAATGGGTTAGTTCAATGGGACAAATATCGCGCAGTTGGATTGGATGCAGATCGGGAACTTTATCAACGAGCAGAGACTGATTCTAAACAGGGTTGGTTGCGCCAATCGATCGCCGGAACTCGCATTGTTGAAGAAGTTGGTATAGCTGATACGTTGATTCTGGGTATTGATGCGCCGATTTCTCTGGGTGGATTAACTGCTGGTAAAATTGGCTTGGCACAGGTGAATAATGACCTGATTGTTGATGTTAATCAGGATGGTATTGCTGACGCTAAGGATGATGTAACGATTGTTAATTATTTTAATAATAATCAAGCAGGTACCGGAAGGATTGATACGATTCGGGTAGCTGGTTTGGAAGCAACCTATTATAAGGGTACGAATTTTACCGATCCGGTGTTGACTAAGATCGATCGCAATATTAACTTTGAGTGGGGTAATAATGCTCCATTACCGCTCGGAAATCAAAGCGACAACTTCGGGGTGATTTGGCGAGGAGCGGTTAAATCTACGAGTTCGGGGAATTATAAGTTCCGACTGACTACTGATGCGGCTGATACAGGGGCGACTACTCCCAAGACTCGGTTATTTGTTAATAATGTCCAAGTTCTAACCGATTTGCAAAATGTTAATTTAGCAGCAAATCAAGAATACGATATCCGACTAGAGTATATCGAAAAAATTGGTGATGCCAAGGTTAAACTCGAATGGGATACCGGAAATGGGATTTTCCAATCAATTCCTGAGAATTTACTCCTATCACCCCAAAAGGTTACGGCGAGTGAAATTCTCAATACGACTAGTAAGTTAACGCCAGTTCTAAATCTATCTCAGACAAATTTGGGCATCAAAACAACTAAGGGTTGGACTAGTACAGCTAGTTTTGGTGATTACGATCGAGATGGCAATCTAGACTTTTTCTTGGTGGGTAGTGATGACTATGGTAATGGTGTTGCGACAGTTTATAAGAATACTGGATTAGTTAATCAAACCGATCTTTCCCAAGCTTTTGGGGCGACGATTCAGTTGGGTCAATTGGAACGCTTTGATACTGCCCTATGGGGAGATTATAATGGGGATGGTTATCTAGATATATTGGCAACTGGGGTAAATACCTTTGTCAATTCGGCTACCAATCTGCCAGAGAAGAAGTATCAAGTCAAAGTTCTGGCTTTCAATAGTCTCACGAATAATTTTGTCGAGCAGAATATTAATGGTTTATCAAACCAGAAATTTAATGCAGGAATTCAAGCCATCTGGGGCGACTTGGATAATGATGGCAAATTGGATATCGTCACTAGTCAAGGGAACGAAATTAAGTTCTACTTTGCCAATGGTCAAACATTAACCAAGACGAGCCAAGTTACGGATGGTAAAATCACGTTAGGCGATCTAAATAATGATGGATTTGTCGATTTTATCAACGCAGGTAAAACCCAAGTTTCAGTGCCGATTGTCAGAAATAGTGGATTATCTATATTATCGACACTAGATGCTACTGGTAAGTATTATCAAGATTTCGATCTGGGTGTTGCCGGAATCCAACTGGTAGCCGGACAATCTTATGAAGTCAATCTGTCTGGGAAATTTGATACTTATCTCCAAGTCATCAGTTCTGGTAAAAGCAATAGTGTTGTGCTGCAAGATGATGATAGTGGGGAAGGGCTAAATTCTCGACTCACTTTCACTTATCAACCCGGATTAAAGCTTCGCGCGACTAGCTTTCGGGCTGGTGCGATCGGCGAGTTCAAATTATCGATCGAAAAAATCAATAAGAGCGTCGAAGTCTGGCAAAATATCGAGGGCAAAAATTGGCTAGAGCAAACATCCAGACTTACTAATCCCATCAAGCTTAATGGTTCGGAAACAGTAGCTCTAGGAGATTATGACAAAGACAAAAAACTCGACTTACTAATCACTGGCGAAAATCGTACCTATGTTTATAAAAATGATAGTACGACTGATACGATCGCCTTTACCAAAGAATTCTTCGGTAAATCTGAATCTGGTAACTTAGTTGCACGTATTGATACCGCCACCGGAATCAAAGCAAATCCCCTTCGCCCTGGCGCATTCTATAAAGCTTATGGAATTACGGAGTTTGTCAAAAATAGTCAGCGAGAAGAAACCATCGATCTCACTTTAACTGCTAGTTTTGATACCTACCTCCAAATCGTCAAGAAAGACCAAAACGGGGGATTCCAACAGGTAGCTTTCAATGATGATAATGGGACTGGAAACTCTTCGCTCCAATTTAATTACACTCCCGATCTCGAAACTGCCGAAGTTTGGGTAACTAGCTTTGCCAGCGGTGGAAATGGAGACTACACCCTCAATACCGCCGGATTGGGTTTACCTGGTGTGACGAATGGTTCCGCCACTTGGGGCAATTTTAATACCGATGGTGTCTTGGATGTGGCGATAACTGGCGTTGGGCCAGATGGTGCCTTTACCAAGGTCTTCCTCGGCCCGAATAGTACGGGCACTACAGGACAACGATTTGAATCGGAAGCTGCTTTAATCCCAGGGCTACAAAATGGCTCCGTTGCTTGGGGTGACTATGACAATGATACCGACTTGGACTTGCTCGTCACGGGCACGCTAGGCACCACTGGGACACCTTTTGTTCAAATCTATCGGAATAATTATTACAACAAGTTTACCCCTGCTGGTACCCCCAATCCAGTGCCAAATCTGCCCCTCGGTATTCAGACTCTAGTTGTTCCCACAGGAATCAGCTTGGGATGGACTGATGTAACTCCAGGCGGTAGTACTCCATATTCCTACAATCTGCGGATGGGGACAACATCGGGCGGTGGTGATATCCGCGCTCCGCTGGCAAATAGTCTCGGCAAACGTAGCGTCGCTGAATTGGGGAATGTTGGGTACAACAATAGCCTGGTAATGAGCAATTTAGCCAAGGGCGTTACCCATTATTGGAGTGTACAGTCGATCGGCGCGGGCTTTGTCGGCTCGGCATTCTCTGCCGAAAGTTCGTTTACTACCAATCCGTTTACGATCGTCCCCACGGGCATTACGATTACACCAACCACAACTCTCATCACTGATGAAACTGGCATCACCAAGAGTTTTACAGTCTTGCTCAAGAGTCGTCCGACCAAAAATGTAGTTCTGAGCTTCACTAGTTCCGATCTGACGGAAGGGCTAGTGACAGTTCCTAGTTTGACATTCACCCCCGATAACTGGAATGTCGCCCAAACTGCCACCATCCAAGGGGTTGACGATAATATCGCCGATGGAAATATCGCCTACACCATCCAAACTACTGTCACCAGTGAAGATGCTAGCTACAATGCCATCTCAGTTAACGATCTCACCCTGGTAAATCAAGACAATCGAGATCCCGTCATCACTCGTGTCAGTGTTGGTGTGAGTGGCGCAGAGTCTAATGGTTTTATCAACGGTGGAAGTAATACCCTGAGCGCGGATGGGCGATATATCGCTTTTACCTCCAGTGCCACGAATCTGGTGACGGGTGATAATAACGGTCAATCTGATGTATTTGTGTTCGATCGCACTACCAACACAACTACCCGTGTCAGCGTTGCGACTGGTGGCACTCAATCTAATGGGTTTAGCAATAATCCGAGTATCAGTGCCGATGGGCGGTACATTACCTTTAGCTCCAATGCTACTAATCTAGTGGCGGGTGATACGAATGGACAAGCTGATATCTTCCTATTCGATCGCACTACCAACACCACCACCCGTGTCAACCTTGCTGGTGATGGTACTCAGTCTAATGGTGTTTTTGGCAGCACTAATCCGAGTATCAGTGCAGATGGGCGGTACATTACCTTTGGCTCCAGTGCGACTAATTTAGTGGCGGGGGATGCTAATGGCAACGCTGATATATTCGTATTCGATCGCATTACCAATACCACTACCATTGCTAGCGTTGCCACTGGTGGGATCCAACAAGGTAATGGTGGTAGTAGCGATCCAAGTATCAGTGCCGATGGGCGGTATGTTGCTTTTTACTCCAATGCCTCCAATTTAGTGGCAGGAGATACTAATACTGCTTTCTGGGATATCTTTGTACTCGATCGCACTACTCAAGTCACTACCCGTGTCAGCGTTGCGACTGGTGGTACACAATCGAATGGTTTTCTTGGCAGCAGTAGTCCGAGTATTAGCGCGGATGGACGATATGTCACCTTTGAATCTGATGCCTCCAATTTAGTGGCAGGAGATACTAATAGTACGAGTGATATATTCGTACACGATCGCACTACCAATACTACTACTCGTGTCAGCGTTGCGAGTAATGGCACACAATCGAATGGTAGTAGTTTCGATCCACGGATCAGTGCAGATGGGCGGTATATCACCTTTAGCTCCAGTGCAACTAATCTAGTGGCGGGGGATACTAATAGTACGAGTGATATCTTCATATTCGATCGCACTACCAACACCACTACCCGTCTCACTAACAACAGTACTAATGGCGTACAGTCGAATGGTTTGAGCAGTGGCGCAGATATCAGCGGGGATGGGCGATATGTATCGTTTAACTCGGCTGGCTCTAATCTAGTGGCGGGAGATACGAATAATCTGGGTGACATGTTTGTGGTCGATCGAACTCCGACTACCGTAATTCCGACTACTGGCATTACAATTACACAGATCGGCACAGCAGTTACTACCGAAGCTGGGGGTATAGCTCGCTTTTCTGTGCTGCTCAATAGTCAGCCGACGGGGAATGTGATTATTCCGATTCAAAGTTCGGAATTGACAGAAGGAACCACTAATGTTAGTAGTCTCACCTTCACATCTGCCAATTGGAATGTCGAGCAAATAGTCACGGTGACAGGGGTTAATGATACTCGATCGGACGGCAATCGGACTTATAGTATTATTACTGGAGCCGCTCAGAGTACCGATCCTATATACAACAATTTGAATCCTAGTGATTTTGCCGTCACCAACTTAGATAATGATAGTATCCCTGGGGGAGTTTGGGCAGATTACGATCGCGATGGTGACTTGGATGTATTGTCGATCGACACTACAGGAAGTCGGATTAATCAAAATCAGAGTGGTGTATATAATGCGATCTCCACTGTATTACCCATTTCAACTCAAGGAAGCTGGGGCGATTACAACAATGATGGTTTACTCGATATTCTCCTCACTAGTGCGACGAAGACGAGTATTTTCACTCAAGCAGTTGGCGGCACATTCACGGCAAATACTGCCGTTATTCCTGGTGCGACTCTAGCTAGTTGGGCGGATTATGACAATGATGGCGATTTGGATTTACTGCTAAATAATGCTACCGCTAGCACTCTGTACAAAAATACCGCCGGAGTATTTGCCCTGACTACCACCGCTTTACCTGGTGCGACTCAATCTAGTTGGGCAGATTATGACAGTGATGGCGATTTGGATTTACTGCTAAATAATGCTACCGCTAGCACTCTGTACAAAAATACCGCCGGAGTATTTGCGGCGACTACTAACACCTTGCCTAGTGCGACTCGCTCCACTTGGGGAGATTATGACAATGATGGAGATTTGGATCTACTCCTGACAACTGCTGCCCAAACCAGCTTCTACAAAAACAATCTGGGTACCTTTGCCCTCCAAGCTCCAACCGTCCAAAATCCAGCCCTCACTGGGGGTACGAGTATTGTCACTGGTGATTACGATCGCGACGGGCGTTTGGATATAGCCATTCTCGGCGCACAAGTTACCCTCTATCGGGGCACAGCTACCGGATTTGAAAAATATTTCGACCAAATCCCCCTCAGCTCGACATACAATACCATCACCCAAGCCGATAATGATGGCGACGGCGATCTCGATCTTTTCCTCTCCGTCAATGGTGCTGGTATTACTCAAGTTCTCCGCAACGACGTTAGCCCAAATACCGCACCAACAGCTCCCACCGGATTCCAAGCCCTAATTAATGGCACTAGCGTGACGCTCAAATGGAGTGGTGCCAGCGATGCGGAGACACCCACACTCGGCTTGAATTATCAACTGGTAGTTAAGGATGCCGCTGGGAAAAATATTCTCGCTACTACCGCTACCGATGGCATAGTTGGGAATATCGGCAAAGGCAAATTAGAAGCTGATGGTAGCCGTAGTTGGACGATTCAGGGACTTGCAGGGGGTGCATACACTTGGGAGGTTCGCGCTATAGATGGTGGTGGTCGCCTCTCTAACCCCGCTATTACCGCTGGTGCTGTTGGTGCTGTTGGTGCTGCTGCTGCCGCCGCGCCGCTTCAAACCTTTAATATTCTACCTACCATCGCCTTTACAACTCCGACACTGGCGATCGTCGAAGGCGATAGCGGTCAAAAAGTCGTCCCCCTCACGGTGACATTATCTGTCGCGAGTCTCAAAGAAATCACCGTTGAGTATAGTGTCTATGCTGGCACCACCGACACAGCGACCCCCAACAATGATTTCCAACCGATCGTCGGTAAATTGGTCTTCGCGGCTGGTCAAACTACTCAAACGATTAATCTAGCGATCCAAGGCGATAACCGCGCAGAAGCCCCAGAAACCTTCACTGTGTCGCTCCAAAATCCAGTCAATGGTTATACGATCGTCAACCAAGACAAAGCCAAAATCACCATCAATAGCGAAACTAATGATGGGGTGATCCTGCTCCCAGATCTAGAAATCGGTCAAATCTCTAGCCCGAATACCGTCGCTCAAGCTCAAAGCTTAGATGTGGCATGGACTGTCAAAAATATCGGCTTGGGTGGTAGTAGTAATGATGCCTACCGAACTTATTTCTATCTGTCCAATGATGATAAACTCAGTGCGGACGATCGCATCTTGGGCGTGAATTGGCACAGTCTCCCCACCCCAGGGCAAACTCAGAACCTGAGTCAGTCGATTACCATTCCGTATAATGTCAGTGGCACTCAATATCTATTCCTGAGTACGGATTTACCGCCATTACCTGGTACATCGATCCAGGCAAATGAAGCAAATCTGTTCAATAATACGATCGTCCGCAAGATTAATGTCACGCCGACTCAGTTTGGTGACTTGAGTCTGCAAACGATTACCTCACCGCTTCAAGGTGCCGCTGGAGGAACGATTCAGGTAACAGCTACCGTCAAAAATAACGGTTTGGGTATCGCCAAAACAGGCTGGAAAACTCTAGCTTATCTATCCAACGACACTGTTTTGGATAATGCCGACATCCTGCTGGAAACTGTTTCGACTGCGACAGGGCTAGCTTTGGCTACAGGTGCAACCGGAACTTTAATCAGTGAATTTAAACTCCCCTCTACAGGATTAGCCCAACAACAGGTACTATTCCGTGTCGTTCCAGTAGAAGGCGATTACAGTAGCAGTGCCCCAGCCGCACCAATTGTCAAACCCTTGACGCTCCAATTTACCCAAACACCTCAAATTTCGCTCCGAGCTTACTCACAGAAGCGCGATGTTGCTGGTACATTGACGAATACTAACGAGCTGACTGTACTCGAAAATGGCGTACAACCGCTCAAAGGTACCGATCGAATCGTATATGAGTTTACCCGCACTGGTTCGACTACAGCCGCGCTGACGACCAACTTTACCATCAGTGGCACCGCCCAAATTACCACCGACTATACTCAATCTGGGGCGGCAACCTATGTAGGTACGACTGGTACGATTACGTTTGCTGCTGGTGCTAGCAAAGCGACACTGACTCTTACCCCAGTGGGCGATACTACTGCCGAGCTAGACGAATCGATCGTTCTCACTCTCGCTGCTGGCACTGGGTACACCATCAATACCACCCAGCCCATCACCACCACGATTCAAAACGACGATACGCCGATTAATAATAACTTTGCTCAGGGCACCATCATGACTGGTGCGAATTGGACTGTATCGGGTTCCAACCGTCTCGCCACGGGAGAAGTTGGCGAAGCCGGAATCCTCGATGACAATACTCGTAATTCCGTTTGGTACTTCTGGACTGCTACAGCTACAGGGAAGGTGACACTTTCTACTAATGGTAGTCAATTTGATACCGTACTCGGTGTATATCAAGGTACCGTTGTCAATGCCTTAACCTCCGTCAAGAGCGATGATGATTCGGGTGAAGGGCAAAATAGTTCGATTACGTTTGATGCTATTCTGGGTCAAAGATACGCGATCGCCGTTGATGGTGCCAGAGCGGTTGATAGTGCTGGAACTCCCGTACCCACAACTGGAAATTTTGTCCTCAATCTAGTGGTAGCCGATAATCTCCCTAGTTTTAGCATCGAAAATATCACCGTCGTGGAAGGAGATACCACCAGTCAAGCAGTGGTAACAATCATCCTCAACAAACCCAATCTCACCGCTAGTACAACGGTGCAATATAGCACCGCAAATGGTACCGCCACAGCAGGGTTAGATTATACGGCGGCGGCAATTACTTCAGTCACATTCCTCGCCGGAGAAACAGTTAAAACCATCAGCATTCCAATTTTGACCGATGCGTTGGCAGAAAGTGATGAAACCTTTGGTGTCACCTTATCTACCCCTAGTATTAATGCCAAAATTGGAGTCGGAACTGCGACAGTGACAATTAAAGATACAATCAAATCTGCTGTCGATCGCACACTCCTAGAAACCGATGTGATTAACAATCTATTCCTCACTGGAGTGGGCAATACTAAAGGAATTGGAAATAGTAAAAACAATATCCTGATTGGCAACAATGGTAATAACATCCTCGAAGGTGGTGCTGGTAATGACACTCTCAAAGGTGGACTTGGTATCGATACCCTCACAGGTGGTTTAGGCAAAGACTCGATTTCTGGCGGTGATGGAATTGATACGCTCAAAGAATTAAGAACTGCTAACTTAATGTTGACAGATACTCAATTAATCAATTTCAATCTCACAAACGAGCAAATTGTTATTCTCGAAGAAGATAATTTAGAATCGATCGAACGAGCCGAATTAACTGGTTCTACCGATAACAATATTCTCGATGCGGGCATCTTTACAGGCACAGCCATCTTAACTGGTGGAGATGGCAACGATACCTTAATTGGTGGTACTGGCAACGATAGCTTAGATGGTGGAAATGGGAACGATTTCCTCACAGGTGGCGCGGGGAATGATACTCTAACTGGCGGATTGGGAATCGATCGCATCGTCGAATCCACCATTGCCGATTTGACACTCACCAATACGACTCTGCTCACCAATGGTACTGGTGCAGTCACCACTACCGATACCCTCAGCGGCATCGAGCAAGCCACCCTCACAGGTAATGATGGTGCGAATGTCATCTCGGCGGCTGCCTTCACCCTGGGAGATGTCACCCTCAATGGAGCTGGTGGAAACGATCGACTACTCGGTGGTAGCGGTAACGATAACCTCGATGGTGGCATCGGAAATGACACCATGACAGGTGGATTGGGTAACGATACTTACATCATCGATAGCATCAGCGATGGAATTATCGAATCAGCCACTGCGGGCACAGATACAATTCTATCTACAGTTAGCCTCAGCCTCAGCCTAGCTAGCCTTGCCAACGTCGAAAATCTCACCCTCCTCGGCTCAGAAAACCTAAATGCAACGGGAAATATCAACGCCAATCAAATCCACGGGAATATCGCCAATAACCAACTTACAGGCGGATTGGGCAACGATACCCTCGATGGTAAAGCAGGGGTAGATACCGTCGTCGAATCTGGCGATGTGAACTTCATCCTCACCAATACTAGCCTCACCGGAAATGGCACAGATACACTCATCAGTATCGAGCAGGCACAACTCACAGGCGGTATCGGCAACAACCAACTCAACACCACTGGATTTACATTAGGCGATGTCATTCTCAATGGTGGCGATGGTAACGATACCATCCTCAGCGGATTGGGCAACGATCGACTCACAGGCGGACTAGGTAATGATACTCTCAATGGTGGCGATGGTATCGATACCCTAGTCGAATCAGGGAATGTCAACTTTATCCTCACCAATACCACCCTCACCGGAAATGGTACAGATACACTCCTGGGTATCGAAATAGTTCAACTAACTGGCGGCATCACCAATAACTCGATCGATGCCACCACATTTACAGGTAATACTATCCTCGATGGTGGTGGGGGAGTAGACACCCTCACAGGCGGAGCGGGCAACGATACTTACATCGTCGATACCATTACCGACTCGATCGTCGAGCAGCTAAACAAAGGTACTGATACAATCGTTTCTAGCGTCGCCTTCACCCTCGCCAGTTTAACCAATATCGAGAATCTGACGCTCACAGGCACCGGAAACCTCACCGCTACGGGTAATGCTGCCAATAATCTCCTGATTGGTAATCTGGGCAACAATACCCTCACAGCAAGTGATGGCAACGATACCCTCGTCGGTGGTGGCGGCAACAATATCTTAATTGGTGGCTTAGGGAATGATACCTATTACACCGATAACGTCATCGACACGATTACCGAATTAGCCGCTGGGGGTATTGATACGATCGTTACCAGCACCAACTACGATCTAACTGCCCTCACCGAAATAGAAAATCTCAGCCTATCAGGATTACACGATCTCAATGCTACCGGAAATATCAAAGACAACTATCTGCTAGGTAACTTCGGCGATAATATCCTTTCCGGTGGTGCAGGTAACGATATTCTCGATGGCAATAGTGGTAACGATAGTCTCAGCGGGGGATTAGGCGATGATACCTACAAATTTAATATCGATCGTCTTCAAGGTATCGATATCATTGACGAAGCTACTACTGGTGGTACAGACAGAATCGAGTTTAGCGGCAACACTGCCATTAAAATCGATCTATCGCTTACCACCGCCCAAACTATCAACAACAACTTAGTCTTGAGCGTAACTCAACTAGAAAATGTCACTGGGGGTAGTGGAAACGATAGCATTACGGGATCTATTGCCAATAACACCCTCATCGGTGGATTAGGCAATGACACCCTCATTGGTGCTGCTGGTAACGATGTTCTCTTTGGTGGTGCAGGTAGCGATGTTATCGACGGTGGCGATGGCATTGATTTAGCGAGTTATTATTACTCGACTACTGCTGTCATCGTTGACTTGTCTAATGCCGCTAACAATACTGGTGAAGCAGCAGGCGATACCTTGATTGGCATCGAAAATCTGCAAGGCGCGGGTAATGCCTCTAACACTCTGACTGGAAATAGCCTCAACAACACCTTATACGGCTATAACGGCAACGATACTCTCAATGGTGGTGCAGGTAATGACAACCTCATTGGTGGCGCAGGTAACGATACCTATATCATCGATAGCATCGGCGATATCGTCACCGAAGCAGCCACTTCAGGTACAGATACCGTCATTAGCTCGATTAACAACTACTCTCTGGTTGTGAATGTCGAAAATCTCAATTTAGTTGGCTCAGTCAATGGTAATGGAAATAGTACCAATAACATCATCAATGGTGGTGTGGGTAATAACGTCATTAATGGTGCTGCTGGTAATGATACTCTCACTGGTGGCACTGGGAGCGATACCTTTGCTTTTGATGGTAGCCCGTTATTGAATTTACTCACGGCTATGGGCGTTGATACCATTACTGATTTCAACAAGGTTGAATTAGACAAAGTGCAGTTGAGTAAATCTTATTTTACTGCCCTCACAACTACGGCTGGCACTCCATTACTCGCCACCAATTTTAGCTCTGTCACCACGGATCTTGCTGCTGCAACTGCGGCTGGTACGATCGTCTACAACAGTGCTAATGGTAAGTTATTCTACAATGCCGATGGAGCTATTAATAATGCAGCTACTGCGGGTTTTGGCACTAATGGCGGTCAATTTGTCCAACTAACTGCTGGTTTGGCTCTAACTGCTGCTGACTTTAATGTCGTTGCTTAGAGGTTGTTGGAAATGTATAACCCACGTTCCGCACTTCAACTTTCACGACAGATTTAGACTCATTTATTTTATCGCGTTATCTCATCCTTGGATGCGATCGAATGCTATTTCAGGATGGTTGATACCGAGTGAATTTATGGATGTAAATTATCGTGGAGCTGTTAAGGAATATCTACTGAATGAAGTAAGCCTGTTGCAAATTCATCGATTCGATCCCAAAGATACTCAATTTGATCGTGCTTTGGTTTCTTCTGCTGTTGTCTGGTTTCAGAATAAGAAGCCAGATCTAGATCGTCAAGTCAAATTTACTTATGGCGGTTCGATCGAACATCCCACACATGAGAAAATAGTCAGTTCAAGGGTATTGGTAAATGAAAATAAATGGTCGCGATTTCCCAGAGGTTAAACTTAGAACTAAGCTGTTCGACATTTAAAGTACATCCGCCGTTGGTTATTTCCAAGGGAAAGGCTTCGCCAACGACTCCGCTCAACAAAATAGTTTGAGCGGAATCGAATGTGCAATTTAGATGTTTGACAGCTTAGAGAGAATATTGGGGTGATATTTTGGGCAGATCTCCATATCTAATCCACTCTAGCATTAGATATGGATGGACGATTTGGAGGCTGTGGGCTGATGAATAGTAAATAGCGTGACGATCTGGAATCTCTATTTTAGTATCTCGATCGACGATAAAATCTTTGAAATTAGCTGTGACTAGAAAATCGGCTCTACCAGCAATTGCTGTTTCTAATACATGAGCGTCTTCTATATCTCTCAACCCAATTACCCCAGTTCCGCCTAATGTTAATTGTGCCCCCAGTTTTGCATACTCTTCGATCGCCGATACATACGCATCGGCTATTTCGATGCTCAATCCTAAATGCTCGACAATTACCGATTTCAGTTCATCGAGCATTCCCAATGAAATAATAAGGTTGACTGCACCGACGGAAGAAGAGCCATTCCTGACGATTTCAACCAGATACTGAGAACCTGTATTAACTCGCCCTTTTCGATCTGCGAGTAGAGCAGCAACCCAAATGTTTAGATCCAAACACAATCGCAACATTTTATGTCCGCTTGGTTATTTTAACCGCAGCAGCCAGAAGATCGTCTTCTGTATTCAATGGTTCTAGGTGTTCGATCTGCATTTGCTCGATCGTTTTGCTATGTGCGGCTTGATACTGAGCATCAACGATCGTTCGAGCGATGTTATCCATCAATGCTTTCATCTGCTGTGGGGAGCTTGTGGTGCTGGCTTTGAGCCATGCTTCGCGCACTGAAGGAGGAAGCTCGACAAATAAATCTAACGCCATCCCGACTACTTGCGATCGATTGCGGCGTTCAGATTTGGCGATCGAGTCGATGCGATCGACTATTTCTTGACTGGTGTGGGCTGATACAGTTACTCCAGACATAGGTAATCAGAATTTTCTCTAGTTCCTATAGAAATTATAGATCGGATAGAGTCAAGTGGCAAGATTGAATATTCGCCTGTTGATTACATTTATGGCTATACAGTCGATCGAGTCAAAGTAGTATGATTTGTGTTGCTACTTGAAAACCATGCAGAACAATTATTTCGATCGATATTTATGAGATCCATTCTAATCGACTTCAACGATCTTCGATAAGACATTTTGATGATATCTAGCTGCCATTTCTTCAGCCTTTTCATAGACTTTCCACGGCTCTTTCAGCATGTCTCCAGATTCTAACTCTAAAATACTAGTCGATAAAGTAACTCTACGTCGATCGATATCCAAATCGATAATAATTGCTCTCACCCAATCTCTCTCTGCAAATATTCGATTGGGGTGTTCTATTTCTGACTGAGAAATTTCTGAAATATGTAAAAGACCACGACATCCACCAAAATCTACAAATACTCCATAGTCCCTAATTCCTACTATTGTGCCATCAACAACTTGACCAATTTTCAATGATTCAAGTCTGGATTTATGTAAATTAAGATAACGATCGCTCTTTTTTATAACTATTTCCCACGATTTGTCATACCTTGTATTAAGCTTTGCTCTATGTTCTTGATACCAGTCGATATCGACTTCATTCAAGATAATATCTTCAGGCAACTTGTGATATAAGCTAGTAAAATCTTTTATTTCTTGAGAATAATTTTTATTCGCTATAGCTATTCTCTCTATTGCATATTTTAGTGTCAGTATGGATTTTTGGTCGGCTGTGAGTTGATACTTTTCAGGAATATTTTCCGTATTTACGTCTGGATAATTTTCACTTTTGAATATTTCAAATCCAGCTATTAGTAAACGTTTCTCCCAATTTTGAGGCTTGAGATCATCTCTGAGCAATGCATCCCAATTTTGATAACTCAGGTAATCGATAGAAGCCCAATTAGATGAAATAAAATCATTATTTATGAAATCGACGATGCCATTATGAAATGCTCTAATTAGTTCTCGACGGTTGATTATTTCTTTTCCACATGTTATCCGATCTGTGCTGGAGAACCAAGGCTCAATATGAAAAAATACAGTATCATTTTTGTCAGGTTCTACTATCAGTTCAACTCCATAACCTTCTTCATCAATTATCATTGACACAGGTAATTGAGAATCGCGGATTTGTCCGAGCCAAATGTATAATCGCTCATAAGGATCGAATGTGACTGATGTATGAATGATAGTGCAGACATTACTAGTTTCTACACATAAATGTATCCACCCACGACCAGATTGTTTTAGAAAAACTTTCATATAGTTAGGCTCGGTTGAATGTTAAATGAAAGTATCACATCAGAGATTTATATCTTGCCATTTACTAGCAGTAGCAAATCGGCTTAAATGCTTAACATTTGTAGTAGCAATTATACTCATCTGTCCTGGATATTGTGCTGATAATATTCGCCATTGAGCGCAAATGATTAAATCCGCATCCAGTGAACCATCTTGAGCGGTTGGTAGTCCACTTAATTTAGATTGTGCCCACAGCACAGATGCTAATTTCAGACTTTCATCTGATACCGATAAAAATGAAACAAAATCAGTCAATTCATCGAGGTTGTTTAAGTTATCTCGATTTCCTGTGCGTTCGCTCTCTAGAATTAGATTTCGCCTAACTTCATAATCGCATAAAACTGACGAAACAATATAAACGCCTTTGGCGGATAAACCCAGTAGCCAACGTTCGCAAGCTGCTGATTCGCCTTTTTTATAGGGATTAGTAAGCAAACCAATAATCCCCGAATCCATCAACACAATTGCCATAGATTAAGAATAAAGTTTACTACCATCGGGTCTGTCGGCATCAATATTGTGTTTAAATCTTTCCCAGGCGGCGGCTCTTACGGCTGATTCTTCATCACTCATTGCTTCGTGCCTAGCTATTCTAGCTTGTAGGATTTCTACGGCTTGTGGTTTTGCTAAGTCAGCAAGATTATATTGAGTCTGGGTTACAATCTTTGGCTTGTTCAAATATTTGGTGAGAATATTAAGATCGTCTTGATAAATTGGGATATCTCGATCGCTGCCTTCAAGTATGAGAGAATAGCAATGGTTTTCTTCATTGGGCAAAATCGCCACAAATCGAGATAAGTCTACAATTTTGTCTGATGTTAATCGAACTAATTGCATAAAGTTATACTTTGCTGTAAGGGTTCTGGTTTATAAATAGTACAGGTCTTAATTGTATCTTAGAAGTTATAAAAATAGAGGTGAAATATCTCTACGCTGAAGTCTTGAGATTGATGCCCAATACCTGAGTATAAGCTCCCCGTGCTTGGGTTACGCCGATCGTCCTGTCGGCAGCTTCGATCATCGGGCGACGCAGACTTACTACTAGAAACTGGGCTTGATTGGCTTGCTTGCGAATCATCTTGGATAGGCGTTCGACATTTGCTCCATCAAGGAACATATCTACCTCGTCGAAGGCGTAGAAGGGCGATGGGCGGTAGCGTTGGAGGGCGAAGATAAAACTTAGAGCGGTGAGGGATTTCTCGCCGCTTGACATGGATGAGAGGCGTTGTACGGGTTTGCCTTTGGGATGGGCGACGAGATTTAAGCCGCCGTTGAAGGGGTTTTCGGCATCTTCTAATTGGAGGAATCCGTCGCCGTCAGAGAGTTCGGCGAAGATATCTTGGAAGTTGAGGTTTACTGCGTCGAAGGCTTCTCCAAAGGCTTGCAAGCGCAGGGTGGTGAAGTTTTCGATGCGGAGGAGGAGTTCGTTGCTTTCGGCGGCGAGGGTGCCGAGTTTGTCGCTGAGTTCTTGGAGGCGATTGTTGGTTTCTTCGTAGGCTTCGAGGGCGAGCATGTTGACGGGTTCCATTGCTTCCATCCGTTTTTGGAGCAGGCGGATTTGGGATTGGAGGGGGGATAGGTATTCGTCGGTTTGGGATTCGGGGGGGATTTCGGGGAGGGTTTCGGGAAGTTCGGTGCGTTGGATGGCGATTTGGATGATGAGTTGTTCGATGTCGGTTTGGCGTTGCTGTTGAAGTCGCTGTTAGAGTTGGGTGAGTTTGCTATCGATTTTTGATCGACTGAGATCTGAGCCAAAGACGATCTGTAAATGGTAAGCTCAAATCGAGAGCGATAGATTTAGATTGAGGAGTAAACAGTGGGAGTCAATCGCGACAAGGTAGATTTATGGAAGGCTGATGTTGCCAAATCGGTTGATTTTTACAATGAATGGTTTATGGCTTTCGCTCCCAAAGCTTTTAGGGAAACTCGGATCGAAACGACTAAACATGTGGAGCTGGCACTACAGCTTACGGAAAATTTGACTGATATTCGCCCTGAAACATTGCAGGCGAATCCTTCTGTATTGTTAATGCTCAGGATGGCTACATGTCCGCCGATTGCAAGAGATCGACTGATTGGGTTGGCTGGTGTTTCGCCTAATCTTGTCAAAACGATGGAGGAAGAGAAGCGTATTCCGCCAACGATGAAAGCAGTGGAGCTACTGGAGCAATTGAATCGAATCGGTGACATTATCGATCGAATGGCAGATCCAGATATTTTTGTGTGGAAGCAGCGCGGCGATAATGGTACAAAAGAAGAGGTTCATCGAGCATCAATAATTGTAGCCGATCGATTGTGTGGTGCGGTCGCTAATCCCATTATTCGGAATGCTCAGGAAAAACGTCAACTGGCAGCAATTAAGTTATGGTTGGAAGCAAGAGGCTACCGCGAGCTGATACTTGGCGAGGCTAAAGATTTCCTGATGATGCCTATGGGTACGTTTTCATTTCGTTTTAATGTCCCAATTACGATGGATGGCGGCAAGAAAGTCAATATTCCGGTTGACGCAGTAATTATGCGAAAGAGTGCTCAACGGGGTGACTTTCCAGCACTGTTTGAGGCAAAGTCGGCGGGAGATTTTACCAATACAAATAAGCGGAGAAAGGAAGAAGCTGTGAAGATCCAACAACTTCGGAAAACTTACGGCGATCGGATCGCATTTGACTTGTTTCTCTGTGGCTATTTTGATTCTGGTTACTTGGGGTATGAAGCGGCCGAAGGTATCGATTGGGTTTGGGAACATCGGATTGACGATTTAGCACAATTTGGATTTTGAGTATGAGATGTATCGAGAAAATAGAAACTCAGAGGCAGATCGTTCAACGAGAACTAGATCTACTCAAAACCCAAGAACAACGCAATATTTTGGGACAATTTTCGACACCGATAATTCTGGCTAATGATATTCTGCAAAATGCTTTAAAACTAATACCAACTGGTGAAAAAATTCGTTTTCTCGACCCAGCAATTGGAACTGGTTCGTTTTTTAGTGCTCTGAACAATAATGTTTGTTCGGCTAGATGTATCGAAGCTGCTACTGGATATGAAATAGATAATCATTATGGAAGACCATCTATCGATCTGTGGTCGGAAAGTATTCTTGATTATCAATTAAATGATTTTACAAAAGTAGATCCACCGCTGAATGAGGGTGAAAAATTTAATTTGATTATCTGTAATCCACCATATGTTCGCCACCATCATATTAATGGACAAAAAGAAAGACTATATCTAGAGGCACTCGCTGCTGCTAATATGAAATTATCTGGTTTAGCTGGCTTGTACTGCTATTTTATGGCATTATCTCATCGGTGGATGCGATCGAATGGTATTGCTGGATGGTTGATCCCAAGTGAATTTATGGATGTCAATTATGGTAAAGCCGTCAAGGAATATCTACTGAGAGAAGTCAGTCTATTACAAATTCATCGATTCGATCCGAAGGATGCTCAATTTGATGATGCTTTGGTTTCTTCTGCTGTTGTCTGGTTTCAGAACAAGAAGCCAGATCTAAATCATCAAGTCAAGTTTACTTATGGTGGGACGATCGAAGACCCCGCACATGAAAAAATAGTCACGGCAAGGGTATTGGTAAATGAAAAAAAATGGTCGCGATTTCCGGTAAGTAATGAACGTGAGATTATAGATACTCCGAGATTAAGTGACTTTTTTTCGGTAAAACGTGGTATTGCAACTGGTGATAATAAGTATTTTATTTTAACCAGAAGTGATATTGAAAGCAAAGGTTTACCAATATCTCAATTCAAACCAATATTACCAAGTCCGCGATACCTTTCTGGGATAGAAATAGTAACTGATGATTTAGGTTATCCCGCGATCGATCCTCAGTTATTCGTCCTTGATTCTAAGTTAGCTATTAGTGAAATTGAACATCTTTATCCTGAGTTATATGCTTATCTTCAGGTAGGTATTAAAACTGGTGTTGCCGATCGATATTTGTGCAAGAGTCGCAAGCTTTGGTATGCACAAGAACATCGAGCTGAGAGTCGTTTCTACTGTACATATATGGGTAGATCTGACAAAAATGGAAAAAAGTGGTTCCGATTTATTCTAAATCATTCAAAAGCGATCGTTGCTAATTCGTATCTGATTCTTTATCCCAATCCAGAGGTGGCGGCGGTTATCGCTAAAGATCCAGAAATGGTAGCAATATTTTTTGAAGCGTTGAATACGATTACTGAGAAAGTAATGATTGATGAGGGGAGGGTATATGGTGGTGGGATGCACAAGTTAGAGCCGAGGGAGCTTGCTAATGTTCCAGCTCCTGAAATATTTAGATCGATCGAAACTATCGATCAATCGAGTCAAAACAGCATGGGCTACCTCACTACTTAAAACCCATACAGAGCAATTATTCTCATCACAACGCATCAATCCTGTGACATCGAATATAATACTGGGCATATTAAGAGAAGTCGTCTCTTCACCGCACAGCTTCTCATGACTAATGTTAATGACTTCACTGCTTACGGATACGAAGTAATTAAAGAATTGGGTGCCAATCGTGGTGCTGGGCGGATCGCATATTTGGCGAGAGAGATCGATTCGGAACATTTGGTAGTGATTAAGCAGTTTCAATTTGCTCAGACTGCTTCAAATTGGGATGGGCATAAAGAGATAGACAGAGAAGTGAAGATCTTACAGCAGTTAAATCATCCGAATATCCCGCGTTATCTGATGAGTTTTGAAACCCCACAGAGTTCTTGTATCGTGCAGGAATATATCAACGGGAAACCACTTTCAGAAATTATCTCGAACCAGCAATTATATACGCCAGAGCAGGTAAAGGAGATTATTCTCAAGTTACTGGAAGTATTAGTCTATCTCCAAAAGACGTTTACAGATCCGGTGCTGCACCGAGATATTAAGCCTGCGAATATTTTAATCGATTCCTCCTGTCAGCCTTATCTAATTGATTTTGGTGGGGCAAAAGTCAGCGAGGGTGCGGGTGGTTCGACAGTATCTGTCGGAACTTTGGGTTTTATGCCACCAGAGCAGCGATTTCAACAGTTTAATAAAACAACCGATCTTTATAGTTTAGGTATGTCGATCGTTTGTTGGTTGACGAGAACGGAACCGACAGAAATGTATAACATCATTAATATGGGCACTAATCAAGTCATGGGCTTGAGAGAGTTGCTATCGGCTTATAGTTTGCGCTTTGTCGATTGGCTAGAAAAAGTTGTCCAACCCGATCCAAAAGATAGATATCTCGATGCTGAAGCTGCTTTTAATGCGTTTAAGCCGCTGTATGTTAAGCGAGTACCGGAAGCGATCGTGAGTAGTTCTGTTTTGGAGTTTACAGCGAGTAAATTGGGCGAACGGATGACTCAAACATTAATGGTGCGGAATAATGTACCGGAGACGCTTTTAGAAGGTTGGTTGGAAGTTGCACCGCATCCAAGCGATCCACCACATACGCCGAATTCTCATGCGTGGATTTCATTCGGATCGAGAAAGTTTTCGGAGAATGCTAATGAATGTTCGATTGTTATCAATACAGGTAAGTTGATGGCTGGGAGGGTTTATAATCGTCAGATATTATTGCATTCAAACTCTTTAAAGGAGACAGCAAAACTAGATGTAGTGGTCAAAACTGCTGAGATTCCAATTCAAGTAAAACATCTACCTTATATTAAATTGGTATTTATTCTATTAGAAACTATTTTGCACACAGTATTCATTCCGACAATTATAGAAATGATTTTCTCGAGATATCCTTTGAGTAATACGCTTTTCATTGATCTTATTGGCTTAATTGTAGACGATGAATTTCGTAGAGGCATTTTCTCGACTATAATCCTCTGGGGAGGTTTTATACTGATCAGAGCAATATACTTCCTAGAGTCAATAGAACAAGCAATAGCTTTATTACCAGTTGTCAAGGAAAAGTTAAATCGCGATGCTCAATATTTTAGAGCAGTATTTTTGACAATTATTGCTGGAATTATCATTTCTTTTTCTTTGCCATTTGTGCTGATTCATCAAAAATACTGGTTATTGATTGCTCCGGGGATAGCATTAACAGTACTATTCTTAACAATTGGATATCCATTTGCTAAGTATAAAAAGCTAATTAGTAAATATCGCGATTCAGAAAAGGGATTGATTAAACCATAGCATCAAGCTTAATTTTCACCCATTCAGATCCAACCAGGCTGTCAAATCACTAACCTTGGAGAAATCTAAAGCTGCATCATATAAATTTTCTAACTGCTCTAAAGATAACTCCATTACCTTTGCCAACACTTCTGCCGACACAACACCTACACGTTTGTTTAACAGACGCAGAACGAAATCTTGCCGACCATTAATTTCGCCTCTCTGTTTGCCAATTTGTTCGGCTGCTTGAAGCTTTTCTAAATACAAAGGTGATAACTGCATAATTAATTCCTGCTCTTCTGGTTCGATTGTTTCTCTGGCTTCGAGGATAACTTTCAGATTACCCAGTAAATCCAAAGCATTATTTCGATAGGGATGCTCCTCTGGTAGTGCAGCCACTTCTTGAATGGCTTGTGCCTGTACTTTGCCCTTACCCAATAGTCTAACCCATAGCGTCGATGGTGTCTTGGGTAGTTGATGAATCACAACGATGCCCGTCGTCTTGAGAGTTGGACTGAGCAGATAGACACCTTCGCCCCACTTGTCTAGCTCTAATTTAGCACCAAGTCCCTCTAAAATTTGGGCGGATAGAGTGGGTGTCAAAATCCAGAGATTCGGTAAAACATCATCGCCTAGTTCTGGCTGCGATTGTCTTTTGGCTTCTCTGAGTAGATAGCTGTGCAAATCGTATAGCTTGGACATGCAGGCGCGAATTTGCGGCACTTTGACGGAATTGCGAAAGGGTTCAAAGATGACGGTGGTTTTCGCACATTCTGCTAGTATGCCTAATTCTTGGATGGGTGTAAGTTTGGGATCGGGGATAAAATAGACATCGACTTCCCGAACTTCACCACTAATCTTCAGGGAGGTTTGAACTTGACCTAAAGGCGATAGTAATGATTCGAGAAAATCCTTTGCAAATTGGTCATGTGGGAATCGAGTCATAAGGATTGACCAATTGAATTGAAGTTGTAATTTTGTCAGAACAATCTAAATTATTTCCTAAATCTGCACCAATGAGAATGTCTACTCCTGTCTCAGTTTCCAGATTAGCCACAGCCCTTACCCACTCTTCATTTGTTGCCCAATCTGGATAATTTTCCCCGTTATTCGCAGTAGAAAGATCGATCTTTTTGTTGTCCATGATTAAGCCGAAGTCTTGAGGTTGATGCCCAATACTTGAGTATAAGCTCCTCGTGCTTGGGTTACGCCGATCGTCCTGTCGGCAGCTTCAATCATTGGGCGACGCAGACTTACTACTAGAAATTGGGCTTGATTTGCTTGCTTGCGAATCATCTTCGAGAGGCGTTCTACATTCGCACCGTCGAGGAACATATCTACCTCGTCGAAGGCATAGAAGGGCGATGGGCGGTAGCGTTGGAGGGCGAAGATAAAACTTAGGGCAGTGAGGGATTTCTCGCCGCCTGACATGGATGAGAGGCGTTGTACGGGTTTACCTTTGGGATGGGCGACGAGATTTAAGCCGCCGTTGAAGGGGTTTTCGGCATCTTCTAATTGGAGGAATCCGTCGCCGTCAGAGAGTTCGGCGAAGATATCTTGGAAGTTGAGGTTTACTGCGTCGAAGGCTTCTGCAAAGGCTTGTAAGCGCAGGGTGGTGAAGTTTTCGATGCGGAGTAGAAGTTCGTTGCTTTCGGCTTGGAGGGTGCCGAGTTTGTCGCTGAGTTCTTGGAGGCGGTTGTTGGTTTCTTCGTAGGCTTCGAGGGCGAGCATGTTGACGGGTTCCATTGCTTCCATCCGTTTTTGGAGCAGGCGGATTTGGGATTGGAGGGCGGTGAGATATTCGTCGGTTTGGGATTCGGGGGGGATTTGGGGGATGGTTTCGGGAAGTTCGGTGCGTTGGATGGCGATTTGGATGATGAGTTGTTCGATTTCGGTTTGGCGTTGCTGTTGGAGTTGGGTGAGTTTTTGTTGCTCCCACTGCAATTCCTGGAGGTTGAGTTGGAGTTGGCGCAGGTTGGTTTCGGCTTTGTCGCGATCTTGTTTGTCGGTACCGAGTTCTTGTTCGAGGATGACTAGGGATGCTTTGGTGGTGGCGATCGAGTCTACAATTACTTTTATCCGCGTATTAGCATCGGCGATTTTACGATCGAGTGTCTCCAATCTTTGCTGGTTTTCGGTGATGCGGCGTTGATGTTCGGCGATTTTTTCGGTTAATATTTCTCTGGATCGATCGATCTGTTGGAGTTGTTGTTCGACTGTGGTTAGGGCTTGTTGGTGTTGTTGAAGTTGGCGTTCTTGGGCTTTGATTTCGACTTGGATGGCTTGCCAATCGCTATGTACGCCGGATTTTTCTAGTTCGGCTAGTTCGGTGTGGAGGTGGTTGAGGATGGCTTCTTGGGTGGGTAATGCACGTTCGATCGTGGTAAGATTTGTGACTGTTAGATCTAGGTCTTGTTGGTTTTTTAAAGTTTGGGTTTTGAGTTGGGTTTGTTGGTTGGTTAGTTGAGTGATTTCGCGGTTATTTTGCTCGAAGTTGAGTTTGATTTCTCGTTGTTGTTGACGGGTGTCGCTGACGGCGGTGCTGAGTTGGCGGAGTTCGATGTTGCTTTTATTGACGACTTCGGTGCTGATTTGGAGGATTTGCTCTATTTCGGCTAGGCGTTGTTGGAGGGTGCGAACTTCGGCGGATTCACTCGCATCGGCGGTACCGAAGTGGAGGGTGGATTTTTGGGAGACGTTACCGCCTGTCATTGCGCCGCTGGCTTCGAGGAGTTCGCCGTCGAGGGTGACGATACGATTTCGCCCTGGTGCATTCCGCGCTCGATCGAGTTTATCGAATACGATGGTATTGCCAAAGACGTAGTTAAAAATATTCTCATATTGGCGATCGAATTCGATTAGATTAACGGCATAGTCGATAAATCCATTTGTCGATCTAAGTGAGCTATTCTCATTGATCGATTGAGCATTAATCTTATTCAGAGGGAGAAATGTTGCTCTACCGCCGCGCTTTTGTTTGAGCAGCTCGATCGCACGGGCAGCTACACCATCATCATTGACGACTAAGTTTCCCAGTCTACCACCTGCGGCAATTTCTAGAGCTAATTGATAGGCTGGATCTACGGTACCTAATTGAGCGACTAAGCCATGTATGCCAGGTATTTTGGCTTCCTGGATAATCTTGGTGGCGAAAGTGCCTTGGGCTTCTTGTTGAACTTGGTTTTGGGCTTCTAGTTTATCTACTTGACGTTGTTTATCGCGTTGTTCTTGTAATAGCCGTTTTTGGGTTTCGAGTTGAGTATCGACGTTAGTTTGGACGGCGGTAAGTTTGTTTTCAATTACGGCTAATTCGCCTGTTATTTGAGCGAGTCTAGTTTCTAACTGAATAACGTTTGCCTGTTTGCTAGCTAATTCGGGGGTGATAGTTGCTAGCTGTTCGGTTTGTTCGGAAATCTTTGCGGTGAGCTGGTTGCGACGTTCGGTTAGTTGTGCTTGCTCGGTGCGTTGTTTGCTTAATGCTTGGAGGGTAACTTCTACCTGACGACTGACTTGGGTTTGTTCTTCTACCCATGCTGAAGATGCAGATGCGATCGAACTAGCCTTTTCTTTAGTTACTTCTAGTTGATGTTTGGCATTATCTCGATCGCTAATTAATTTCGCTAGCTCCTGAGTTTCTAACCGTTGTTGTTCCCGATTTGAATTATCTATCTCTGTCTGATAATTAGCTAACTGACCCTTAGTTTGAACTCCCTCATTCTGAGTATTCGATCGATCCTTCGTTAGTTCTTGCTGCTGTCTGTCGAGTTGATTTTTCTCAGCTTGTTGAGTCGCTAATTCTGCTTGTGCTGCTAATAGACGTTCCTCACCCAATGCCTTTACCCGCGCATTAAGTCGATCGACTTCCGTATTTGTCGTCTTAATTTCGCCCTCTAAATTGGTAACTTTCCCTACCAACTCACCCAAGACAGTTTTACCCAAGCCCAATTCTCGTTCCAGATTAGACTGCTTCCGTTGCAAATTCTGCCACTTTAAAACAACCTCTTCTACCGACTTCTCTTGAAACTCAACCCGCAGCCGTTGATATTTTTCCGCCTTAATCCGATCCTGCGATAACTTATCCCGTTGCACCACCAATTCTGCGGCAACAATATCACATTTCTCGACCTTTTCCTTCACCTCATCTAGTGTAGCCTTAGCGCGATCGATCTTGCGATCGAAAGCAGCCACCCCAGCCAACTCATCGATAATCTCGCGCCGCTCCTTATTATTCATCGAGATGATGCTCGTCACATCCCCCTGAAGCACCACATTATAGCCTTCAGGATAAATCCGTAGGGTATTGAGTCTATCGTGCAGCTCGGCGAGATTACAAGCCTCTCCATTCATCGAATAATTCGAGGTATAACCCCCCTGAGCATTCACCCGCAACCTGCGCGTCACTACCCAATCATTCGCTGATTTTGGTGGAGCTAGATCGACCTCATTATCGCTCTCTACGACCTCAATTTGTGGCGGTTCACCCTCGCCATCACTGAGATCGAAAGTCACCGTTACAATCGCCTCAGAGCTGCCTTTAGTCGATCGATCGTGATTGACTAAATCCGGCAAACGTTCCGCCCGCATCCCCTTGGAGCTAGCCAACCCCAAGCAAAATAACAATGCGTCTAGAATATTCGATTTACCCGAACCATTCGGCCCTGAAACCACCGTAAACCCTGGTAAAATCGGGACTTTGGTAGTACCACCGAAGGACTTAAAATGGGACAGTTCTACCTGTTTGATATGTACCATAAGTTCTAGCTGCATCCCTTGGCGGCCTGAGTCCGCATTTTCCCAAGATTTAATCTTACCAGAATCTCGTTCTCGTTGTGTCGCCTAGATCGAATCGTTGGCGTAGCCTACCAGAGGTAATCGCGGATAATGTAAAATAGGCTCAAACAAATTCAAGCAAAAATCATTGCCGACATCCAGCCAGATGCAATCGGCTTTGTGTTAGCCACCGATTAAAATCCTTATATTTAGTATGGCTGGTAACTAAAGTTAAAAATCATTACAGACTTTTACGAGTCAATATGTTATTTCCGGTATGGAATCTTTCTCTGTAGTCACTCTGTGTACCGACCTGTTAAATACACACTCTGAACGCAGCAAGAAATACTTAAAGGGAGTAGCAAAAGCTTCCAATCCAATGTTCATGAATTAATTTATTTTGCTCCTGGGTATTGTTCCACCTAAAATTATTTACCCTTGTCCGAACTTTAGCTAAATGTCTCTTTCGTACTTGACATATAAATTCAAGTCTGATATCCTTTGACAGGATTGGTGACTCAGCCCGAAGCCACTGATGATAATACTTTCAATAACTGAATAATTTAATAAAACGTCAGCGATCGTCAAATTTCACTCAAAGATCGGCATCCAAAAATGATGTCATTATTTTCAAAATAGTCTGAATCTCTAGTCGAGAGGAAGATTGATGGTGTAGATCGTGTTCACAAGGGCACATTAGAAATAGTGAAAAATGGGTTCTCAATTGGAAATTACTGATGCAGATTCAGAATTCATCGAAACGATTATTTGGCGGTGCCCAAATGCCGACAATTCGGGCATGGGTAGGGAGAGAGGAGCTACTCGCAAAGCTAGCCGCAGACTTATCAAACAGCCGTAAAGTATTGGCGATACATGGGGAAGGTGGAATTGGGAAGACAGCGACGATCGTCAAACTACTCGAACAGTATGGGATCGATAGATCGTCATCAACAATTTCCGCAACTTGCCTCTATGATAATGTTTTCTATTGCAGGGCTAATAATTCAGATAGTTTTAATTTGTTTGGCGAACTTTTCAAAGCCTTTGGTTTGCCCACAAATCTTATAGCTTTATCGTCAGAGCGAATAATTGATACGATCGTCAATAAACTCCAAACGGAGCGGTGGCTGATAGCGATCGATAATTTGGAAGATTTGCTCGAACCTTATACTCATAAATGCAAATCCCCCGCGATCGGTAACTTGCTACATGCTTTGGTTTATGGCGAACATAATTCTAAGATTATCATTATCGCCCAGAAATTGCCCGAACTAGATCTAGCCGATCGAGAAACTAAAAAAATAGATCCGCAAAAAGTTGATGTAGAAGAGATCGGTGGTATCTCACCTTCTGCTAGTGTACAACTGCTCGAAGATCTGGGCGCGAAAGATCATCAGATGGATCTAGATTGGATTGCCGATCGAGTTGGCGGCAACATCTTTGCGCTCAAACTTTTAGCCAATTATTCCAAACATCATCCAGGTGTATTGAGACAGAAACCAGAATTGGTAACCAAAGAAATTATGCCCCTGCTGCGTGCTTATTTGGATTGCCAGAAAACGCCCGCAAAAGAGTTACTAAAACGGATGTCCGTGCTGCGACGAAAAGGATTAAATGCCAAAACATTAACGACACTGCGACTAGTACGCCCCTTTTGTCGAAAAATTGTATTTAAAAGATTAGCTCGAAAAAACACAGAGGCGTTACTCACTGAATTTATCGATTGTGGATTGGTAGAAAGATCGATCGATCCAGTCACTGGAGAGAATTTATATGTAATGTATCGATCGGTATCCGAGACATTGCAAACACTATTTCGATTAGAGTTACCACAATTGTGGAGTTATGCAGCCAAAATGTATAGTTTTTTCAAACTGCCTAAACAAATGCAGAGTTTGGAAGATTGGCAATTTAGGTTAGAAAAATTGTATTTTTGTTGGTTGTTACGCAAATACGATCTCGTGAGTAGGGTTGTTGTCAGATCTTTATTACCAGCATTGCAAAAATGGAACCATGGGGATTTGCAACAGGAATGGTGCCAAAGATTGATTCCCCATGTCGAAGGAAATAGTTATCAATACTGCGTCCAAACATTAGGCTGTGTTTATCGAGATACAGGTAGATTGGATGAGGCGGAGCGTTATTTTAACGATGCACTTGCCTATGCCAAGAGACAAAAATCACTCAGGGAAATAGCTAAATCGATCGGTTTACTGGGAGATGTCGCCCGCTATCGAGGCGAATATGACGAAGCAGAGGCAATCTACCGCCGCTCTCTCCAATTTTTCCTGGAATTAGGTGATAAGTCTAGTATCGCAATTTCTTGGGCTTCTTTGGGCGAAAATGAGCTAGATCGAGAAAATTTGGCATTAGCAGAAACATACCTAAAAAAAGCACTTGTCACCATGAAAAATATCAAAATGACATGGCATATTGCCGAGGTTAATTGGGATTTGACCAGGATTTATCGCGCCAAAGGTGACTTGAAACAAGCAGAGATCTATTGCAATATTGCCGCTACTCTATTTCGCAAACTCGGTGCGGACAAAGATTTAGCAAAAGTATTAAATACCTAGTACTAGGGTTCAAGCATTATCTATATTCTTCTGGGGGGAGGGTGTTAGGGTAAGAGGGTAGGAGGGTGCTAGGGTAGATTTCTCTCTATCCCCTATCCCCTATTCCCTATCCCCTATTCCCTATCCCCTATCCCCTATTCCCTATCCCCTATCCCCTATCCCCTATCCCCTATCCCCTATCCCCTATTCCCTATCCCCTATCCCCTATCCCCTATCCCCTCATCTTTTCTACAATAGTAAGGCGATTTGCCACGGGCAACGTTAAGATCTTTAGCGATAACTAATTACAATGCCTCTATCTTCGTGTCAACTGCGTTGGATTAATAATTTAGCCGAAATCCCTCAAGCTGCTTGGGATGCGATCGCCATGCCATTAAAGACTCCATTTTTTGAGTGGGATTGGTTGACGAATATGGAACTTTCGGGGAGTGTCACCGCCGATACAGGTTGGCTGCCAAATCATTTGACTGTGTGGCGGGGGCAAGAATTGATCGCGGCGGCTCCTTTGTATGTAAAGGGACATAGTTATGGGGAGTTTGTGTTTGACAATCAATGGGCGGAATTGGCGCAGCGAATGGGGATTAGATATTATCCCAAGTTGGTGGGGATGTCGCCTGTGACTCCGGCGGAGGGATATCGATTTATGTTCGCGCCTGGGGAAGATGAGGATGAGATTACTGGGTTGATGGTACGCGAGATCGACCAGTTTTGTGCTACCCACCGTCTATCTGGGTGTCATTTTCTATATGTCGATCCTGAATGGCGATCGCAAATGGAACGATACAATTATACGACTTGGATCAATCACAATTACGTTTGGCAGGATCGAGAGTACCAGAATTTTGATGACTATTTGGGCGGCTTTAATGCCAATCAACGGCGCAATATCAAACGCGAGCGAAAATCTGTCCGCGATGTGGGTTTGAATCTGACTACTGTGACTGGAGCGCAAATAGATCCCCAGTTATTTTCCCAAATGTACGCCTTTTATGCCGATACCTGCGATAAATTTGGCTGGTGGGGGAGTAAATATCTGACACCGCAGTTTTTCGATCGATTGGCAGAAAATTATCGTCATCGGACAGTTTTTGTCACCGCACATCGAGATGATTCGCCCGCACCCGTAGGCATGTCTTTTTGCATCAATAAGGGCGATCGATTGTACGGTCGTTATTGGGGGAGCAGTGAGGAAGTAGACTGTTTACACTTTGATGCTTGTTACTATACGCCGATCGAATGGGGAATTCAACAGGGGATCAAAACTTTCGATCCTGGGGCAGGGGGCAAGCACAAGAAGCGTCGCGGGTTTCCAGCCACTGCCAATTATAGTCTACATCGCTTTTATCATCCGCGATTCGGTCAAATTATTCGAGATCATCTTTTGGAAGTTAACGAGCTAGAACAACAGGAGATTATCGCCATCAATGAAGATTTGCCGATGAAAATTAAATAGATCCGTTGAGGGTAGATTAATTTTTTCCATGGCGGAGGAAATTAATCTGCCCATCTCGATCGATCTTGCCCCTGAATCGGTTAACCTAGATCTAAATCTAATGATTATATATATTCGTCATGACCTTACTAACTGATAATTTAACGGCGATCGATAATGAACTCTCCAATCGTCAGATCGATCTCGACCCCGATGGCTACTTTATCATTTATGTCGATCGGGATGCTCACACGATCTGTGCCAAACACTATACCAATGCCATCGACGATCGCGGTTTGGCAGTAGATCCCGACACAGGTAAAGTCATCCCCGCCAAAGGCAAAGTAACTCGATCGAATACCACCCTCTTTACAGGGAGAACCGCCAAAGAATTGTGCGTTAAATTATTCGAGCAAACTCAACCTTCGCCAGTGAGCATGTTAAATCATGCCGCTTATTTAGGCCGAGAATTTGTGCTTGCCGAAATTGCCCTATCCAGCGGAGCCGAATATATCCAAGATTAGAGCTATAATGGTTTTCCACGCCCCCATTCGGAGTTAAACCTACGGCTTATACACGTCCTCTCGCTACTTTGATCGAGCAACTGCAACGTTTGCCTGGAGTCGGCCCCAAATCCGCTCAGAGGTTGGCTTTGCATATCCTCAAACGATCGCAATCTGAAGTCGAACAGTTGGCACAAGCGTTACTCGATGCCAAACAGCAAGTTGGATTGTGTCAGATCTGTTTTCATCTATCTGCCGAACCTACTTGCGATATCTGTCGTCATCCCCAACGGGACAATAGTACTATTTGCGTCGTTGCTGATTCTCGTGATGTAATTGCCTTAGAACGAACGCGAGAATTTAATGGTAAGTATCACGTATTAGGTGGTACAATTTCGCCGATGGATGGAATTGGGCCAGAGCAATTAAATATCTCAGCCCTAATTCGTCGCATCGATGCCTTGCAAGTCAAAGAAGTAATCATCGCCATCAGTCCGACAGTCGAAGGCGAAACAACAACTCTATATCTTGGCAGGCTAATCAAACCTTTTACCAAAGTTACCCGCATCGCCTTTGGATTGCCGATGGGTGGCGATCTCGAATATGCCGACGAAATAACTCTCGTGCGCGCACTAGAAGGCAGACGAGAGTTGGATTGAGGGGAGTAATTGCCAGAACCCACCCCAGCGCAATTGGGTGGGTACTTCGCACTAAGAAATAATTCAGCAATAAACTTCGTTAAAATACTCGATCGATCTAGTAAATTAAGTTGAAGTAGCTTAATTTGCGCCAAGTTAGATTGTTCTAGCTCACTAGTTTTTTCTTGATCAATACCACCAATTGACCTAGTTGTTTTTTCAAGGTATCGATCTCGGTTTCCAACTCCATCACTTTGGCGATTACGGCCCGATGTTCGGTATCTTTTGATTGTTGCAATGCTGCAAGTTTATCACTTAGATGCTGAATTTCGGACGGGTTGACTCGTCGATCGTCAGTGCGAGATGCTGCTGATTCACGATCGGCCACAACTGCGGATAGTTGCGCTTGCAAGTCTTTGATCTCCGATCCCGCTGCTCTTTGAAGTTGAGCAAATTGCTCTTGCAACTGGGAGATTTGGGTTTGCATTTCGGTGACGACTTCGCCACTGATTTGGGGATCTCCCATCACCATGAAGCTACTAGTCACCTCAGCGCGGGGGCGAGCTTTCCGCGCTTTGGTCATCGCGACTTTGATCGCTTCTGATAAAATAGCGCGATCGAATGGTTTTTCGATAAATTCAAAATACTCAAACGGTTCGGAAATCTTGCTAGTAACTTCCTCTTTTTTCCCCGACATCAATACCAACGGAATTTTTTGAAGTTCGGGATGAGCCTGAATTTGCTGGAACACCTCCCAACCACTCATCTTCGGCAGAATAAAGTCCAACATAATTAGACTAGGATGTTCCTGGTTGACGAGATTTATCCCCTCAACTCCATCCTTTGCCTCAATCACTTCAAAGTCGCCGTCAGGAAGCATATCACGGACTGTCTTCCTAATCACCCGACTGTCATCAATCACTAAGATTTTGCTAGTTGCCACACTTGACTCCTTTAAGTTTTGCAGTTTTATTAATTTAGGTTTGTTATTAGTGCTTACTCCCACTCCTTAATTCAAAGGTTTGGAGCTACTTTCAGTACGATTTTATAAAATTGCCAAAAAATCTCATCTCATCGCTAGAATTGAGGGGTAAGGGATAGGGGATAGGGAATAGGGGATAGGGAATAGGCGAGATAATATATCTTCTCACCCTCCCCCCGTCCCCCCGTCCCCCCGTCCCCCCATCCCCCCGTCCCCCCGTCCCCCTCCCCCCACATGCCCCATTCTCCCTCGGAATTAGCCGATTGGCGCGCCGAAATCCAGGCATTACCGCCGTGGTTGCGACGATCGATTGGTACAGCTAGCCAACTGTCTACGGTTCAACAAATTGTCAAACAGCGTCAGATTCATACGATCTGTGAAGAAGGTCGTTGTCCCAATCGAGCTGAATGTTACAGTCAAAAGACGGCGACATTTCTTTTGATGGGGCCGACATGTACCCGTAGTTGTGCCTTTTGTCAGGTGGATAAAGGTCACGCACCGATGCCCCTAGACCCCCAAGAAGCCCAGAAGGTAGCCGAAGCTTGTACATTGCTCGGTTTGCGTTATGTGGTGCTCACAGCGGTGGCACGGGACGATCTAGACGATGGTGGTGCTGGTTGTTTTGTCGAAACGATCGCCGCCATTCGATCGAGCAATCCCGCTACACGAGTTGAAGTGTTGACTCCAGATTTTTGGAGTGGCAAGGATGCCGCACACCAACAACGAGAACGAGTCTCGACGATCGTCGCCGTCAAACCTGCTTGTTATAATCATAATGTCGAAACAGTAGCCAGACTCCAAGATCGTGTCCGTCGTGGGGCAAAATACACCCGATCGCTCGATGTTTTGAGATATGTCAAGGAGCTAGATTCTACCATCCCTACCAAGTCGGGCTTGATGTTGGGACATGGCGAAACTGAATCTGAAATTATCGAAACATTACAGGATTTGCGGTCGATCGATTGCGACAGGCTCACTCTAGGGCAATATATGCGCCCCTCTCTCGAACATCTCCCAGTCGTCAAATACTGGACTCCAGCAGAATTCGATCGATTGGGCGCAATTGCCCGCGAACTAGGTTTCCAAGACGTTCGCTCCGCTCCTCTCGTGCGTAGTTCTTACCACGCTGGAGATGCAGAATCTTAGGTTCGATTACTCCCAATACAGTTCGGTTAGCCAGCGACTGTAAGCGCAAGGCGCAAGCTCCGCCAACGCGGAGCGTTCCCGTAGACCCCTGAGCGGGCACGATGCATCGTGCCCCTACAGACCCCTGACCCCTGACCCCTGACCCCTGACCCCTCATGATTAGTCAAGCTGAATACGTCAAAGTTTTGCGTCCATTACTACCAGAAGCAGCATTCCAACCAAATTCAAATAAAGTATTCATTCTCGCCCTCAACCTATTAATTTTAGGACTGGGTTGGTCGATCGCCAAATATCTGGATCGATGGTCGATCGAGTGGCTGTGGTTGTACTTACCATTAGCTCTAATTATGGGCAACAGTATCATTATTTGTCTCTTTGCAGCCCATGATTCTATGCACGGTAGCACGATCGAACAACCGCGCTGGAGATATGCGATTAGTTTCTTGCCATTAGCTCTAATGTGGATGCCCCCAACATTGTGGAAATCAGTCCACAATCACAAACATCATACCGAAACTAATGCGATCGGCGACCCAGATCGGAGTTATTTGATTCAGCAGTCTGATACTTGGGGAAAATGGATTCAACATCTATTCGTACCCTCATCAGAAGTCAACCCACTGTTGTTGATTTTGGGCATGACAACATCATGGTTTGTCCATACTTTTCGTCATTTGACTTCGATTTTGTTATTTAATAGTGATAATGTAAAATATGTTCCGGCTCCAGTCGTAGTTAGTCCTAACAAACGCCGAACGATCGCGATCGAACTAGCCACAATAGTCCCGATTCATCTGGGAATATTGGCATATCTCAATTTCAATCCTCTCGCAATTCTCCTCAGCTATTTACTCCCTCTAGCGATCGGTTATGCCGGAGTAATGTTCTATATCTATACCAATCACTTTCTCTGTCCGATGAATGAAATTAACGATCCACTAGTCAATAGTGTGTCATTGAAAATGCCCAAAATCTTCGATCTTCTACACTTCAATTTTTCCTATCACACCGAACATCATCTATTTCCTAGTATCAATTCTGACTACTACCCTCTGGTGCAAGCGTTATTACTCGATCGCTATCCAGAGCGATATAACTTAATTCCAGTTGGCGAAGCTTGGCAATTATTAATGGGAACACCTCGCCATTATCGCGATGAAATCACATTAACTGATAAACTCGATCTTCAATCAGTAACCTGTCCCTGTGCGCGAGTAAATTAGATAAATCTAGACTTAGAAAAGTAGATGAGATTTATCGATCGCATCTACTTTCCTAGTATTATATCAATATAATCCATTCCTGAATGTAATTATGGTCGCTTTGTCAGATCGATTATTAATGACCGCAGCCGAATATCTAGCTTGGGAACCCACCCAAGAGGGACGACATGAATATTGGGATGGTGAGGTAGTCGCCATGAGCGGCGGAACTCGCAATCACAATCGAATTTGCGGAAATTTCTTCAAAACTCTAGACGATCTACTACTCAATCGCAATTGTGATGTGTATATTTCTGATGTCAAAGTTCAAGTAGAACTAGGTCGCAAGTATTTTTATCCCGATGTGGTCGTAACTTGTGATGATAGTGATAACGATCCTCAATACGTCCGATTTCCGTGCTTGATTATCGAAGTACTATCGCCATCAACAGAAGCAATCGACCGAGGTGCAAAGTTTGCTAGATACCGCCAATTTCTAGCATTTAAAGAGTATGTATTGGTAAATGTCAACGAACCAATAATAGAAGTATTTCGCCGCAACGATCGAGGGCAATGGGTATTGTCAGAATATAATTTAGACGATCGATTGCACTTGGAATCAATCGATCTAGAAATTTCCGTCGCAGATCTATATCGTCAAGTCCAATTTGAAATTATAGATCCCGACACCAAGTAGGGGCGTAGTCTTGCGGCCATTGAGCGTAGCCGAAATGTGCCCGCCCCAATTGGATTACAGATTGCTTTTGATTCTAGCCTCAGTGCGTTCTGGTGCTAGAGGTGCTTCAAAGATAGTATTGTATAGGTATCCAGCGGCGATCGCCCCCAGAATTGGAGCTATCCAAAATAACCATACTTGCCCCAATAACTCGGTTTTGCCCATGACTGCCACCAAGATGGCAGGGCCAGTACTACGAGCTGGATTTACCGAAGTATTTGTTACGGGAATACTAATCAAGTGAATCAATGTCAGCATCAAACCAATCGCAATTGGCGCAAATCCTTGAGGTGCGCGGCGATCGGTAGCACCTAAGATCACTAATAAGAACATAAACGTCATCACTAGTTCAATCAAAAAGCACGACAACAACGTATACCCTTGGGGTGAATGAACCCCAAATCCATTAGTTGCTAACGGACCAGTTCCCGACAATCCGTAACCAGTTTTCCCCAAGGCAATCCCATAAATCAGTAATGATGCGACGATCGCGCCACTCACTTGGGCAATAATATAAGGGAGAAGCTCAGATGCGGGAAATCTCTTGCCTGCCCACAATCCAAAAGATACCGCAGGATTGAGGTGACAACCAGAGATGTGTCCGATTGCATACGCCATCGTCAACACTGTCAAGCCAAAAGCGAATGACACGCCGATGGTACCGATCCCTAATGAAGCAGCAGCGGCGGCTTTGGTATCCGTCGCTCCTTGAAGATTGACTTCTGTATAAGCTGCGGCAAGTACGGCACTACCACAGCCACCCAAAACTAACCAAAATGTGCCGATAAATTCAGCAATACAACGTTTTCTTAAAGGAATATTCATTGACCTTACAGACAGAAGAGCATCCTAGATAATCTTCGATCCGATCGCTATTTGTCAATTGGTTTGACAAAAAATCGGCATTATTGCTGTATTTTGGGTCCAAAGATCGAGCATTATCATCTAGTTATTATTCGCTCCCATACTTAATTTTCTATTAAGTTCGATGAAATTTCAGCTTTTTGAGCCTAGAAATTGTTTACGATCGACAATAGTGAGTATAAAATCTTTGACTGAGGATGATGACCGTGGCAACTACCCAACAATTTACGAGCTTTGAAGATGCGATCGCCAATAGCGATCTACCCGTTTTGGTGGACTTCTACGCTACTTGGTGCGGCCCATGTAAGATGATGGCGGATATCTTGGAACGTGTCAATGTTCAATTAAATGGTCAAATAAGGATTATTAAGATCGATACCGATCGCTATCCTCAAATCGCCTCCGACCATCGCATTCAAGCATTACCGACTTTGGTAGTATTTAAAGATGGTGCGCCTGTCGATCGGATCGAAGGAGTCCTTCAGGCGGATCGGCTGGTAGACAGGCTTCAACAGTTTTTGTAAACGATCGATAATATATACCCGACTGCTGGAGAAGTCGGGGGTATATCGTCTATTTATTTCGCGATTTTTGTCGATCTATTTCGCGCTGGAGTTCCTCGATCTCTCGTTTCAGTCGTTCGCGCAGCGTCGCCTCTGGCGAATCGGCTTCACTAGTGGTGGATCCAGTCGTAGTAGATGTTTCCACACTCACCCGTGGATAATTGCCCTGCCGAATATCTTGATAATCGCTCGAATTTGCCCACTCTTGGATATAATGAATTCGTTCGACGGGAAATGGGTGACTCAACATCCCATTTACCCCCGAATACATCAAAGCTTTATAGATTTGATTTAGCCCATCTGTATCCAAATTTCGATAATTTTCTGACTGTTTGATGAATTCATCCAGACTGCATTCATTGATAAACTTGGCACTACCTCCAGATATTTTCATCATGGTTGTCATCACAGTGCGGGGATTTTCCATGACCAGAAGTGCGGCTCGATCGGCAGAAAGTTCGGCTTTTCTTCTCCACTCATAAAATGCCAAAATCAACCCATTACTGATAATATTTCCTAATCCAAAAGTCATCTCACCAATAGTTGAGGCGGCATTGAGCACCCACATCGCCATCTGAATCAGGATTGTATGCCCACATTTGATATGCCCCAATTCATGAGCCAGAACTGTTCTAATCTCATCTTCGTTGAGCAGATCCAATAAGCCAGTGTTAATTACAATATAAGGGTGCTCTTGACCCATTGCATAACTATTTACTTGGGCATTCTGACTGACAAATAAAATTGGTTCGGGATAGATATCGAGATCCCGTACGCATTCTCTAAACATGCCATAGATCGTCGAATATTGTCTGGGGCCAGCTTGAATGCTGTTCGCCATCAGATATACTAATTGAGGACGCTCATAGATAAATTCGACAAACTTGCTCGCCACTAGATTGAATCCGGGCACACTACGCAAAGCCTGTTCCGCTTGCAAATCGAGTGGGTGTTTGAAAGCTTCGCTCGAAATACCTGGGTAAGTAGCCATATGAATGGGTTTGGGGTATGGTTGAGTAAAGTTGGATCTCGATCGATACCTCTATTATACTATGTGCATCGGTGGGTGTCTGGCGACCATCAGATTCGATACCTGAGAGTGAATATTGATTTTAAGTAGGTCGAATTGCTACGATGGATGATATGAATCAAACTTTAATTGATAAATTACTCCTAGATCTAAAGAGTAATAATCCCGATCTTCGGGATCGAGCTACTAGGCAACTTTGGCGGATTTGGTTCTGGCAAAAAGGCAAGATTCCCCTCGAACAAATTGAAGCTAGTGAAAAACTTTTGGCGGAGGGTAATGTCGCTGCTGCTAGTTTGATTTTGGATAATTTGATTGATGCTTTACCGGATTTTGCGGAAGCTTGGAATCGACGCGCGGTACTCGGATTTGTCGATCGCAATTACGATCGCGCCATCGCTGATTGTCAAGTCGCACTCCAGCTCAATCCAGTTCATTTTGGCGCGCTCCACGGTTTGGGGCTGTGTCATGCCGCTCTGGGCAACTATTTAGACGCGATCGATGCTTTTCGCTCTGCCCTCGAAATTCAACCCTACGCGATCGAAAATCAACGCCTGATCCTTGAATGTACTATGCGGCTGGGGTAGGGATGGGAGAGGGGGGGACTGGGGGAGAGGGGGAGGAGGGAGAGAGGGGGAGAGAGGGGGAAGGATATATTATCTTCCCTATTCCCTATCCCCTATCCCCTATCCCCTATCCCCTAGACTAAAACCATTCAGCCTTGGCTTCTTCCTTGGTGTTAGTGTTTCGCGAGAGAGTGGATCTGTCGAAAGTCATGTGGATCGATCGAGATTGCTCGCCGTCTTTGGCTACTGCAATAATCGGGTAGTCGATATTCCCATCTTGGAAAGACATCTGGAAGCGGAAAGTACCATCAGGATTCAGCTCGATTTGTCTGTTGCCGATCGTTACTTTAGCATCAGGTTCGGTTGCACCGTACACAATGAGTTCGGCATCAGCAACCAACCAGAATTGACGCTCGCGATTTCCAGCGATCCCAATTCCCGACATGCCTACGCCCGACATATTCACACCAGAGGCGGTTGGAAGTGCCCACATACCCACTCCAGAGGGGAAAACGAAGGAACTCATAGACTCACTAGGTAAGTGCTGCATAGAGCCGTAGATCGAGCCATCGATACGCATGAATTCCGCTGATTCGGAGACTCCAAAGATGCGATCGTAGATCTGATTGCGCTCGGTAGTTCCTGTTTGAGTACTGTCGCTAGCTTCGATCGGTTTGCGGCTCGGAGGCACGAGTTGAACAAAGGTTTTGCCAGCCAGATCTTCTTCCCACGGTACAGTGATGAAGATATCTTCTACCCAGTCAGAAGGATAAACAGGTGGAATGCTAATCGAGGCCGATCGAGCTAACACTAACCAACGACCATCACCACAACGATAGCCGATATCGATCGTATAAGAGCGATCGCTGACTGGAATTGGCAAGTACCATTCACGAGTCATCTCATCTAGCGCGTATTCTTGAATACTATGAGGACTTTGGAAGTTTAAATCGATATCAGTGATATCATAAATTCGCAGAGCTAGCTGTTGACCGCCCTGTTGACGTAGCTCGTTTTTGTGCTCGATCGAAATGTCCCAATAAGCATATGCCCACTGTGGATCGCGAGGTAGTAAAACAACTCTACTTTCGCCATAACCACCAGGTAGATCTCCAAATTCTTCATCTACATCTGCTAGTTGTTCCGCAGTTAGATCTACAGCTAGTCCGAGTTCAAATTTCTTTGCTTCCACTTCTAATTGTGCCTCCGATTGTGTAGATAAAATGTGAGTTGGTCGATTATTCTGGACTTTTTGAATTTCTGCCAAAAGTTGGGCTTTCCGCATCCGGCTATAGCGGGAGACTCCACAGGCACTGGCTACACGTCGTAGCTGTCTGAGAGTCATTTCTTCTAATGAGTTTTCTGTCGTCACGATCCGACCTCCAATATAAAGCGTAAATTGTAAATTCCTAATGCTAAGATTTTCATTTACACGTGTTGTCACCCAATAAAACTTGTCTGCTTGACGTTGGGGATTCAATAGTATCTCCAGCCAAGGATCTTTAATCTGTAGATTAAGATTCGATCCCAATGTCCTTTGTCGATCGACCCAGGACTCACAGGTGACTAAATTGCGTTTATTATTACCACTCAGTTAGAAAAATTATAGTGCAGAGTTAAAGTAGGTTACTTTCCTCCGACTAGTTATTAATCAATTGTGCCGTATGTCTACTATCTAACAAAACTTTGCCCCTATTAGTCAAGGGGGGATCGCGATCGATCTCCGCTGCTTGACGGGTTTGCGCCATTACAGCAACTCAAATTGTGATGATTTCATGACAATTAGCTCTGCGCGGCCAATTTTGATGCTCCCCACCGATAATTTAACTTCGATCGAGTAGCCCTTATATACCTAATAGATTTTTGTATTTCATCTGCAAGATTAAAATACAATCAAGAATTCTAGATATATAGCGATCGATAAACAAAATTCAGTTATACAATCTTAAAATTGGGTAATATTAAGACAAGTAGACTAAATATTCAAGATTTGCCACAGGTGACGCTACATTAAGGGGGTGCCATTTTCAACGGTTGTTACTCGATCTCGATCGTCTAGTCATGACCCAAGGGAGGCAAATACTGTAACTATTTGCAACTATGATGTGACTCTTTGCGGATATTGATTCACAAAATCTGTTCTTCATTTTGAATGCCAGCGGATCTTCAGTTGGAACGATCGGCACACTCAATCATTTACTACTTCAATGTTTAATCTATTTCAAAAGCATAATAATAAGCCCAGAAAAATCGTCATCGGAGATATTCACGGTCACTATGACGGTATGCGTCAGCTAGTGAATTTTTGCGATCTCAAGCAGGACGATCGACTATATTTTCTGGGTGACATCATCGATCGAGGGCCAAAAAGTGCCCAGGTAGTTAAATGGATTCGAGATAATAATCATCCCTGTTTGATGGGCAATCATGAGATCATGTTATTGCATTCTTTCAATGATGGCGATCTGGATGAAATGGCTCTAAGACACTGGTTGCCATCAGGTGGTAATACGACACTGGCGAGCTATGGCGATGCCGGAATTCCCCAATCAGATATCGATTGGTTTGCGAGTTTGCCGTCTTATTTAGATTTGGGTGATTTCTTTTTGGTTCATGCTGGAGTCGATCCTTTTCAATCGATCGACAAGCAAAATAACGAACAATTTTGCTGGATTCGTGAGAAATTTTTTAGCAGTCAGTTTGCCTACTTTCCCGAAAAAACGATTGTTACCGGACACACGATCACCTTCACACTGCCAGGAATTAGCCCTGGAGAAGTCGCCCAAGGTCCAGGTTGGTTAAATATAGAAACAGGTGCCTACCATCGCAAGAGCGGTTGGATGACCGCCTTAGACATGACTAATGCGATCGTCTATCAAGTTAATGTATTTACAAATAAGCAACGAAAACGCAATCTCGATCGCATTGCCAAGGAAATAGAACCGAATAAGATCAAGTTGTAAGAACTTATAATATATTCTCGATTTCTTCTTTGAAGTCGGGAATATGACTTAAATGATAACACTCTGAAAGTAGAAATCCTCACTCAAAATATTCGGCGGTTAAGTCAAAGATTGCATCGAATTGAGCAATCCGATCGAATCTAATTATTAGTAATTATAGGCAAAATATCCCCGACTTCTTCGAGAAGTCGGGGATATGGTTTCAAGTTCTATTAATTAACCAACGCTAGAAGGCTCGCGTTCTTTGGCAAGGAACTTCTCTAATTCGGTAAGTGCATCTGCATCGACTTTAGTTTGCATCGGGCAGAATTTGGGGCCACACATCGAGCAGAATTCGGCAGTTTTGTAGATATCTGCGGGGAGAGTTTCATCATGATACTCCTTCGCACGTTCGGGATCGAGAGAGAGTTCAAACTGACGATTCCAATCGAAGTTGTAACGGGCGTGGGATAGCTCGTCATCGCGATCGCGTGCCCCTGGACGGTGACGGGCGATATCGGCAGCGTGAGCGGCAATTTTGTAAGCAATCAGACCATTTCTGACATCCTCAGCATTAGGCAAACCGAGGTGTTCTTTGGGAGTCACGTAGCAGAGCATGGCGGTACCATACCAGCCAGCCATTGCTGCACCGATCGCGCTAGTGATATGATCGTAGCCAGGAGCGATATCAGTTACCAGTGGCCCTAACACATAGAAGGGAGCCTCTGAGCACTCTTCCATTTGCTTTTTGACATTGAACTCGATCTGATCCATTGGGACGTGTCCTGGGCCTTCTACCATCACCTGGATGTCATCTTTCCAAGCACGACGAGTCAATTGTCCGAGGGTTTTGAGTTCGGCGAGTTGAGCCTCATCGGAAGCGTCATGGGTACAACCAGGGCGCAAGGAATCACCCAAGCTGAAGGAGACATCGCACTTTTTGAAAATCTCGACGATATCATCGAAGTGGGTAAAGAGGGGATTTTGCTTGTGATGGTGTAGCATCCAGCGGGCTAGAATCCCACCACCGCGAGAGACGATACCTGTAATCCGGTTGCGAACTAGGGGTAAGTGTTCGATCAGGATCCCCGCGTGGATTGTTTGGTAGTCTACGCCTTGTTGGGCGTGTTTCTCGATGATGTGGAGGAAGTCATCGGGGGTGAGTTTTTCGATATTACCGTTGACGCTTTCTAGGGCTTGGTAAATAGGTACAGTACCGATCGGCACGGAGGAATTTTTGATGATTTCGATCCGAATATCATCTAGATTACCACCACCTGTGGAGAGATCCATAACGGTATCTGCGCCATATTTGACAGCGAGGTGAAGCTTATCTACTTCATCCTGCATGTTAGAAAAACTAGGCGATGCACCGATATTAGCATTCACCTTGCACTTAGAAGCAATGCCGATCGCCATCGGCTCCAAATTAGGATGATTGGTATTCGCGGGGATAATCATCCGCCCACGAGCAACCTCAGATCTAATCAGCTCGACGGGGAGGTTTTCCCGTTTGGCGACATAATCCATCTCTTCAGTGATTACATCTTTTCGCGCATAGTGCATTTGGGACACATTCGCTTGTCCACTACGTTTCGCAATCCAGTCAGCACGCATATCAAAATTCCTATCATAAACAGCTTCCCTCCGCTGGCATTACCCAGTCTCAGGTGCGAGGGTATGCTCTCAGCCCGATCGATTTCGGACACCCCTAGCTATAGTTATGAATTCTAACACTGACAGCTAGATTTGCGCCGATTGTCAAGTAATTGTTGAGCAATTCGCTAGCTGGGGCTTCTTGTCGATCGATCGTGTATAGCAAATCTCTACTGCGAGACTGTTTTAAAAAGTTATTGTCACCCGATATTGGTGGTATATTTGTCCATCTTTCCCCTGATGATATTTTAACTATCAACATTGCACCATGACAAATAAATCCATCTCGGCCAATCGCGATCGGATTTGTAAATATTTAACGCGATCGAGTATTGACTTGTCGCAAACTTCGATAACATTGGTTCAAATTTGATTGAGGTTACGATCGATGCCCTATATTAATAATGACGGTGATAGCAGGTTAAATAACTTTCCCACTGAGCCTCAAATGTATACCGCTGACCCCACTACCCCCAGCCAGAAACGCAACTCTATCATAATTGCAATAGTTGGAATTGTCTTGGTGGGTGGATTAATGTTTATTGCTATGGCGGTATCTTGACGATTAGCCAGAGGCTAGGCTTCTGCTCAGGCAGACGCTACGCGTTGGCAACGCCTGCGCTTTGCGCTTACGCCAACGATCTGCTCGGATCTCACAAGTCGAGCAGTTGCTTAAATTGAGGGTAGGGGCGATTCATGAATTACCCCTACTTAAAGAGAAACTCTTGAGCTAAGATGAGAAATTCTTCAGCACGGCTAATTTGTTCGGTAGCTTCTAGCTCAGTCGATCTAGACGTGGCATCATAATCAGCTTTAATTCGTGACTGCTCGGCTTGGATTAGGTAACGATGGAATTTCACAGGCAAACGCTCTGTGCGGGCAAATATTTCACCAAATTTACTAATTACAGCAGAATGCTTGGAAAAAGAGAGATTATCCCCAATTAAAAAAGCTTCTGCAATATAGAACATGGCATAATAGGCACGGGAAACAGCAATGTCATAGAGTTCTTCTCTCGCTAATAGCTTCGCTGCTTTAAGACTCTCTTGAGACTTTTGAAACAGTTGTTCTTGTTCTAGCGTCATACAAATATTCCTTCTCGATCGACATTTCGTAGTAAAGCAGTTTGTTGCGATCGAAACTTGGTTTCCGAAATAAATATACAACAAATTACAACGCTATGTTCTAAGCACAACTTCGCTATTCTATCACCTGTTCGTTTATTTTCTGCCCAAGAATCGACATCATCTTTCAACACTACCAATATATCGATGTCCGAATCAGCGTGAGCTTCTTGTTTGGCTTGGGAACCAAATAAGATTAGACTAACAAGTCTCTCATCATATATGTTTTCGAGATCCTGACGTAGAGACTGGAGAATTTGGGTAAGTTGTGGATGTCTCATATTGCAAATAATCCTAACTATAGATTTTAATTATAGAATTTAGGGTGAGGTTGATGGATTAATGTTTGTTGCTATGAGAGTATCTTGACGATTAGCCAGAGGCTAGGCTTCTGCTCAGGCAGACGCTACGCGTTGGCAACGCCTGCGCCTTGCGCTTACGCCAACGATCTGCTCGAACGATCCCACAAGTCGATCGGATCTTAACTATCCCCCAATTTTGCCAAAATAGCAGTCATTGAGCCACAATCTCACCCCTTCAGCAACACTAGTTTTGCTACTTTCAACTGGTGGAGTAATTGGCGAATCTGGCGTTCGTGCTGCGCTACTAGTTCGGGTGTAAATATTTACTAGTCGCCAGCCTACATTAGTTTTCGCTAGAAATAACCAGTGAAATTGTTGCAATTCATCAAATTTTAATCCGGTATATTGTCTTTCCAATGTACTGATAAATACCTGTGATGGTGCAGCTTGCGGAAACTGAGGCGGATATTCCCGACTGAGGATCTCAATGGGGGTGAATTCTGGTTTACCTGCTGCTAAAGTCGAACTATACAATCGATCGGTCAGTTTCCGCCGTCGTTGGATGACACGATTGGTATAGCTCGGCAAATCTCGAACTAGTAAATTGGTAAGACTGGTTAAATTTGCTGGGCATGTTGGTGCGGGTGTCGATACTTTCACATCCTGCACCAGAGCCAAAATACCTGGTGAAGTAGGGGAGAGGGAATAGGGGATAGGGGATAGAAACACGCTTATAGCAGGGGTCAGGGGTCAGTGGCTGATTGTAAGGTGCAAATCTTTTATCGTAGGTTTGGTTGAAGAATGTAACCGAGAGCCTCTTCGTCAGGAGACAACCCAACATCTCTAGGGTGTTGGTGAGGTTGCTAGTACTTTCGCTCCGGTGAGATCTATTTCTAAAGTTTGAGCTTCAACTTCGATCTGATGGACTTCCCAAGCTTCAGACATCGCTAGTGCCACATCCACAGCGCGTTCTGAGCTAGTCAAAGCGAGTAAAGTAGGCCCAGCCCCACTAATTACCATCCCATAACCTCCAGCGGCGATTACGGCTTGCTCGACATCAGTATAACCAGGAATCAACCTTTGACGATAGGGTTGGTGAATTCGATCGGTCAGCGCAGCCGCTAGCCAATCGACATTACCTGTTTCCAAACCTCTGACTAATAAGCCGAAATGGGCTGTATTAAATATCGCATCGGCGCGGTTGTATCCAGTCGGTAAAACGCTACGAGCTTCCTCTGTCGATAGTTCAAAATTGGGAATGGCAACTACAGGGATTATACTACTATGCCAGGGAATATCGGCGATCGCCCAACCCGTTTTCGAGGTAGCCGCCAACCGACAACCACCAATTAGAGCGGGTACCACATTATCAGGATGCCCTTCCATTTCGATCGCCAAATCCATGACTTCAGCCGCCGAAAGTGGGCTACCAGCCAAAGCATTTGCACCTAATAGCCCGCCAACGATCGCTGTCGCCGAACTCCCCAAACCTCTAGCTAAAGGGACTCCCAGCTCGATCTCGATCCCAACTGACGGCGGTGTTCGATCGATCGATGCGTACAATTTGCAGAAGGCTAGATATGCAAGATTGGTATCATCTGTATCGACTCGATCGGCTTCTAATCCACTTACCGCAATAATTAGATCTGGAGTATCGATCGCGGTAAATGTAAACTGATTGTATCGGCTCAGTGCTGCACCGATACAGTCAAATCCCGCCCCCAGATTGGCAGTAGTAGCAGGTACGCGAATCGTGACTGTAGACATGGAATGTTCTGGTTTTAGAAGTAACAACTCAATATTATCAGATCGACTTCTGATGTCCGCTGCGCCTGTTTTGATTACCAGATTTCACTCATGCTCAAGATAAACCCTGGCATCACTTCACTACAATCGATGGAGGTGGGAGATTCTAGGATCTCTGGCTCTTGTCGTGGTCTGTAGATTTCTACTTGCTGATTTTTTGGATCGATGAGTAAGCCTAGCCGCACTCCATTCGATCGATACTCCTCCATCTTTTCTTGCAATGGCGATAGTCGATCTGTTGCCGATCTCAATTCAATAACAAAATCTGGTGCCAAGGGTGGAAATTTTGTGCGTTGCTCTGGGGTCAAAGCCTCCCAGCGGGATAACTCTACCCAAGCGGCATCTGGTGAACGCCCAGCACCATTAGGTAAAATAAAAATGGTTGAAGAGCTAAAAATTTTACCTAGTCTAGTTTGACGATTCCAGATGGCGAGATCGGCACCTAGCTCTAATTCAGAGTTTCCACTCTCTCCACCAACTGGTGCCATGACAATTAATTCTCCACTGGCTGTTAATTCAAACGATCGATCTGAATTGTCTTGGCATAGCTTCTCAAACTCTTCAGGGGTGACACGAAGAGTAATGCTATGAACATCTAATAGCAATGGGTTACTTTCTAAAGATTGCATGTGGTACAAATCCTCCTGGAGATCGGGATATTAGTTCTTAATTGCTATTTTTCTAGTAGTTAGTATTTACTACCCTCATTAAAACACGATCTAACCTCGATCCACAAGCTGACAATTTCTATCTTCGGGCTGGATTTTGGCGATTGGCGGGTGACAGTGATGCTGTCACCAAGGCACCAAGTGAAGAAATGTCAGCTAATGTCACAAAGTGCAAAGTATTCTGAACAAATAGCCTGTCGATCGACAGCAGAAATGCTATAGTGAAGTTAGACAAAAAAGCGAGGTAGTTAGAGTACCGGATCGACCGCCAACGGCTGAGTGAGACTCATCATGTCCAACGCGACACTCACCATAGCGAACAACAGCCGCCCCATAGTTCCCATAAATTCTTCCAGTTTTCTTTGACTATCTTAACTTAAATACATCATATCCAGTGGGAGATGCTTATGAAGCTTGTGCTCCAGAGTAAGAACATCGAAATCACCGATGCCATCCGTCAATATGTGAATCAAAAGATCGAAAGAGCCGTGAGCCATTTTGAACACATCACGACAGAAATAGATGTCAATCTATCAGTTGCTCGAAATCCTCGAATCGCCGCATCACAAGTAGCTGAAGTTACTATCTATGCAAATGGTGCCGTCATCCGAGCAGAAGAAGCCCACGAACATCTATATGCAAGTATCGATTTAGTCGCTGATAAGATTTCTCGCCAATTACGGAAGTATAAGGAACGCAACTTTACCAAAAAAGATCCAACAGATCTCAAACATCTAGCCGAAGAATTGGATCTAGAACTATTAGACTATAATCTGACTGACAATCGCGCCGCAACATTGCCAGCCGAGGTAGTGCGAACAAAATACTTTGCGATGTCAGCACTATCGATCGAAGAAGCCTTGGCTCAACTTCAACAAATCGACCATGATTTCTATATGTATCGTAGCGTAGAAACTGGTGAAATCAACGTTATCTATCGCCGCGATCGAGGTGGATTTGGTGTAATCCAACCTCACCCTGGTGGCTCTGCCGACAATGGCAATGGCAACGGCGGCAAAAAAGTGACTGCGGCGACAGAAACCGTTTTGATAAAGTCATAAGATCGGCTGAGATTTCCCGTTGGTAGTTTTAATGGATTCAAGATTCTTGAGTAATACAGAATAAGAATCAGTTCACCAGAAGCCTATAGTTAAGCAGGCTTCTGGTTTTTTTATGTCGATACAGCATTTATCTACTCCAGAAAGTCGGAGCAGAGGGTTAATGTATAGAGTGGCACAAAAAGCAAGTAAACTTCATTATAATTTTTCTTGGGCAACTGATAGTAATTCTCAATAGTTGTGGTAAGATATTTTTAAGAGCTTATTGAGTACTTATCTCAATAGTTTTACTCGTTCGATCCAAGGAGAAGGCGGGGTGATGGCGATCGTTATCCATTCTGCCTACCGATCTGGAGTGAAAATGACAACTGAATCAGTAATTAGCGTAGATCCAGGGCGGGCACAAGACCGCGC
>JANMEL010000261.1:0-3808 GCA_031376885.1 Chamaesiphon sp. OTE_70b_metabat_96 | reverse complement strand
CCCCCCCAAACCCCCCCCTCAAAGCATAGGTTATTTGAGACGGTTGGTTTGGTGAATCAGATTGCCGAAGGCACGCTACGCGAACGCCTTGTTGGTTTGTGGGATGCGGAGATTAGCGATCGGACAAAAGTATCGAATATTACAGATGCTTACCTTAACAGGGGTACTGTTAGAATCTAACTCCCACCCCACCCGTAACACCTCGGAGAGAATGATAGCCAACTCCAATACTAGTATTCTCACTAGGCTTGAAGTTCAACCCTCCACCAACAGCTCCTGTCACACTCGTCTCGTTAGTTTGCTTAAAAAATTCCCCAGTCGCTTGGGATTCGACGATCTGAGACACACCCTGAAAATAGATCCCAACGCTACCATAAACAGATACACGGGGGGCAACATCGACAAACCCTAATACATCAGCACCCCATTGTGGACTAACTTTTTTGACCCCGATATTGTTGACGTTAGCGAAGGTAGGATTATTCGTTGGGAGTGAAAAGTCATTGAGCGTATTCGGAAAACTATCTTGATTAAAGATTCCGGCAAGTTCAAGACCGATGTTACTATATCGAACACCGATTCCAGGTGATGTATTACCATTTCTAAACCCAACCGAGCCAAAAATTTCGATCTGCTCTCGACGAGGGCGGGAGTTGTATCGATCGTAACCATCATCATACTCGTTGGCTCGATCTATGGGCGCACGGTACGGTGAAACTCGCTCTTCGGTAGTACTACTACCAGGCACAACAATAATGGTGGGACTATTGTTGGATGGATAACCAAATCGACCATAATCATAGCGCGATCGGTTCTCTTGTTCGCGCAATCGGTCTAATTCTCGCTGGGATTCTCGCAATTTGCGGCGACTACCGTCAGATTCGCGTACCTTCGTTGTTTCCTCATTCACCCGTTGTCGGAGATAGGGATTTCCACTATCGCGCACTTCCCGTTTGAGACGTTCGGCTTCTTTCAATACTCGTTCGGCTTCACGCTGTCTTTTGAGCTTTTCTTCCCTTTCCTCGGCGGGGGTTTGGGCAATTTTTAGGGCTGAAACTTGTGGGGATAAGTTGACAAAATTACTCTCATTGGCGGAGCTTGCTTGAGAGAGCATCGGTACCGCACCGATCGCGAGTAGTATAGCAACAAGAACAGTGTGGCGCGATCGGTTTGACATAGCTTAATGTGCTGGAACAGCAGATCTAGGGTGATATCTAATTTAATTGGAGGATGAATCCAATCTTATGTCACTCGACGGACATTCCTTGAGATATTGTTCCAGCAGGATTTAGCGATTTGGTGAAAATACCTAGCAGCACTGACGAGTGGGAAGGCTCGTGCTCAAGTGACGATACCCAGTTAAATATTGCTCTAAGACAGCAAACTGAGCGGGATTGAGTCGATAATAAATCCACCTTCCTTCCTGACGAGTATGCACTAATTCGGCACTTTTAAGAACTTTGAGGTGAAAGGATAATTTGGACTGATTGAGATTTTGTAGTTCACAGAGATCGCAGACACAAAGCTCTCTGGTGCGAAGAAGTTCGATCGTCTGAATCCGAATGGGTTCTGACAACGCATGAAATCCCGCGATAATTTGGGGCGAGAGAGTTGTACGTGTTTCGCGATCGGACTCTTTCGGCAAGGAATTTACCATAGGGGATAGGGGGTAGGGGATAGGGAAACCCTCAATGTACTGCACTTTTCGCTGACACCTGACACCTGACACCTGACACCTGACCCCTCACCCCTCCTCCACAATACGTTGCCAAGCTAATTTTGGATCGGCGGCGGCGGTAATTGGTCTACCGATGACTAGGTAATCTGCACCTGCGGCGATCGCTTGGCTGGGTGTCATGGTGCGCTGTTGGTCGTCTGTAGTTGACCAACTCGGACGGATCCCTGGACAAACAAAGATAAAATCCTTTCCGCAACTGCTGCGTAAATCGGCTACTTCATGGGGGGAACAGACCACTCCGTTCAATCCGCAGCCCTGGGACATTAAGGCCATCTGGAGGACATATTTGGGCAATTCTAGGGGAATGTGGAGGTCGTCTAGAAGTTCGTCAGAGTTGAGACTAGTTAGAAGAGTGATGGCGATGACTTTTGGTGGAGTTATGCCTGCGGCTGCTGCACCTTCGACGACAGCAGTCATCGCTGCGGTGAGTGCGGGTTTTCCGGCGGTGGCATGGACTGTGAGTAAGTCTACCCCATATCCAGCGGCGGCGCGACAAGCTCCGGCGACGGTATTGGGGATGTCATGAAATTTGAGATCGAGAAATACTCGTTTCTCTCGCTGTTTGAGCAACTGGATGATTTCAGCACCAGTACTCACAAATAATTCTAGCCCAACTTTCCAGAAAGTGACATCGGGAAGTCGATCGACACATTCGATCGCACTCGCCAGATTTGGGACATCAAGGGGGACTATGATTTGGTGAGGGTTCATGGGGGGAGGGGGAGAGGGGCAGAGGGGCAGAGGGGCAGAGGGGGGACAAGAAAACCCTACTACCCTACTACCCTCCTACCCTACCACTCCTAAACCTGCCCTTTCGCTTCAATTGCCCGTTGCTCTTCCTGGGTATTGGGTGGGCGATAGCCGTGCTCGAAGGCAAATCGGACTAACTGCGATCGATTCTCCAAGTTCAACTTGGTGAGAATATTACTAAGGTGAGTTTGGACAGTGCGAGGGCTGATGAACAACCTTTGACTGATTTGCTTGTTGGTCAATCCTTGGATTACTTCCCAGAATACTCTAGCTTCAGCAGGAGTCAAGGGTAAATCCTCTTCTGGCTCGTCTTTGGTTGCTACTATTTCGGCTAATGAACCATCGCCCGATTCACCGCGATCGTCGGGGACTTTCTGCATCAACCGGATCATCTCAGAGTGAATCCGACGGGAACGTTCGAGTTGAGACTCGATTTTTGCCAGTAGTTCTAAGGGTTCAAATGGTTTGGTGATATAGTCATCAGCTCCAATATGGTGCCCTTGGATTCGATCTTCAAGATCCTTTTTGGCCGTTAGGAAGATGAAAGGTACCAGTTGTCCCGGCCTAGTCGCACGCAGACGACGGCAAAATTCTAGCCCATCCATCCCTGGCATCATGATATCAGATACAACCAGATCTGGGGGATCTTGAGCAAAAAGTTTTAACCCCTGTACGCCAGAAGTTACTACTCGTACCGAATATCCCCGCTTTTCCAAGTAGCGAGTGAGCACGGTTTGGAGAGTTTTATCATCATCTACTAATAAGATTTTTTTCACGCTTGAGCCTTTGGTATCAAAACTATTTGCCAGAGAAATCGGGTTATGATGATTGACGATCGAGTTCGATCGCCTTGGGAGTAATAAAGTTTATATATATTGTTTCGACGGCTTTCAACATGGTGTAAGGTTCTCAGGTTGCAAAGTCGGCATAGCGCAATTTATTTAACACTACCTCGAATGGTTCGATTCCTTACCTCCATATTTACTGCACACAAGTATACCACAAAGAAGGCTACCAGTACAGCCCTGAAAACTTTCGTCACAAAAAAATGACACAAAAGTCGCGATTTAAACTGCTATATCATTGGTACTGTCTCGCCAAGAGGTAATTATGACCGACAATCTTATTATTCCCTTCTTTCGTCAAGATGGCACAGGTGTTAATATTTGGCTACCGATCGATTGGCGGTGGGTGTGGCACTCTTGATATCCACCCCATAGCTACACTGTCTCACCGCAAGCGGTTCGATTCGTTAAGCAAGGGGATTCCGACTAGTGGAACAACGTGCTAGGCGGGTCCCCCGCCCAGCAAAGTTGCTTC
>JANMEL010000251.1:0-15943 GCA_031376885.1 Chamaesiphon sp. OTE_70b_metabat_96 | reverse complement strand
ACCCCCCATTGGGTGGGGGAGTGTCCCCCCCCCAAACCCCCCCTCAAAGGGTCTGGTTTGAGGCGGTGGGGTGGGTTTACGGCAGATTTGTTGGCGTGTGGGATGCGGATGTTTTTGAAAAAATCGGCAAACCGTCTCAAGAAAACTTGTGTGTACGCCGTAGCTTGCCAAGGGGTAGCTCTTGCTTCCTCCCCTTGTAAAGGAGAGGGCTGGGGCGATGCACTATTGGCGACAGCCTTGCCTTTGGCCTTGCGGCTTGTACTGAGAGCCGTTGGCCTTAGCCTGCCGTAGGCATAGTGAGGGGTAAACAACCTATGCAGCAATTCAAATAGTCTCTAAGGTATCACAGGCGATCGACCCTATCACTCAGCGTAAACGAATCTAATCTGAGTTAAAAGCGCAATTTGGCTTAACCTTCTCAACCAAGCGAAATATCGATTCTCCCAGGGAGAGGCTTCGCCAACGATCGAGTCGAAATTACATCATTTAGCTGATGTCAAAAAAATCCTAGATCTACTAGAATGGCGAACACGATCTCGTGTTGAAAGCGAGATCGTTAGACAATCTAATTTTTTTTATAAAAAGTAATCGATAATTTACTTCCGAGGATTAAATATCGGCTGGATTTTTGAGATCTGCAAACTTCAATTTTAACTATCAATCCTATAGATCGTGCCATGTCAGCCAATATATCAGAATTTGGACGATCGGAGAGTAAGGTTCAAGTATTCTTAGATAGATATCAGTATTTATTGTCGATCGTGGCGACGTTTCTATTTTTTTCAGAAATACCCGATTATTTAGGTGACGAAACTGGAATCTTGCCGATCAATACACTTGCTTGGATTAATCTGTGTTTGGTATTATCACTACCATTTATCAAGAAGCTGGCAACGATTCCAAAATCGCTACTGATTGCAGCGAGTGTTTTCTTGCTAGTATCATTCATGTCATTGGTGACGATGAATGCTGATGATATGGCAATTCAGGAATTACGCAAGCGAGTCTTGGCGGTTATCTTCGTATTTATGATGTATGTTCTTTACGAACAAAAATCTCTCAAGCATATTAAATACACAATTTTAGTTGTTGTGTTGATGTCTGTTGCTAATAATTTTTACGAATTATTCAATCCAGGTGTATTTAGCGATCTCAATGTTGGTCGCCCAGCCGGATTTTATGTCAACCCAACTAAGACGGGTTGTGCATTATTGTTGGGGATGATTTTCACAGTTAACTTATTTGTAAAACGGTATCGATTGGCTTATGTTTTACTGGTGGGAACTGCAATTTTACTCACCTTCACGCGGGGTGCAATTCTAGGCTGGGTAATCTGTGTGGCTATGATGATTGTAGGCAAAGTCTTGTCAGACAAACCTCGATCGCTAATTGTGCCGATGTCGATTTTGGTCTTATTTGTCGCGACTGTCAATCCGCTCCAATTAGTTGGTAATTACTTTGCTGGCGGACTAGATAATTCTTATTCAAATGTATTGACTCGCCTCGAACAATTCCAAACTCCATCATTAGATGATGCCTCCGCGATCGAACGTAACTTAGTTGCCAAATCTGCCTGGAAGATGTTTGGCGATAATCCATTTTGGGGACATGGTTTGAGTTCGACAAATACCTGGAGTGTTGCTGATGTCTCCACCCATAATATGTACCTTTATTATATGGTAGATCATGGCATCATTGGATTACTATTCCTGCCAGGGGCGATTTTTGCTGTCGTCTATCGAAATCGCGGTGAAGAGAAAACAATTCTCTTTTGTTATGCCTTCTTCATGAGTTTATGGGGACTATTCAGCCACAATATTTTTGGGGAAAGGTATATTCTGATTCCGTTTGCTTTACTATCGGCGATGAATGTCAGCGCGAGCTGGTATCTCAAATATGCCACTCGAAACTTCCAACTAGCATTACCACCTGCACGAGCACAATTTTTATTACCACCCGCACGAGAGCGATCGAAATTACCGCCAGTCTATATGTTTTCGACGCGGAGAAAACAGTTACTATTACCCTCAACTCAGAAAAAACAGTTACTATTACCACCCGCCCGCTCAGAAAAACCATTACCGCCAAATCGCGATTAAATTCGAGCTACTACTATGCCAAAAGTGAGAAAATACAGATGAGTCGGAAATTCTCGATCGTATATGTGACTACTGGATTGGAAAGTGGTGGGGCGGAAATGGTGCTCTACCAGCTACTTTCCCATCTCGATTCCCAGCGTTTTCAAGTATCAGTAGTATCATTAATCGAGCCTGGAATACTAGTAGACAAATTCCATCGTGCGGGAATACCAGTATATTCGATCGGCATGAAACGCGGTAAACCCACCATCCCAACGCTGTGGAAAGCCATCCAAACCATCCGTAAATTGCACCCAGACTTAATTCAAGGTTGGATGTATCATGGCAATTTAGCCGCTCAAATCGTCAGTGTTGCCCTCGGAAACAACATCCCTGTCACCTGGAGTATTCATTCCGCCATCGCACCCCAAATCCTCGCCAACCCCATCCGCAAAGCCCTCATCGAAATCGGTAGTAAACTTTCCCGCTTTCCAACACGGATTTTATTCGTCTCCAAAGCTAGCCAACAACAACATCAATCCCTCGGCTATGCCACCGAAAAATGTCTGACTATCCCCAATGGCTTCGATACCGAGATATTTTGCCCTCATCCCCCCGCTCGTCAGGAGTTGCGGGAGAAACTAAACTTAGATAAAGGTACAATTACCATCGGCAGCATTGCTCGCTATCATCCAGTCAAAGATCATCCCAACTTCCTCCACGCTGCGGCAAAATTGCATCAACATTATCCCGATGTCCATTTTCTCATGGCGGGAGAGAACATCGATCGATCTAACCAAACCTTACAACTACTAATCCAAGAGTTGAATTTAAGCCACCGAGTGCATTTATTGGGCGCGCAACAAGATATCCCCACTTTGATGGCGGGATTGGATCTCGTAACGTCGGCTTCTTATAGCGAAGCCTTTCCGACGATCGTTGGTGAAGCAATGTCCTGTGGGGTGCCCTGTGTCGTCACTGATGTGGGCGATTCGGCTTGGATGGTGGGGAGTACGGGTAGAGTAGTGCCGCCCCAAGCTGCCGATGCAATGGCTGCTGCTTGGCAAGAAGCGATCGAATTGGGGAGTGCGGCTAGAGTAGCTTTGGGTGTAGCAGCACGAGCGCGAACGATCGAACATTTCTCGCTCAGGGTAATGGTAGAGCGATATCAATCTTTGTACGAGCATATTCTGGCCTAGATCGAACTATAGCATTAATAAAGAGCGATCCACTCTCGAACATTAATTTAAAAAATATCGATAATTATCAACTCTAAATATATGCAAACCATTTTAGTAACGGGAGCTGCGGGCTTTATTGGCTATCATCTGAGCGATCGACTATTGAATGAGGGACATCGAGTAATTGGGATCGACAATCTGAATAGTTATTATGATGTCAAGCTCAAAGAAAGTAGACTAGAATTACTTGTCGATCGAGCAGAGTTTACTTTTTACAAACTAGATTTAGCCGATCGCAGTGGGGTCGATCGATTATTCGCCCTTTATGACTTTGATATCGTCGTAAATTTAGCCGCTCAAGCAGGAGTAAGATATTCACTCACCAATCCCCGCGCCTATATTGATAGCAATATTATCGGATTTAGTAATATCTTAGAAGGCTGTCGTCATCATCCAGTCAAGCATCTAGTTTATGCCTCTTCTAGCTCAGTTTATGGAGCAAATACCAAGATGCCATTTTCCGTACGAGATAATGTCGATCGACCCGTTAGTCTATATGCAGCCACCAAAAAATCTAATGAATTGATGGCGCACACTTACAGTCATCTATATGGAATTCCCACGACTGGATTACGTTTTTTTACTGTTTATGGGCCATGGGGTCGTCCTGATATGGCACCAATCTTATTTACTGAAGCCATCTTAGCAGGTAAATCGATCGATGTGTTTAATTATGGCAAAATGCGCCGCGATTTTACTTACATTGATGATATCATCGAGGGAATTATTCTCACGATCGAAAACATCCCTCAACCCAATCCCTTATGGATTGACGATGATTCCAATCCTAGTTCGAGCAAGGCACCGTATAAACTCTACAACATTGGTAATAGTCAGCCTGTCGAATTACTAGACTTTATTAAAATGATTGAAAATTGCTTGGGTAAAACTGCTCAGAAAAATTTTCTACCATTGCAAGCAGGTGACGTAGTTGCCACATATGCAGATGTAACGGACTTGATGCGAGACGTGGGATTCAAACCCACAACATCGCTCAAGGATGGAATTCATAAGTTCGTTGATTGGTATCTTAACTATTATCAGATCGAGACAAATGAAAGTAAATTGGGTTGTAGCTGTGTTAAAGCAGAGGCTTCTGCACAGGCAGACGTTCACTAACCAGAATAAAGCCCAACTTACATCAAAACAACGTCCATCGATCGAGTCGATCGGTTATGGCGATCCTAAATTAAAATCTAGATCTCAACTTCCTACTCTCTGCGCCCTCTGCGTAATTCGACTTCGCTCATCACAAGCCTTTGCGGTTAAAAAATCTTGAAAATCATTTAGGATAGCTATAGACAATTTGAAATTATTTTTTTAGCGATTGCCAAAATTTACCATGAAAATATTAGTTGTTAGTTCTGTTTCCTTTAGTTTTACAAAACTACTCATTCATCAGATCGATTATTTCAAATCTCGCGGATTGACAGTAGATATCACCTGCTCTCCTGATGAAGATGCCGACGATTTGGCGAAAAATGGTTATACAGTACATCAAATTCCGATCGCTCGGAAAATCAGCCCTATTTCCAATCTCAAAAGTATCATTCAACTTTATCAGTTGATGCGCCAAAATCATTACGATCTCGTCCATGTACATTCCCCCGTTGCCGCCTTACTCGGACGGATTGCGGCTAAAATGGCAGGAGTAAAACGGATCGTCTATACTGCCCACGGCTTCAAATTTAACGATCTGATGTCAGCGAGTGAGTATCAATTTTACTACTCGATCGAGAAATTTGCCGCAACCATCACAGATCTGATTTTGACTCAAAGTTGGGAAGATTTTCAGACATCCAAAAATACCCAACTCATCGCTAGTGATAAATTGCGTCATTTGGGCAATGGCATCGATATCGATAAATTTTCGAGAGCAAGATTCTCAGATGATACTCGATCGCGGATGCGCGCCGAATTGGGGATTCCCGAAGATCGACTGATCGTCGGTATTGTCGCCCGAATTACCCTAATTAAAGGGCATGGCGAACTCATTGACGCTTTTGCGAAACTGCAATCCCAATTCGACAACCTCCACCTGCTCATTGTCGGGGGTCAATTAGATAGCGAAAGGGATTCATACCAAATAGAAGTCGAACGTGCCATAGATGGTCACCAACTGCGCGATCGCGTCACAATTACGGGGATGAGAACCGATATTCCCGAACTCCTCGCGGCGATGGATATTCTCTCACTCCCCTCTCATTGGGAAGGTTTACCCCGCGCGGTACTTGAAGGGATGGCGATGGGGCTACCAGTTGTCGCCACGGATATTCGCGGCTGTCGGGAAGCGGTGGTTGATGGAGAGACTGGTCTAATTGTACCAGCACAGGATAGCGCAAGTCTGGCCGAAGCTTTGGAAAAATTAATCGCAAATCCCACTCTACGTCAGAGTTTTGGTACCGCAGGGCGGCAGCGGGCATTAGTAGAATACGACGAACGAAATGTCTTCAAAAGATTGGGTGAAGCGTATCAAGATTTAGGAATAGTGATGAGGGGTCAGGGGTGAGGGTTCAGGGGTGAGGGTTCAGGGTTCAGGGTTCAGGGTTCAGGGTTCAGGGGTGAGGGTTCAGGGTTCAGGGGTCGTTGCAAAGGTTTACCACCCTACCACCCCATCACCCACTTCTCGCTGAAGATTAGATCTACACCTCTTGAAGTACGACCCCTTTCACCCACTTCTCGCCGACGATTTCAGCTAGATCTACAACACGTTGGCTGTAACCCCACTCGTTATCGTACCAAGCGATAACCTTGACCATATCGCCGCCCATGACCATGGTGAGGCTAGAATCGATCGTACAAGAGGCATCAGTACCTTTAAAATCGCTCGAAACTAGTTGCAGCTCACAGAAGTCCAAAATCCCTTTCATTGGCCCTTGGGAGGCGGCTTTGAGGGTAGCGTTTACTTCTTCGGTGAAGGTTTTCTTCTCAACATTGACGACCAAATCGACGACAGAAACGTTAGGGGTAGGTACCCGTAGCGCAATCCCGTTGAGTTTGCCTTTGAGTTCTGGTAATACTAATGCGACGGCTTTCGCTGCACCAGTGGATGTGGGTACGATGTTCATCGCCGCAGCCCGCGCCCGCCGCAAGTCGCGGTGAGAAGCATCTAACAACCGTTGGTCGCCAGTGTAACTGTGGGTAGTTGTCATAGTACCTTTGATAATCCCAAAGTTATCGTTGAGAACTTTGGCAAAGGGTGCTAGACAGTTAGTCGTACAACTTGCATTACTAATAATAAAGTGCTTATTGTGATCGTAATCTTTGTCGTTAACGCCAACTACGAAAGTACCATCTTCATCTTTACCAGGTGCGGTAATTAAGACCTTTTTTGCCCCAGCATTGATGTGTCGGGAAGCCCCAGCATGAGTAATAAAGACCCCTGTAGACTCGATTACCAAGTCGATGTCCCATTCCTTCCATGGCAGGTTGTCAGGGTTCCGATCGGACACACATTTAATCGTTTTACCATTGACCGTAATGGTATTCTCATCGCAACTAATGTCTGCGTCAAACTTGCCCAACATGGTGTCATATTTCAACAAGTGAGCATTGGTAGCGGGATCTGAGGTATCGTTAATTCCGACAACCTCGATGAAACTATTGGCTCGGCCTAACCAACACCGCATAAAATTTCTGCCAATGCGTCCAAACCCGTTGATTGCTACTCTTATCACAGCCTATTGCCCTCTTTCGTAAATCTCAGTACTATATCTAGCTTTGACATACCTCCTCTTCCCAAAGGAGAGAGGATTCCTTAACGCTTCGCAGATCGATGCTTGTAAACAAGTCTTACCCAATCTCCACGCTCGTTTTGAGTCTCCCAATGCCCTATGGCGACTTTCTTTTTTACGCGCAACAAGCAAATACTTATTTTGCTTTCAGGTTGGATCGTCCATTGCCTATAAAACCAGATCCTATCTTAAACCGTACACATCTGTACATCTATCGGGTCAAGAATAGCGATTTTCGATCGCTAAATCGGCATAAGTACATAAATCGACTTCTAAAAGTACAGACTATTCCGAATAACTACACTAAGATAGTGAAATTGCCATTTTGACTTTATCTCTTTCTCTCCTATGGCTCGGAAATCTACACCCGCCTCTCGTCGTGTTCCTGCTCCTACCAGCGTAACCACAGATCCTCAGCCTTTAGCACTTTCGGACTTTCATCTGCGCTTGGAGTTTCTAGAGCGGGAAAACCAGAAATCGATCGAGCAAATCGAGAAGAAACGCCGTGAGCTAAATAATTTGCTGGAGCGAATACAGGAAATTGGGGTAGAAATCTCCCAGCGAAGTGCGCCGCTATTTCAAAAGCTCGTAGAAATCGATCGCCAAATTCACGCCGTATTTGCGGAGATTTTCAATGGGAGGAAGTTGGGCAAACAAACTCGCAAAAATGTTGAGACTATCTATGAGAACCTGCAAGCTTCAGGGTTAATTAGTCCGAATCCAAATCGATCTTCGGAGTTAGATGATGAAGATGAGGATCCCGACGATCCAGATTGGGATGGATCTGGATATGAAGATAGCTATCAAGAATTTAATTTTAGATCGGAGCCAGAACCAAAGAAGCTCGATCGAGATGAATTAAAGAAAATTCGACAGCTTTATTTACGATTGGCAGATGTTTTTCATCCTGACAAAGTACTGGATGCTGCTGACAAGGAGTACCGCACCGAGGTAATGAAAGAAATCAACCAAGCATATCAAGCTGGGGATTTGGCAAAATTACTGACGATCGAAAGACAGCATCAATTGGGAGAAATAATCGATCGCGATAGTGAGAACGATCTAGCTCGTCGTTGCGATAGACTCGAACAAGAGAATGAATTTCTCAAAAGTCAATTGACTAATATTAAACAAGAAATAAAAGTCATGAAAAAGAGTCGTGAAGGGTCGATGGTGGCTGATTATCGGAAAATGACCAAGAATGGTCTAGATCCGATCGGTGAAGCCCTCGCTCAAACCGAAGTGCAAATTAAGACGATCGATGGTGTCTATCAATTTGTGGTCGATTTTCGTGATAAGCGGATGACGATCGGGGATTTCATGCAAGGCCCAGAAGTCCTTCGACAAATGGTAGAATTATCTCAAGAAGAATTATTGATGGAGCTATTTTCACAACTATAGACCTATGCCTTATAGTAGCTTCACTTTAGCTCAAGTTGAGCAACAGTTCGACCTCAATGTTGTCAGGGCAATTTTCTTTGCAGATTTACCAGAATTACCGCCTAGAACTTGGTTTAAGCAATCTTTGGCGATATCTGCACCTTTTGCGGCGGCGCAGGGAAGTGAGAAAGTCAGATCGGAGCTAATCGTGGCACCACTGCTGTTTGAACTTCGCGAATTATTAGATCGTCAGATTGGGTTGTTTTCTGGCGTGGATTTTAGTATCGATGCCGCATCTGGATTGAATGGGATCTGTGACTTTCTGCTGACTCGCTCAAGTAATGAGCTGATTATCAAAGCTCCAGCAGTAGTATTGATTGAGGCGAAGAAGGGAGATCTCAATTTAGGCTGGGGGCAATGTGCCGCAGAGATGATCGCCGCTCAGAAATTTAACTTAGCAAAAGGGCAGGAAGTGCCGACAATTTATGGTAGTGTCACAACTGGTAGTCAGTGGCAGTTTCTCAAGTTGACTGGGCGAGATTTGACGATTGATACGACGGAGTATTCACTCGATCCAATTGAGCGTATTCTCGGCATTTTGAAGTGGATGATTTCAGAGGCTGTTTGAAAAGTCAGATTTGTTACCTTCGCCCCCTAAGAATCGCCGTACACAAAAGTTTTGTTAATGGGGGATCTTCCAGGGTATATGTATAAAAAATAACTTTCCAAACACCCTCTCAAGTGATTAGATAAAGTTGATACTGCCAAACAAGATTAGATTCAATACTGCGAAACTTGTCGGTACGATCCAGCGGGCTAGATTGTGAATTTTTTGGGCACGATCGCCGTCATCTTTGATTGTCGATCGATGGGCAAATATTAGCACCAAAACAGCAACCACGATCGTCATAAAACAAATCATTGTGAACCCATCCATCAGGGTTAGATAGCCGACACGGGGTAATGTATCGTTAATAACTAATAATAGAGCAACCACGGTCAATAAATTTGTAAAGGCAATCCCAATTTGAGCCGAAAATTCTAATGGATCGATCCAAAACACCGACCAAGAGGCGATCGTAATTAGCACCAAGGGCAACATAATTTTGAATACATAAAATCCAGAATTGCGAGTCACATTAATGGCGACTGTTACCCGCGAATAATGTTGTTTTTCTGGTGGAAAAAAAGACTTGCCATTAGTAGCTGTAGGCTTGCCAATCTGCCATTCTGATAGAGAAACAAAGCTATCTGTGCCGATACTAATTCGATCGACATCTGCCACGAATTTTACCGATCGAGCGTCATATTGCAAGGACTCTAACACAATCTGTAGGGATTGTCGATCGAATGGAAACTTTTGTAATGATAGCCCAGATGAAAGTGTCTTGGAAAATCGCTCTTGTGCCTCAACAGTTCCATCGGGTAAAATACTTACCAAAGTATCCGAACTTGTGGAAGATTTGAAATTTACCATTTCGATCGCCGGATGCCAAATTTTATCGAAACCAGAAGTTCTACTAGTTTCGTTTGGCTTCGGTTGATAAGCTAACCGAGGATCGCGCCATTTGTACATCAAATATCCAGCAACATCAAAGGTTTCTGAGGCTTGATTGATATCGGCAAGATTGCTTACATGCACCCCAATTGACACGGTTAATGGTGCTGTACCGATCGGCATCGATTTTAACACATTCTCTTCTGCAAAGGCAGACGCTACGAGAATGTTTGGTGCTGCTGAATTTTCGGCGAGGATAGATGGCAACTCAGCCACCAAATCTGCAATTTGCTCTGGCTGAAAAGGTTGCTGCTGTGCCACAATTAACCTTCCACTGAGGGTAATCCAAGCAGCTAATCCCATCGAGATCGCTAAACCGAGCCACCGTATTCGCCGTTGGCGTGGCTGGCGATAATTAGACTTCCCTATAGCGATACGGAAGTATTGAAACCGAGTATTTTTCATTAAAATTCACTGAGATCGTCTATTCCCACACTTCCTGTGCTATGTGGATTTTGGATTTTGGATTAAAATTCCCCATTTTCCCAGATTGGCATGAGTCCTGATTTTCCCGACGCACTATTATATCAGAATCTGGCGATCGCTATTTGGATTGCCAATCGCCAATCGCCTATCCCCTATTCCAACCAACGCGGATGCCAACCAGACACAGGCAATTCTTCGGCTTTAATCGGCGCGGTAAGTTCGCGGATATTCGGCGGAATTGGTAATTGCCAGAGGATGCCATTACCTTTACCTTGAAGGAGTTGACTGGTATTTTCACCTACCTCGATCTGATCGAAAATTAGGCTACTTCCATCTGGCGATAAACTCATCTGAAGCCCTTGTTGAATGGGCAATAACATGAGGGGAATAATTTTTTTAGTCTGTACATCGATCGCCACAATATAAGGCTGCTCTCGACTAGTTTCACCATTTGTCTGTAGCTCTGTTGCCAAACAATAAATCAGATCTTTACTTGGTGCAAATTTAGCATCCCAAATTGAGCCAGTGGTTTTTAAAATCTGTGTTTCGGTACCTTGATTGGTAACGAGAAATAGAGATTTGGTATAGTCCCCATTATATTTCACCATCGTTGCAGCGGTGCCATTGCGACTAAAACTGAGCACATTACCAAATTTGGGCAGGAAGTCTAGATTACCGCCACCATCAGGGGTCAGGGGAAACAGCGATACACCTTGCCCGACTGCTGCGGCGACTTCGCTACTATCTGGAGTAATCACAAAATCTCCACTTTGCTGGAGTTTTTTGGGGGGTGAAATTCGATCGAGATGAATTAGCCAGAGGGCAAAGTCGTTCGGGTTTTGCCGACTTACTCTTTGTACGACTATTTTAGTTCCATCTGGAGCGAGGTCAAATTTGACGTTTTGATATTCGCGATTGTCTAATACTAATTCTAGTTTACCCGCAGGGATGAATTGTCGATCGCTAGCTGATTCCCGTCGATCGATTCCGGTGCTAACACTATATATTTGTTGACTGGCGATCGGCGGTTGTCCATTTTTGAGGGTTTGAGTCTCGCTGCCGATAAAGATGATTTTCTCACTACTTCGATCGACTTTAAAATCACTGACAATTAAATTTTCAGGCGTGATGACAGTAGCTGTTTGCGTTTTGAAGTTGTAGATGACTATCCTACCTCGATCGGTTTCTCCCGTACCAATATAAGCAAACATTCGATCGGGTGTCCGAAACTGTCCCCGAAAAGGCACCATTTCTTTGCCCAATCTTTGCCGCATTGCTTCTCTAGCACCCTGCAAACTCACTTGATAGCTATTACCATATTTTGCGGGATTGATGAGAGTATAAGCCATTTTAGACCCCGCCCAACTAGTTTTTCCTGGCAGTGGGGGATCGATTTTTAATTGTTGTTCGACACTATTTCGGTCGATCTGCCGATTGAAGGTGAGGGTGAAGGCGATATCTTCTGCCCCAATCCGCCGATTTTGCCAACTAAAATCACGAACTTGCGGTAATGTGCGATCGCCACTCCAGAGCAAGATTAAGGTCATGGCGGCGAGTGCTACCACGATCGAAATAGCTAGTCTGTCGAGTGGAAGTAGGGGGGGGCGTGGGGTCACGGGGGAATGGGGGAGGGGGGGAGGGTGGTAGGGTAGGAGGGTGGGGGAATTGGTTAGAGAAGTTTAGTCTTGATAGGGATTTTTGGGTGGATTAGTGGGCTGAAGCTCTGTGGCGGCGATCGCTAGTTGACGTTTGCCAGCGATAGTTTCTACGATCATTTTACCTTTAACTTGGAGCCAACTATCTTGAGGGTATGCACTGCGATCGCCTGTGAACTTAACTGGCAGCGAGATTGGGTAGGCATCAGCGGCGCAGCAAGTAATCACAAATCTCGTTAGGGTTAGATAGTTGTTAGGGATGTCTTGGGGATAGATCACGAAACCTTTGACGTTGACTTTTTGTCCTATATATGCGTCAGGTTCGGGATAGATATTTAATGTTCGGATCCAATCGACGATAGTTTTGGATTCGGATTTGACACTAGCGCGGAAGGATTCGGTTTTACTGCGGGTGACGGTGACAGAATCGGTGGATAAACCCCTTTGGAATGCTGCTTGACTGGTAAATAGTCGAGGGGTGATAATCAGCCCAGCGATCGCCGTGCCGAGTAGTAACATGGTAGTGATACCTTGGGGCAGCAAAGTGATATGTTGCATGTCTACCCGATCTGTAGGGGGTGTTCGACCTTTGCGAGTAGACTGGTATAGTCGCCAACTTTGGAACAAACCGATCGCCAGTAAACATCCGCCCGTGACAGTGACTAAGGGATAGTAACTAGGGTGGATGAGGATGTAGAGAGTGCCATCGATCGCATATTTGAGCAGCAACACTCCCCAAGCAATTGTCGCCGCCAGATCTAAGTAGCTAGGCATAATTATCAGGGGATAGGGAATAGGGGATAGGGAATAGGGAATAGGGGATAGGGAATAGGGGATAGGGGATAGGGGATAGGGAATAGGGAATAGGGGATAGAGGATAGGGGATAGAGGATAGGCGGAAGTGGCGATCGAACAGATTATATTTTTACTTTTGCATCAGGTTTAATATCAAGGAAAATTAACTGACATGAAAATTCACAAACAGGGTGAGTAGGAAAGTTAATTGGGCGGCGATCGCAAATAGATAAACTATCGCTTTGGGCTTGAATATCGAGAGCATCAAACCGATACTTTTGATATCAAACATTGGGCCAAAAACCAAAAATGATAACAATGAACCGCTGGTAAATGTCGCGGCAAATGACAGCGCGAAAAATGAATCTACAGTAGAACAAATCGAAATCAAACCAGCCAATAGCATCATCGCAATAATTGAGACGATCGGCCCTTCGCCCAACGTAACAATGATTTCGCGGGGGGTGAGAGTTTGAATTGCGGCGGCTACGGCACTTCCCAATACTAGTACCCCACCTAATTCTCGCAGTTCTTGAACGACATTATCGAGTAATAAGTTAAAGTTTTCTTGAAATGTTTTTTTTGGTTGGGGGCGACTTTGAAGTAACTCTAATGTCATGGGGCGAAGTGAATCACCGGATCCGCCTAACATAAAATTACCTCCATCTAGCAAACTAGCGGGTTTAGCTGGCTGGGATTCCATGCGGGCTAAACCCAAAGCGATCGACGGTTGTAAAATCGGTTTTAGATCGGTTTGAACGCTAAAAACACAACCAATAACAGTGGCAATAAATATAGAGAATCCCACCCTTAGTATAACAATCTCCGGTCGATCGGCAAAAGCGATCCAAGTTGACCAAATCACGATCGGGTTGACTGTCGGTGCTGCGAGCAAAAAGCCAATCGCCACCGGAATCGGTACCCCTTGGGTAATCAATCGCCGTGCTACTGGCACATTCCCACACTCACATACAGGGAATAAAAAGCCGATACAACTACCCGCAAATGCCCCCAGGATCGGATTTTTGGGCATTCGATCGATCAGCCATCGTTCGTCTACAAATATTAACAGGATACTCGACAACAAGACTCCCAGCAGCAAGAAAGGGATCGCCTCTACCAGTAAACTCAAAAAGAGGGTAAACGCATTGTTAAGCTGTTCCATTTGAGGGAGTGAAGGGGTGAATGGGTGGCTAGTTGGATAGATGATCTGCAAAAATCACGTTGGCGTAGCCTCCTCAACAGCTCCCCCCAGATATATTTCCAATAAACCTGGTGGCGGGAGAATCTCAATCCGACGGTTGGGGAGATCGACAATGGGAACAATTGCTTTGACAAAAGGAATCATTACTTCGGTGGTTTTATCCTTGCCACTAGGTGCAGTGACGACCAAAATCTCATGTCCGGCACTGAATATATCTGTAACTATACCAACTTGTGCGCCTGTAATTTGATGAAAAACAGGTAAATCGATCAAATCTTGGCTGTGATACTCGCCTGGAGACAGTCTAGGGCGATCGGTAATCGGGATAATCAACATCGTGCCCCGCAAATTTTCGGCTCGATTGCGATCGACAATTCCCGCTAATTGCAGCACATACAAGCCTTTGCCAGGGATTTCATAACCCTTTTGAAGTTCGATCGATCGCGGCTCCAGATCCCCATTTGCCCATAACCAACGTTCGCCTGACTTGGTAAATCGTTCGGGAAAGTCAGAATTAGGATAAACTTTAACTTCACCCTTGATGCCTTGTGCGCCAACGATCGAACCAATCTCCATCCAGCCATCCGGCGGTGTTAAAGGTTTTGACTTGGGCGGTAAATTACTCATGGATCGATCGTACATTGAAAGGATGTCGATCTTATCAGGAAATTGGGTAAAAACCCCGTCGTTCACGACGGCTTTGCCGGAGCGAACGGAGTTCTGCTGGTTGGGGGACCCGCCTAGCAGTGAATTAGTACTTTTTGCGTAGAATATAGACATATAGAGTTTGGTAAAATAGAACTAGCGGAAGGGTATTCAACCGCTTTAAAAACCCGATTGCTGCCTAACACGCAGACGTTGTACCTTGACAATTAAATACATGCGGTTCTACTGCACTGTTCTAGCTTCCATCCTCGCAGTAGGTAAAGTATTTAGAGGGGCTAGACAAAACAGCATTTTGGAGCATATTGTTTCAATTCAAACAGAACTTGCTTTTAAGCAACTAGGGTAGGGCATACCCAAAGTAACGCTTGGGGCGCGACGTTTTCGGGGGAAGCTTCCCCCGAAAAGCTCGCTTGAGAATCCCACCTCTGGTTTAGACGCTGCAAGGTATCTAATCTAAGTGGTTTCGCGGAGCCAAGAATCCTCATCCGTTCTACGGCGAGAAGTGTCAAAAGTTCATAAAGATCGACCAAACCATCCCCTAATTTCTACAACACCCATGAAAGAAATTTTTAGCACCGTCAAGAGTCAAGTTTTGATTCTAGGTACATTGGTTGCCATCATGTGGGGAATCGAGATTCTCGATACAACGATCTTAGGCAATCAACTAGATAGCTTTGGTATTTTACCGCGCAATCCGATCGGTTTACGCGGAATTTTATTTGCACCCTTTTTACATGGGGGTTTTGGACACCTAGAAGCAAATACAGTACCATTTGTAATTCTTGGCTGGCTGATTATGGCCGAAAGTATCAGTCATTTTGCGATCGTCTCAATTATCTGTATGGTAGTTGGTGGTTTTGGGACTTGGTTATTTGGTGCTAGTGCCTTTCATATTGGGGCTAGTGGGTTGATATTTGGCTATCTGGGATTTTTACTCGCGCGATGGTATTTCGATCGCCGCATTAGTTCGGCTATTATCGCCTTGGTTGTCGGTTCTACCTATGGTGCCGTTTTATGGGGAGTTTTACCATCCATGCCCGGTGTCTCTTGGGAAGGTCATTTATTTGGCTTTTTGGGTGGAATTATTGCCGCTCGATCGATCGCCCGCTCGTAGGGGCGTGGTCTTGTGCCCGCCCATCTTGCGCCCGCCCGTCTACTCACATCTTACACTAGTACAAAAAATATTAGTAATTAGCGTAGATCGGG
>JANMEL010000237.1:0-30619 GCA_031376885.1 Chamaesiphon sp. OTE_70b_metabat_96 | reverse complement strand
AAATCCTAATAACTGAAGATACAGAGGAGTAGAAGCGTTCATGGGAATGTAAGCTAGAGCGTTCATAACTTTAGCTTCTCATGTTTTCTACTCTTTTCTTCTCCCTGTCTGCTTTTGAGGCATTTGTGTCAGGCAGTCAGCCCATTCTGACTCAGCAAATGCGATCGAAAAGGTGCGGAGTGGTTCGGATTGGGTTTGTTGAGGGAGGGCTAAAATAACTGTGGAGTCAATCCCGCCACTGAGGAAAAGTCCCACAGGTACATCACCCACAAAGTGATGTTGAATCGAATCAATTATCGCCGATCGCACTTTTTCTTGTGCGGTGGTGAGATCGATGGCTTGGGGCGTAAAGTCTATTTGCCAGTTATCAATTGCTGTACATGGGCTGGGAAGGATATAAAAGAGTTTTTTATCCAATTATACATATTGATATTCAAGGTGGTAAAATCTGGATTCAACATAATATTACAGAAGAACTTGTTGCCGACGATCTGATGAATTTGGGGATCGATCGCTATGATATTGTATTAGGTTTACATCATCCATCTATGCGGCCATACACTGATTTTGCAACAGTTTAGATGACATGCTAAATTACAACCAAAGCAACTCCAGGCTAAATTCTCTAAAATTGTTTCCCCGCCTGCCTGTTGGGGTTTGATATGCTCGACTGTACAGCTCTCAGTAGCAAAGTCGTCGGAACAACGGCAATATTCACAATAACCACGGGCACGAGCAGCTCCGCCAACGGTTAGCCACCGATTAAAATCGGGGCTAGTAATGCAAAGTCCGCCTACGCGGACTAATAGGAGGCTTGCGATTATCTTAACCGTTTGCGTAGCCTGCGCTTTGCGCTTACCGTATTCGATGGTATGCTTATTTGCGCCACCTAGTAATAGTTTACTTATTGGTTCTTTGCTGTTGCCAATCTGCTAGTAAGTTACCCAAGGTTTGCTGGAATCGATCGAATCCATAGACTTCAATTACTTTTGATCTCAATAATTCTGGTTGATACATCAAGAGGTTGGGATAGGTTCCTTGCAAAATCTGGATCAGAGTTTGCGCGATCGATTCAACATCATCAGAGTTGACGAGTGCGCCCAATTCGCCATGACAGAGGGCATCGATCGCGCCATCTCGATCGCCACCCAAGCAGGGTTTACCACAAGCCATAGCCTCTAAATACACAATCCCAAAGCCTTCTCTTTTGCTGGGCATAGCGAAGACATCACAGAGGTTGTAGTAATCACAGAGCTGTTCGTCGGGGACAAATCCAGCGAGAGTGACGCAATCTTGGAGATTGAATTTGGCAATGAGTTGTTCGACGCGGGATCGATCGTCTCCTTTGCCAACGAGAATATAATGGACATCGGGAATTGATTTTCTGATGATGGGTAATGCTTCGAGAATGCGATCGTATCCTTTATACCTTTCGACTTCGGCTAATCGAGCAACGGTGAGGATAATTGGTTGTTGAGTGGTTAGTTTATATTTATCTAATAGGTCTTGAGGTTTGGTGGTGATTTTAAAGAGATCGCTATCGAAGGTATTAGGTAAAACGACTATTTTGGCGGGATCTAGATCTTGTTCGGCGAGGAGTCGATCGCGTGTGTAGTGACTGACAGCGAGAATGCGAGCGGCATCTTTGAGGGCAATTTTTAGCAGGGGACTTTGGATATTCCAAGCGTCGATACCGTGGGCAACAGTCCAATAAGGGATGTTTTTAAGTTTTTTTAGGATCCAGGCTGCAAGTACAAAGTTGAGGTGGGTGGAGATAATCAGGTTGGGGGGGTGGCGAAGGCTGGTTTGGATTAGTTGGGTAGCAAAGGCTGCTGTTCTTATTCTTGGTGATGTTTTGCCGCTGGTGAGGTAGATTGTGTTGGTTAGTGTCGGGGGGATTTGACTGGGGAGATCGTGTTTGAGGAAGATTTTGTGTTGAGAGTCGGGGTAGATTAATCGAAGAGCATCCAAGAAATAGGCGGAGTAAACTTGAATTCCACCTTTTGAGTCAAATAAGCTGGGAATCCAGATATCGATGTTCATATTCTTTTATTAATTCCCAACTTTAAATATTTTAGAGCATTCATCAGTCCTTCACTGGTTTGAATGTAGCTATATTGCTGAATTTTCTGTTGGCTAGTTACGCCCCAACTCTCTAACTGAGATCGATCGACAAAAGCTTGGCGGAGGCAATTTGCTAGTGCGTTAGTGTCACCAGCCGGAAATACTAGCCCATTAATACCAGGTTCGATTAGATCTTGAGCACAACCAACATGGTTGCTAACGATCGCGGGGCGTGCAATGCACATTGCTTCATTAATGGCTAACCCCCATGTTTCGCCAGAGCCGTAGCTGGGAAGAACGACTAGATCGGCGATCGCATAGGTGCGAGGCATGAGGGTTTGATTTTGAAATGGGGCTATATAAATATTGGGATGTCGATCTGCTGCGGCTTGTAGTTCGGGTTCGAGGGTGCCTGAGCCAACAAAGAGGAGTGAAACTCGATCTAAATTAGCTTGGATAAAAGCTGTTAGTAAGTCTAGGGGACGTTTTTTTGATTCAAATTTACCTGCAAAGAGGAGGACGTTATCGGTAGGGGGAATGCCTAGTTCTTGTTTCCAGAGTTGTGCTTGTTGGTTGGCAATTTCGGTTTGAGCAAAGAATCGATCGTTGTCGATCGCATGAGGGGCAAAGAATAGGCGATTTTCGGCAACATGATGATACCGAAAGTAATCATGATTAGCTTTTCCCACGTAGAGACAAGCCGCAAAACGGCGAAAGATTTGACTAATTAATTGTCGTTTGACTAAATATTTGATGCCATTAGTGGGAATCAATCGATGGGAATCACCTCTAAATAGTAAGGGAGCTTGATGAGTATTCCAACTCCAGATCAAACGTTGAATGCTGGCGTAGTTATAGGACATCAACAACACGGCATCGGGGTGATATGAGTTGACTTGCTGGATTAAAGTTGGATTTTGCAGTCCCCAGAAGTTATGGGTGCCAGGATTGGAACTGACGTTGGGTACAAATTCATAGTTGTATCCATCTAGCAGGGGAATGTCCCATTGAAGTAGTTGTTTGAATCCGGCATCTACCTGTTGAGTCACCCCAAAATCCCACAGATAAAATACCTTGATTTCGATCTCTGTAGACTGGGCTAGATGGCGAAACCAGGGCGCATAATACTGGATCGGATGGGAAGTAACAATTGCTAATTTACAGACACTCACAGCTTACTTATCACTTATTACTTATTACTTATCACTTATCACTTATCACTTATCACTTATCACTTAACCTCGCATCGTGGGATAGGGTTTCATCAGCACAACTACAATTACGCCTAGAGTCACAACTGACTGAAATACTGCTGCAACGTACACACCCATGCTAAATTCAGTTTGAAAGGCATAACTCACCATGACGATTCCGAGCAAAGATCGATCGGACAGCAGTGGAGCGTTAATTGTCCACCTGGTGGTTTGCCCATAAACCATCCCCAAAAATATTGCCAATCCCATACAACCTAGTTCGCCAAAGTTTGCGTAAGATTCGGCTAATAATCCCCAGCCGATCGCAGTCTTAAGGGCCTGTTGGCGATTCTGCTTACCGTAGTGGATATTGAGGAGATAAGTACCCTCATGACTGGCTATTTTGCTAGAAGTAAGAAAACGGGGGACTAGTAATTCGGGAATAATGGCATATGTCGCACCACTTAGATAGGGCACAGACTTAGGGGTTCGATCCTGGGCTAGTAAAAAGAGGTGAATGACACTAGAACGTTCTAGTAGTGACTGTTTTTTTTTGGGCTTGACAGAGATTGATTTATCGTGATTGGTCAAGTAATCAATCGAATAACCAGCCCATTCTGCATACCAAGCTGGATATTGCCAAGGTTGAACAATACTGGATTCTGCACCAAACCAGTATTTGGCTCTCATTTCGGCTTTACCATAATGGAGAAATGCCAAACAAGTAATGGCGATGATAATTACCTTGATTGGTACTTGCTTTCGTCCCATACTAAAGGCAGCAACAGCAATGATCAACATCGAAGCCGATCGGACTAATAATAAGCCAACTGAGTTGACAATAAAGGAAGTAATCAATATAAATAAAAACCATTGAGACTGTCGTTTAGTTAGTTCTTTACTACCTAGCCGATAGGAAAGCGCAAATGTTGCTAATGCACTCACCCCCAATATCGCACCACGAATCAGCGCGAAAGTTCCACCATCTAGAGATAACCAATCGCCTAATACATACATACTGAAGAGTAGACCCACAGCTAAACAGATGATGAAAAAGTTCTCGCCCTTGCTGGGTGGTAATCTACGATAACTTGGCGGAACGGGCGGAGGTCGTTTGACAAATTGAAACCAAATAAAGGTAGCTAAGAGCAGGAAAATAGCAATAATTATACTGGCAGACAAATGTTGCTCTGGACGATAAATAATTATGCCTGGTGTAATACTAACTAATGGTAAAGCGTAAGTCCAAATAAATGTAATACTAAATAGTGGAAAAATTGGTAATCCTAAAGCTTTGCCAGCGCACCACAAATAAATAGGCAGTAAAGCAGCCACCGTGATTAAGATCGCACCACAATTGCTCAAAAAAGAGGGCGTAGCGGCAAAAAATAATTCATAAATTAATAGTGCCCAAGCGATCGGCCAAAATACGCGCAGGAGTTGACGTTGTTTGAGTCGATCGAGTATCAATGATGAGTAGACATTACTTCGATCTGGATATGTATTTTCCATGTGCTATTTATTCACTTGCGAAATACTAATGACTCGATCGAACACCTCACACTGTTTACGAGTCATTTCTTTGGCGGTATAAGGCTCAAACGCTTGCCAATCTGTATTTGGTTGGTATCCAGGTGGGAGGGATTGGAGCCATTGGAGTTGGGTTAGTATCTGAGGAGTTAAGTCTTGAGGTCGATCGGCTGATTTAAAGGTAACTGCTTTGCCAGCATTACATCGATCGAGAATATCAACAACCGAACTTTGTTCGTGGAAGACTGCCAGAATGGGTTTGCGGGCTAAAATACAAGGGTAGAGTTTGGAGGCTGTATATCCAGGATCGTTAGAACCAATTAGTAGTATAGCATCGCTATTAACCATTATTTGCAACGCTTCAAAATAAGGGACGCGATGGGAATATTCTGTGACTAGATCGGCGATGCCAAATTCTTGGGCGATCGGTTCTACGGTTTTGACCGATCGATCTCCAGGGGCGTAAGAGGTACCGACAAAGTGCAGTTCGATCGATTCCCATGCAGATGGATTTTGCTGGCGATCGGCTTGAATCCCCGCAAATAATATCCCTAATGATAAAGCCATGTCACCACCACCACGCCCCACATAAACCCAATGTTTTTTACCATCATGACGATCGAATACGCTTTGCTGAATATTTAGCATCGGAAGTAGCTCAAAATCAGGTTCTGGCGCACCAAAAGGTAATACTGTGAATTGTTCAGGTTTTAGATGAGGATATCGCTCTTGGAGGTTTTTGGGATAGCTGGGGGAGACGCAGATCGCATGGCTCACCTCCGATAGGGTTTTGGGTTCTAGTATTTTAGCTTGGAGTTGAGAGAAGCCATATTTTAATTTTCCGCCTGGAGGTGGTGGCGATCCAGGTTGGTTATAATAATCACTCAGCCAAGGATCTTGGAAATCCAGAATGTAGGGTATTCCAAAACGTTTATGCCATCTAGGTGCTAACGCCATCGTGACAAACATTGTGGTGGAAAAGTAGATCAGATCGAATTTTTGCGATTGAAGGAGTCGATCTCCGGCTTGTTGCAGGTAGAAAAAAGCTCGTAAACCCAAGTTACCTAGTCCAATTTTTTGGGTTTGCTGAATCGGTAATGCTTTCGTGCAAGTTATCGGAATAAAATCGGGAACTGTTTTGCTCAGAAGTGGCTCTTTTGTTCCTTGAACGAAATCGGGGTGAACGGCAAGAACATGAGTGTCCCAACCAAATTCAGCGAGGTAGGGCAGGGACATCCTAATTCGATGGTGATCGGCAGCATTGATAGGTGGAAAATGGGGACTGACTATTAAAACACGACGATTTCTACTCACAAATTATTCCGATAGAGTCTACTTATTTCAAACTGATTTGAAGTTAAAAGCGACTGCCTAGTCCTTGATATTCAGTGGCAGATTTACACCGATCGATAATTTGTGATGAATTACGAATCCATAAGTAGTTATTACTTGAGTGGGCACTACCTGCCACAACTAACTCTCTTTTGAATGGGTCATAGCTAGCAGTTTCAAAACCAGCATCTTTGAGGGCTTTCTCAATTTCTGAATTAACCGTCTCTAATAAAATAGCTAGTAAAGAATCACATTTCAGCGTTTTGATGGCTCCGGCGATGACATCTGGTTCAAAACCCTCAACATCAATCTTAATTAGGGTTGGTTGTAAGTTCTCAAGTAAGTAGTCGAGTGATTCAACGGGGACTTCTATTGTATTTCCTTGGTAGTCGGGATCGGCTACTTGGTTTGTCGTGTCGAGATCTGAGGTGAATTTTATTAAACCATGATTTTGTCCTACGGCACAACAACGACTATCTACTAATGACGATATATCATTAAGGTTAATATTGCGTCTTAGGCGTTGAAAAGTTGCTGGCACTGGCTCGAGCGAAAAGCTCTTTGCCCCGGCAACTTTTGAAGCAAGTACTGTATAAGAACCAATATTTGCACCCACATCAACAAATAGATCGCCAGGTTGCAGCAAATGTAGGGTAAAAGCCATATCTACAAATTCATGCAAACCAGCATAAATATTTCCGGTTGCGCCAGTCATCCCGATCTCAGCGACTAACTGAGATTCACCCACAAAAGGCACAACTACTGGCATATTTAAAATACGAGATCCAATTTGCCATTTCAGCCAGAGCTGGAGCGCAAGGGGAATATTTTGTGATGCTAGTGGATGGGAATTAATAAATCGCCAAGTTCTTAAAAATGAAGTAACCATTATTTTGGTAAAAATAGCCCGTTAGTATGCCCAGGTAATCGATCTGGTTGATAAAGATGATTTTTAGCATCTATGAGATGGCATGAGTAGCCAAGTTCGTTTAAATATTCTCGAACTCGATCGCCATTTTCACCAGTTAACTCTGCATAAATAGCTTTGATCCGCTTGTGCTTCAGCAATTCTTCAGCACCCTGTAATGCGGGGATCTCATAGCCTTCGACATCCAGCTTCCATAAATCTACTGTTTCAATCGATCGATCGGTTGTTAAAACCTGCGGCTGAAAATGCAAACGCTTCTAACGTTTGAGAAACGATTCACTAATTAATAATTATCAATTATTCTGCATCTGACTCGTCTTCTTCAAAAGCTTCTTGTAGAACAGCTTTAATATCTTTATCTGGAGGACGTTTTCTGAATTGTTCGTGATTGTAGATCCATAATATTTTAATAATTTTTTCACTCTCATTAACTAGATACATTAATCTAATTTGTCCTGAAGCTCCTTTACTAGTAGTAAAAGCAATTTTGTGAAAAGTCCACAGATCGGGAAGTTTCATCCCACCAGCTAGCGGTTCATCACGAGCTTGGGCGGGATAAGGATCGACAATAAGCTGTTCTAAATAATTACTAACAATTCCTACAAAATCTTGTTGTTGTAATATGGATTTATAAGATTTGACAAGTTTCTTAAAAGAACGTTCAAAATTATCGGCTTTTTCAAGTAAGAAGAGAGTTGAGCCAGTCACTTACTTCTCCTTGTTTTACATATTTTGATTCGGTTTCAGCGGTAAATGCCTTGTTTAAGAGATGAGAGATAATCTGGTGGTAACTGGGATGAGCTTCTTCTATCTCTTCCAGCTTTTGTAAACCTAGCAGCCGCATGTCCTGCTGTGAGATGTTTTCATTCGATGAAGCGTTAGGGTGTAGCCCTTTCCGCGCTTTCTTCCACGGAAATTCCAAGTGAGTCAAACCGCTTAGATAATAAGCATGGTACTCACCAAAATATTGCCAGACTTCATCTAAAACTTCTTTTTGCGGATGAGGAATATTTTCTAATATCTCTGATGATGGAATCGGCAGTTGATTTGCCTCAAATCCACTATAAAAAGCATAAGCAGCAGGACAAACTGGGCCATAACGCCAAGCTTGAATTTCTCGATCGAACAAAGGTTCGTCGAAAAGAGCCAGATGCAAACTCTGAGCATAGTAGAGTAATTTCTGTACCTTCATATTGGTGATGGTATCTTCTCTACCAGATTCGTAAGATCTGACAATAAAATATTTAGCGACATCTAAGCAATCTAACATCGGCTTACTGCGATTAGTATCTCTTTTACTATCACAATTTTAACCTATTATAGAGTTGTGCATATCGATCGACCACCACTTCAGCAAGGTTTTACCAAATTCTGCTCATGTCTAGGATGAAACCTGGCATGACTTCGTTACAGTCGATCGATCTAGGAGCTTCTAAGATTTCTGGTTCTTGCCCCGATCGGTAGATTTCCACTCGCTGTTTCTGTGGATCTATGAGTAATCCCATGCGTACTCCTACCTGTCGATATACCATCATCTTCTGCTGTGTTGGCTTGAGGTTATCACTACTAGAACGCAGTTCAATTACAAAATCAGGCGCGATCGACAAGAACTTTTCGAGGGAAATCCCTTCCAGTCGAGACTTCTCAATCCAGGAGGAGTCAGGAGAAGGCATCCCCCCTTCAACTGCGGTAAAGTCATATCCTGTTGAAGAATCAAATGCTTCACCTAGATTAGTTTGTCGGTTCCAATACCAGATTTGACCAGATAAGTCTCCATTCCGCTTTCCACTAATCGGCAATGTTGGCACCATCACAATCAATTCTCTATTCGGGTTTAGTTCGAGGCGTAAGTCGGGATTCTGGATACACAAGCTCAGGAACTGTTCTGGTGTGACAGTTAAGGTGGTAGTGCTGATGTCCAGCAACAAGGGTTGAGGATCGATTTCGGTGGTCAGGGCTGTAGCGACTGTCATAATACCTCCAAGTGTTTATGGGAGCTGGTTATGCCACTTTTATTTTATCACGATGTTTAGATGTGCCTTGCGACGTTAGGACGATCGATTAGTGTTTGGTAGAGTTGTTCATATCGATCGATAATAAATTCATCACTCGATCGAATTAAATATCAATCACTAGTTTGAACGGGATCGTCACTTGGTGGATGCCTACCAATCTCTAGATCCGCAGCCCGAATGGGAATAACTCGCTCTCGATTTAAAAGCAATGCCGCTACCGTTGCTCTACCAATTGCCGATATGCCAAGTATCGATAGTTTATTTGTAGACCAAATAAAATGCTCTTGCCAACTATCTTGTCGAGGATTAAACAATGCTACTTCAGTTTGAGATGCTGGATCGATACCAGTTAATCGATTAGTTTTACGTCGATTGCAATGGAAGCAAGCGAGTGTAAGATTTTCCAAACTATCGCTCCCACCCAATGAAAATGGAATCACATGATCTATCGTAAATTTCACATATTGCCATCGTTCGTTAGCATGACAAAATTCACACAAATAACTCGCTCTTGCTCGCGCCTGTTGTTGAATATGCTCAGGAATCTTGTTGCGAGACATAGCTAAATAACTGGTTCTGTTTGCGAAATCGACATATTCCGCACCGTGCAATTCACAAAGCTGAGATAGTCATCAATATCTTCGTAACAGTCAAGTTCTTCTTCTTCATCTGGAGTGAGAGTGTCATCTTGCTGCTTGGCGAGTAAAGCCTCAATCCGACTTTGCACGATCCCAGATGCTCGAAAAATGGGAACACCTTCTACTAATTCAATCCTCACAGCACCCTCAAGTGGGAGGCTTTGGGGGAAAGAACGTAATTTTGGTAACAGAGAGATTGTCATGACAATATTCAGGGTAAACCTAGCTCGATCGTAGCACAGAAAATCAAGCGAGAAATTTCCAAAGGAAGGATCTTCGATCGAGCTAAACATAATTACAATCAAAGAGGTTTAGAACATTCTGTACCATATATTGAGCATTCGATCGCGATTGAGAGCATGGGGGATGTTAATAGGGTCATCATAAAAATTACTCAATGGTTTGTTTTTCGATTAGTGTTTGGTAAAGTTGTTCGTATCGATCGACAACCACCTCAGCAGAAAAAAGCTCTTCAACTCGTTGACGGCAATTGAATCGATGCTTGTATTTTAATTTACTTCTTCAATACCATATTTTTTGTAGATCAAAATTTAATATTAACCACTAAGTTAGTTTTTTGATGCATATTTGAGTGAGGAAGACCAAACTTTAGCAGGACGTTCAATTAATAAATAGAACATATATGCTGACGCTATTGTGAACACAAAAGCAAGCAGGAGAACTAGTATTTGCGTGGGCAATGTATGAGCAAATCTTTTTCCAATGTTGACAACTTTACCACCGATAGGAACGTGAACTAAATATATAGAATAAGAAATCATTCCTAAAAAAGACATCAGATTAGGGACATTGAAGCGAACAAAAGCGATAAATAGTGCTGTTGAAATCCCAACACCTGTGATTATCGATCCGAGCGATCCAATGGAAATAGCTGATAAAAAAAGCATTTGGATATAAAATATTTTTCGACTGATAAGACCCACATATTGCTGAAATGTCACGATTCCAAAGGTGCACAGTACCATAAAGTGTAATACGAACTCACCACTGATTGGCAAAAAACTCAAAGCAGCAAGTCCCAATGTAGACGCAAAGCTTATTTTTATATTTGGTGATGCAATTAGAAGATAAAATAGTGATATTAGGACGTAATATTGGAACTCAATGGCAAGCGTCCAGTAAACTGGGTTGATCCATCCATAGCCGAAAAATGCATTCGTGTAACCAAGATGAGCGATAAATTGAAGGAAAGATATATTTGGTGGCTTTCCTGCAAAACCAGGTGCTATTGAAGATAGATACCATAGTCCAACAGTCAGAAGTATAGACACAAGGTATGGAGGTTCTAGCCGGAGTATCCGCTTGCCGAAGAATGTTTTCCAATCCACTAAAAGTCGAAACTTTCCGCTATACATGGAGAGTGGAATCACAAAACCAGAAATCACAAAGAAGCACTCAACACCCAACCATCCCCAACTGCCAGAACTCTTTAGCCAACCATCTGGAAGTAGCCCTTGTCCATTGGTAAAATGAAACCAACAAACAGCAAGAGCTGCAAATCCTCGAAGAGGTTCGATGACGTTAACGTGCGATTTTTTATCCATGTTGTGACTAGTTTATGAGTGACAGATAAAGTTGTTCGTATCGATCGACAATCACTTCAGCAGAAAAAAGCTCCTCAACTCGTTGACGGCAATTGGATCGATCGATCGTCGGCAACTTCTCGACAGCGGCAACAGCTTCTTCGATGTTCTTGACTAAATAACCATCAACACCTGGACGAACAATCTCTGGTAACGATCCAGTAGGGCAAGAAATCACCGGAGTTCCACAAGCTAAGGCTTCGGCGAAAACAATCCCAAACGGCTCATTCCACTCGATCGGCACAATCATCGCTGCGGCTTGTCCTAAAAGTTCGTTTTTCTGAGCATCGTTGACAGTACCGACATACTCAATGCCATTCTTGCCCAGGTGTGGCAGAATTTCTTCTTGCCAATACTGTCCAGCCTCGCCAGTGGTGGAGTAATTTCCAGCAATTAATAGTCGCCGTCCAGTTTTTTGAGCAACGGCGATCGCGGTATGTGCCCCTTTAATCCGTTCGATCCGACTCAGAAAGACCAAAGGTGCATCATCAGCTACAGTTGACTGAAAAGTATATTTATCTGTCTCGACACAGTTATAGATCGGATGCCAAGTTCCACCCGCATTTCTTCCCACGCGACAGATATAATCACTGCAACCTGTAAATGTTAATGAGCCATTTGCCAGTTTTGCACCCCAGCCAGTGGTACGCAAGCTGGGATCGCGTTGGTAAGACATGACTTTCGGTAGTCGAGAATTTAGCAGTGGCAATAAGTAAAATATCCGCGAAAAACTATGCACGATATCGGGTTGAAATTGCTGCACTGCTGACCATAAGGTCATAGTATTGCGAGCAGTATCAAGTTTGTTTTGCGATCGCTTTCCCTGCCAGGGGTATATTGGCGTTGCAGGTGAGGTGGATTCAGAGTGAGCAACTAATCCAACAGTATGTCCACGAGCTTGGAATTTAGTTGCTAATAGATCGACTATCCGTTCAATTCCTCCATAGAGCAATGGTGGCACTGGCAATTCAGGATCGGCTGTAAGTAAAATACGCATTTAGACACCCCACCGCTTATCGTTTCGCAGTGGACTATGGCGAGGGACGAAGATAAAATCAGCTTGCCAAAGTGCCCGATCGAGAGGACGACGAGTTAGTCCACAAATGTCATAAGCAATCCAATCTCGTTCATTAAGCCATGCAATCACTTCTGCTAGTAGGGGTACATTTTGGTGAATATCGAGCAGGTTAACTTCTGCCAAAATTACTTGCATCCCCTGTAAAGATTTTTCGGCACCTTTAAGAACTTCTAATTCATAACCTTGCACATCTAATTTGAGAAAATCTGGGCTTTTCCCATCAAAATATTCACCCACAATAGTATCCACAGTTGTCATCGGATAAGAATTAACTGGAAAGTCTTGTTGAACTTGCTCAGTTAGCACAGAAGAAGCTGTTTCAGCTTCGTTAAACTGAACTTTTTCTCGCGCTTCTGCTCCTAGTAATGTTGGGAATACTTGTACGGAAGAATTTTGAGATGCTATTTGTTTTAGCTGCTCTACTCGATGCTCTAAAACTTCAAAGCAAGCAATCTTTGAGCTTGGAAAGTTCTTGATACATAGATTTGCGAAGTCACCCTGGTAAGCTCCAATGTCAAAAATTAGAGTAGGTTTAAAGCCTATATTTGCGAGTCTTTCCAACGCGGTGGGGATTTCTGGAACACCTAATTTTCTTGTAAGATATCCTCTAATTTTCTGTTTAAATAGCATATATGAATATTAATTGTTTCTATAAAAAAATTAAATAATGTTTTAGTCAATTTGATTGCCATAACAATTCATTTGACATAGAATTTCCATGTATTTAAGATTAGTATCTTTTAAAATTAGCTTGAAATCTTCAGCATTAACATTTTTTGACAATTCCAACCCATTCTCACAAGAGACAAAGAAATTAAAAGAAGCTCTCGGGTCGATATAAGCCAGCCTCTCTATACACGCAATACCTTCATCAATAAACGTAGGGAGATTCAATTCAAAAGTAATAAATGGCACTTTAGAGCTAAGTCCTTCGAGAGCATGAATTTCATGCCATTCAATATCAATTTTTATAAAATGAGGATTGCCATAGGTGGAAATTAGCCTATCAAGTCTGGTAGTTTTATTGTTTAAATTAATTATATTTAAAGTAATGCAAGCTCAACCATATTCGCAATATCCTCAAATGACGGAGAAGTTTTTGAAGCAAATGTCACATTGTTTTTAATCGATTCAAGTTGAGTGATTGAATTAATATTGATTAAGTAAGTACAAAATTCCTCTACTGTATTTGCCATAATGACATTGCCTTCCTTCCAGGTATAGCCTCTACAGCCTGATTCAGTAGTTAACACAGGTATTTGCCACTCTAATGCATCTGCAAGCTTAGTACTACAGCCGCGAGACCAGCAAAATAACGGATGCACAAAACAACTCCAAGTAGCTGCTTCATCGTAAAGAGCCTCAGCACTAAGACGACCTAAATATTCCACAAAAGGAAACTGCTTTGCTAGAAAATCCCCAAGAGATTCGGAAGCACTAACAATCCTAATACAACCATGAAAATCTTGCCGCGATTGCAACCCAGTTAAAACATTTAAAAGACCATCATAATTTGGTGCATGATCTAATGTGCCAACAAATCCAAATCTTCCCAAAACTGGTTGCCAATTCAAGGGATTTGGAGAGACAATTCGAGGCAACCAACTCACCGACTTTGCTCCTAACCAACGCTCAAACACAGCTTCTGGTTCACTGAGTGTAAATACATGATCTAAAGACTGCCTCCAGTGCATTTCATCAAGAATAGTGTCAGCTAGACGAACACGGGCTTGCATAGACAGTGAATCTACACTCTGAGCTGCAAGAAAATCATCTACAAATTGAGCACCATGCGAAAGCAGCACAAGTTTAATGTTAGGATCTGCTTTTTTTAGATACGGTACTATCGGGAGTGTATCTACTTGATTGAGAAATACCCAAGTAACATTATCTGACTTAATTCGATCGACTAGAGCAGTGATGAAAGATAGTGGAATACGATTATGAAAGCTCGATGGCTTGAGTTTGCGCCGAAGACGAGTTTGCCATTGGCGATCTATTGAATATGGTAAAATTTCTATATCCCATCCGGCTGCTTTGATCCCTTCTACATATTCTCTAGTGCAACGCTGGACACCACCAGGGGAATCACTGAGATAAACAGATGCACTAATTAGAAAACCCTTTCTTGTCTGATTTAACACATTTTTTCAGTAATATTCTTGACTAACGTAATCGATAATACAATTTCTGAAGCCGCAGCGAGATTTTCCACCCTACAATCTCTCGCATAATTTTGAACGCGCTTCCACCATCAGGTTTTAGATCACAGCCACCTAAAGATTGAATATTTTTCTCAGCAGATTTTACTAAATCTGTTGCTTGTGGATATGCCATGAAAACAAAATATTGCCAATAGCAAGCTGCGGCATAACGAGTACGCTCAGTATTTTCAATCATAAATAAGCGTTCAGTACTAAGTCTAATCACTTCATATTGAGACCACAATGCCTTTTCAGAACGCTGTCCACTCAAACTAGGATTACCAGAGCGATAATACCAGCGGGCTTCTGGACAAAAGACTAACTTTTTACTTGCAAGCACTGCTCGTGTAAAATACTCCATATCGTTGTTGAGAGTTAAAGACTCATGCCACAAACCAGTAGCCTCAACAATTTCTCTTGGATATAACCAAGAGGTCGGTGGCATAGTGCCATGCCCAGTCCAACATTCTACAAGCCAAGCAATAGGATCATCAAAGTCTTGCCAGTCATTATTCGGTACAAATTTTGCTGTTGCCAAATCATTTTGATAGAATCTCGCCCAAGGCGCAGTGGCTAATGTACCAGGTTGTTCTTTCAAAAGCCTGCGTACTTGCACCTCAATTTTCTGAGACTCTAAGATATCATCTGCATCTAAATACTGAATAAAGTCGCCCTGTGCTTCTACCAAACAACGATTAAGTGCCGCAGTCTGACCTCTGTTTTCACTTTGTGAAATTACCTTGATACCTTTTGATTCATAAGTTTTGGCTACCAATAAAGTATTATCAGTCGAGCCATCATCTACAACCACAATTTCTATATTCTTCCACGTCTGTGACAAAGTTGAATCTAAAGTTTCTGACAAATAAGATTCGGCATTATAAGCTGGAATTAGAATTGATACTAGTGGCTGCATTTGTCTTCTATAGCTACACAAAGTTGACGCACTCAAATAGATAGTGCAATCCTTTTTTAGTTTACTCTTGAAAAAATGAATTAACTCTCATCAAAATTTTCGTAGCTGCGGTTTAAACGTTCGGATAAAAAGCTCACGAATACGGATAGCCAAATAGGGATTAATATTACTGATTGTTTGAAATAGGCTACCAGATTTAGTAGGTGTTTTTAATTGTTTTATCAAAGTTACGCAAGCATCGGCATTGCTCCAGTCTAAATAGGATGCAGAAACTCCAGCTATATTCCATAGTTTTTCAGTAATTTCAGGAGAATATTGCCCTTCAATTAAGTTGGCGATTTTTCGCATAACGTTAAATTGAGCCTGAGAGCACTTTACTTGATTAGCAGAAGACATTGAATTACTTCGATAGTAATTTATAATTGTTACTGTTGATTCTGCTGCAAATTTTAATCTAGCGATCGCCATTCGACAATGAAAAGCTACATCCTCATTATAAAGAACCAAAGGATCGGTATCGTATCCACCAGCCTGTAAATAAGCAGATTTGCGATACAGACCACAAAATGGATTGATTTGCTCTCGGATAGCATAAGAAATAGCATCAGAGCGTAATTGAACATCATCAAAATGACGAATACTAATTAGCTCATTAGTTACATCATCCCGCCATTCATAATCAAAAAGCACAATATCGGGCGGAGACTCTAATGACATCCACTTATGAGCAGTAGCTACAAAGTTGGGATAAAGCTCGTCATCCGCATCATGAAAATGTATCCAATCGCAGCTTGTATGATCTGCCAGAATATTCTTGCCATGAGAACACCCCAGATTGACAACACCACGAACAACCTTCGTCCCAAAATCCTCAGCAATCTGAGCAGTATCATCGGTACTGCAATCGTCATAAACCCAAATCTCATCAAAAGGCACAGTTTGACCCTGAGCAGATTTCAGCAAACGGGGTAAATAACTGGCTGCATTATAAGCAGGAATACAAAGAGCCAAAGATGTATTAGACATCAAGATCGCCTCATCAATTTATCAAAAGTACGCTTCAGTAAATAGTTGTTTAACTCCCGTAAAGGCAAGCGATCGAGAAAAGACAACGGAGTTGCTAACGGCTTACCAGGAGAAACAGCATCTACTAGCCAAGCATTAGGGCGAACTGGATATTTTCCACTCTGCATAAGTCTTTGATAGCTTTCAATTCGCTTCTGAGCAACGAGGGCTGGGGTAAGTTGAGTATGAACTGTCTGTTGAGCAGCTCTACCAATTTCTTTCCGTTGAGCATCACTCCAGCTCAGTAACTTTTCCAGGCTACTTGCTAAACTTTCTGGATTGTCAGCCTTACAGGTTAGTCCATTATACTCATCAGTAATCAAACCTGACGCGCCAGCCCCTTCAGAACACAATACAGCTTGTCCCTGAGCCATACTCTCTACACAGGTATAGTTAAAAACATCCCAAATCGATGGAACTAGAACAAAACTGGCTTGAGCCTGAAATCGACAAGTATCTGAGGGAGAAAAAGTGCCGATCGGTTGAATTTTCTTGCCCCAGATACCAGGATAAGTTTCACTCAAGTAATCCGACATAGATGTTTGAGAGCTACGATAAGCCACATCTCGACCAATCCAATCAATTATCGGTGCTGATGCTCCCAATAGCTGCAAAGCTTCACAAAGAACCGTTGGGCCTTTCCAATACTGGATTCTTCCCACGACTAAGCCATGTTCAGATTTCGCTACGACTTCAATTTTAGATGGGGGGATAACGGCTGGAGGAATATAACTAACCGATCTGCCAGTCAACTCAATCCACGCTTGAGCATTTGACTTGCTGTTAGCCTGTAACTCATCTGCGAATGAGCACAAACTCACTTCCCATAACCGAATTAAACTTGCTGGTAATTGCCCATCGAGTTGAGGATCGTGAAAATCAATTTGTCCGATACTGGCATGAAGCTGAACAACAGTTGGCGGGCTATTGGAAGAAACGACCCAGGGAATAAATAACAAACCCCAGTCAGTGGTTTCAACGATATCATACCCTTGCCCCCCATTAACTTGTTCCCAAGCAGTCCACGCCGCAGATAAATGTCGTTGCAATTCTGGAGTCGCGGCATAGCGATCGAACTTACGTAAATTTTTAGTGACCAGCAAATGATCGAGAAATTCAACGGTTAATCCTTGAGATTGGTAGCTGGACTGTTTACTATGAAAAGCACTGCCTACCAACACGTCAACTTGATGACCTTGAGCAACGAGTTCAGGTAGCAAAGTTCGATAAAAAGTGGCAATTCCGCCACCAGAACTCGGTAAATATTCTGGAATAACAAAGAGTAGTTTCATTACCCTAAAATCTTAATTTAGACATGGATATCTTCTAACTTCCACAAACCCAAACTTTTCTCTTTTAAGTCGCTAACAATCGCACTTTCTTCATGAATTAAATTGGTTGGCTTTAGAAAGTTAAAGGGTGGCTTTTCTAAATCAATAGGTCGCCAATCACCTGTCACAATATTTTTATTTTCTTCCGACAAGCCAGGATAAGTAGTTGTCAGAAGATAGGTTGAGCCACTTTGCTTAAACTGTTGAAGTGCCGCAGCTATATCTTTAAAAGAAAGATGCACAAGGCAGTCTCTGCACAATATCAGATCTACTTTTGGTAAAGAGTCATGGGTAATATCAAGGCTTAAAAATTGTTTATGGTCATTACCATACTGTTCTTGATTTTTCTGAATTAATTCAGGGACAACATCAACTCCTATATATCTCTCTAGCCTCAAATCAGTTAAGTTCATCCAATAGTAATCTCCACAGGGAGCATCTAGCAATGACTCAATGTTTAATTCTTTTAGGAGACGTGGTAATTCCTGTCTCAAAGTTTGAGTTGGAATAAAATCAGAGCCATGACCAGAAATAGATTGTTGTCCAGCCCAAGTATTATTAATGAATTTTTCTGAAAATACTGAAACTTTAGATTCAGGTTTTAGTTCATGTAACAAGACGCGGCCATCATACACCAGTCGATCGACATAATGTTTGAAATCAACCAGTTTTGGGAATTTAGTTCTTAGATCTGTTTTCATTTTTTCAGATAAATTCATTGTTTTACTCCTTGAGAAAAAAGTGATTTTACGACTACCTAATGTCTTGAGATAACACTGAGGATTTTGAGATTATTCCACCATCCGAAAGTCTAATAATGCCATGATCTTTGCGATATGCCCACATAGCATCTCTAACAATTGCAGGTTGAACCTCAAATGCTAATGCTTCTTCTGCCTCTAAATAAGTCACAGAATCATTAGCACGATGAACAAAAACACTGGCTGTATAATTACCTGGCAGCAGTTGCAGACTAGGCAATAAAAAGGTGATTTCTATTGTATTGTGGAGCGTGAAAACATCTAAGCCTTCTTCTGGGCTACAAATACTAGAAATTAATATGCCTAGATCATCATAAATTTTAATCACAACACCTGAATGAGTTATGGGAGTTTCAGAATTCAAAATTAATTTTAGTTTATACTCTCGATTGAAAATCGGTGCATCAGTCCTAAATTCGTCCTTGGCATCATAGATGCCAATTTCTATAATTTGAACACCATAACGATTAACCTTCAACTCAGATTGAGATTTTGAGCTTGTAGCAAGATATTGCCTCACAACTGCATCTGTATCGCTATGAACCAATATATGACCTTGCCTTAACATAACGGCTGAATCACAAAGCTGACTAATAGCTGCCATATTATGGCTAACAAATAAAACAGTTCTTCCCTCTTTTCCTACTTCCTGCATCTTCCCCAAACACTTCTTCTGAAACTGAGCATCCCCAACCGCCAACACCTCATCCACAATCAAAATTTCCGGCTCCAAATGCGCCGCCACTGCAAACGCCAACCGCACATACATCCCCGAAGAATACCGCTTCACCGGAGTATCCAAAAACCGCTCCACCTCCGCAAACGCCACAATCTCATCAAACTTCCGCGCAATCTCCGCCTTCCCCATCCCCAAAATCGCCCCATTCAGGAAAATATTCTCCCGCCCCGTCAACTCTGGATGAAACCCCGTCCCCACCTCCAATAAACTCGCCACCCGCCCCTTAATCCTAATCCGCCCCTCCGTCGGCTCCGTAATCCGACTCAAAATCTTCAACAGCGTCGATTTCCCCGCTCCATTCCGCCCAATAATCCCCACCCTGTCGCCCTGCTTGATCTCAAACGACACATCCTTCAACGCCCAAAACTCCTCAGTAGTCGGATCTCCAGCTTGAGACTTACCCCGTTGAAACGGCTTCAGTAGACCCTTCGCACCATTAGCGATGACATCTCGCAGCGCAGTATACCGCTCCTGCTTCTCATGCCCAATAATGTACTTCTTACCAAGATTTTCAACGCTAATTACTGTGTCAGACATAAGTTAAGTGAATAGTGGAAAGTGAATAGTGAATAGTGGAAGGTAGGAAGTGGAAAGTGAACATTTAACTCTTCACTCTTCACTCTTCACTCTTCACTCTTCACTCTCTTGGAGGTTTTGACTGTAGATACAAGCATAGCAATCAGTTCTTGACAGTCAGGTTGTATACTGGAAAACATTTTTTCGTCTATGTAATCAGTGTCTTTTAGTAGGGAGAGCCAATAGGCTGTTTCGTTGGCTTCTTTAAGGGAAATGCTCATCTTACTGATAAAGTCAGGCTTGCTTTGTCCAAATTCGGCTTCACGAATTAATGCACCGATCGCTGTTCCGCTTCTTAAAATTTGTTTGCTCAAAATAAACTCTTTTTTCTGAGTTTGTAAGTATTGAGATAACCGAACAATCCGAATTGCAAACGCATAACTTTTATTCTTTAGTGGACTCTCATTCACCTTTCACTCTTCACCTTTCACTCTTCTTAACTTAGATCACATCAGCAAAAGTCCGTTCCATTTTGCGAAAATAACCAATCCCTGTAATTAACAACAGCACCACCAATACCAACGACAGCGAAAATCCTGGCCAATAAATTTTCGACTCTCCTCCCAAAATTGACCACCGGAAACCATCAATTACCCCCACCATTGGATTGAGCGAATAAAGCAGTCGCCACTGTTCTGGTACAATCCCACTGGTAAACCCGACCGGAGAAATATATAGCCCAAACTGCACGATAAACGGCACAACAAAGCGAAAATCTCGATACTTGACATTCAGCGATGCCAACCACAATCCAGCCCCGATCGAAGCAGCACAGGCTATTCCCACAAACACAGGCAACATCAAAATCCGCCAACTCGGAATATAACTATACCAAGCCATCAATCCCAATAGAATAATCCCCGAAATCATAAAATCCACAAAACTCACCACCACCGCACTGATGGGTACAATCAATCGGGGAAAATAAACCTTGGAAATCAGATTGGAGTTGCTAATCAAACTATTACTACACTCTGACAGAGAATTGGAAAAGAACTGCCACGGTAACATCGCCGAGAAGACCAAAATCGGATATGGCACACCTTCTGAAGGTAACTTGGCTAGATTGCCAAATACCACTGTAAACACCACCATCGTCAGAAATGGCCGAATCAATGCCCACATAATGCCGATCGCTGTCTGCTTATAGCGGACTAAAATATCGCGCCAAGCCAAAAAGTAAAATAAGTCGCGGTACCGCCACAGATCTTTCCAATATTGTTTCTCACTTCGTCCAGCTTCAATAATTAGTTCTGGTCTAGTGTCAGTAGGTCGTGCATTCATAATTTTTTTTATCTATTTGACCGATCTCAATACTAGATCCGATTTCTCATCCCCACCACTTCTCGCCAAGGAATCAACGGATATTTTTGCTGAACCTCATCAGAAACCCGATTTGCAGCCTCTCCAATGATTTCTAAGCACCGAACCACTGCAAAAGATAACATTCGATCTCGATCCAGTTCCTCTCTAGTTTTGCCATCCATAAAAGCGATCGCACTTGTTGCACCATCTTTTATATGTAACAAACGAGTTCGGTCGTCAATTTTGCACATAAATAACTTTCATTTCCTGTAAAACCTCATCCCGAAAATAACGGCTTAAATCCCCTGCCGTTCGTAGATCGACTACCTGACCTAATAAAGAACTTAACCGATCTTGTAGGGAAACAATTCCTATGCTTGATTCTGCTCTGGCAAGATGCCAATTTTTGCTTGGATAATTTGTTCGATCGTCATAAAGTTGTCCTCAGTACTTAGTTATGGTTGAGCGGAGCCGAAACCAAAATTAGGTGTATCTTTATTATCGGGAATCACCTTAGTTCTCGATCCAACGTGCTAAATTTTTCTTAATCTTAGCTAATCGTTCTTTCGATATTTCACCAATCTCACCAATCGGTAGGGCATCTGAAATAACTGCCAACCGAGTCACTCTGAAAACACTTGATGACTTCAGACCACTTTGAATAAAGTCATCATCTGTTATTTCGATAATATCGTCAAGATCGATAACTTCTTGTCCTGTTTTACTAGAAATCATACAAGTCAACCAGTCACTATATCCACTATCGATCTGCTTAATCAAAAGAGCCGGACGTAGCTTGCCAGTGACTAAGTTTGTTTGAGGAAATTTAAACAGTACAACTTGTCCAGGTTTCTTGACTACCATTTTTTCTTCAAATCTTGTTCGGTATATTCGGGTAATAGATCGTCTTCCAATCCTTGCATTGCTTGCTCCAAGGAAAACTGTGACCACTCTGTATTCTCTTGTCGAGCATCAATTTCGGTCTGATTTTCGATTAAAGAGTTCAAAAAAATCAAAACTTCTGCTTGCTTACTCTCTGGTAAAATGCCAATTTTTGCTTGAATGATTTGTTCGATCGTCATAAATTTATCTTATTTTTATTGCCTTAAATGCATGTGGTAAACACTGCTATTTAATGTCTTTTTAATGTCTTTTTAATAACATTTCCGACCAGAATACCTACTCAATCAGATCGATACCTCGATCGAGTAACAACCGCTTCAAATTAGCTAATTCCAACTCGGCTAAATCTGCCCGTTGCCTTTCTCTTTCCGCTTGTTGAATCGCTTGCTCCGCTTGTTGAGTCGCTTGCTCCGCTCGTTGAGTCGCTTGCTGTGCCCGTTGAGCCTCCTGCTCCTCTGGAGTTAAAATCCAATTGCCATCTCGATCGAACCACCGCAGCCACGATAGATCCCCTGAAGGACTCCTCGCCACAGCCCCAAACCAAGCTGCGCTCCCTCTAGCCATACACCTTGTGATTCGATCGTCAAAGGCTGATATCGATCGGTAACTAACCCAAATGCCTGCAACTCATCCGTATACCGATTAAACACAAAATAGTAAGGAATCCGCAATATTTGCTCATATACCTGCCATTTCGTTGGTGGCTGATTCACTTCCCGCAAAGTCTTCCCTAAATCTTCTAACTCAGTGCCAGGAGAAATTAACTCAACTGCCACAAATGGATTCACTCCCTCTTGCCAAACCACATAGCTCAACCGCAAATCTCTTTCTTGATATAGCCTGGATACACCCAACACCCCAAACCAGTCTGGTCTTTTGTACCAATTAGGATGGCGAGAGTCGTAATAAAGATTTAGATCGCTACCTGTAAATAACTCTTCATTAGAATAGTTGGGCGGACGAAAAGTAAGGCGTAGCAATTCGGGCTGAAAATTATGAAACTCATCCGGCACACCGCACTCCTCCATATCTTCACTGGGCAGATCGTACATCGTCGGCAATGTTTCTCGTGGCGAGAGTGGTGGATTAACTTGGTACATCTCGATCGACCCTTTGGAAATCAACTAGCTTTAGTTTAACTCAAATCACATCAGCAAAAGTCCGTTCCATTTTACGAAAATAACCAATCCCCGTTTAACAACAGCACCACCAACACCAACGACAGCGAAAATCCTGGCCAACTATTGCTACATTTAGGCAAAGAATTGGAAAAAAACTGCCACGGCAACATTTCCGAGAACACTAATTTTTATCTATTTGACTTCCGCTCCAATCATTCAAAGAAGCAAAGCTTATCACCGTAAGCAAAGGAGAGCCATTAGCTAATTCCAATTCGGTTCTTAATCTTTCAAAATCAACAAATCGTGTTAAACGCCTTTAAGCCCTGATATCCTGTCATCTTAGCTGACATGCGAGTAAATTCTCCTACCGAGGGATTGCCATTAGGGTGAATCACACCACCCACAGACTGCCACAGTTCATCCGATGCCAGCGATACTTCATAAACTCGATTGTCAGTATTGCGAACATGATACCAAGTGGTAGTTTGGCAACTATCGCACCAAAAAGCCTCTAGCCATTCCCCCTGAAGCGAAACCGTCGTGTGAGTATTAATCACCATCTGGGCTGTAGCCAGCCTCATCCCCCGTGATTGTAACTGACTGGGTTCTGCGGCAAAGAGACCATATTTCCGACTCACGCTATCTAAATAACAATTATGGATCGGACAATAGATACTGCGACGTTTAGACCTTGACTTTTTCTTTTTGACATACGAATCCTGCACTCCGGCCTCCTTTTCTGAAACTACTGACAGTAAACTGAAGGTTGCGAAGGAGAGACTGAGATCTAAAGCGATCGTCAAAGCCCACTCCAAAATGAGAGTTGTGTTGAATTTTGGCAACGAACCGAAGTTCTTACGGGTAGTATAGCACTAATGTCCAGTATTTGCTTACGCAGAAATACTTATTTCCAATAAGACAAGCACCCATTGTGACGATTCGGTCGCGTAGCCTCTCCGTCAGGAGAAAAATAAATCCGCTAAATCCCCATCCTAAAAACCCAATTATTAATTATTAATTATTAATTATTAATTATTAATTATTAATTAATTAATTTAAAGTTCTATCTCCTGTTGCTGACCCTCAAGTATTTTACTCGCTGTTGATTGTTCTGGTAAATTATCAAACTTGCTATGGTAGTATTCATAATACTTGCTGTATCCAGAATATTTATTCTCCACTCGATTAACTGCCAAGCCTAAAACTGGAGTTTGAATTGATGAAATGATGTCTACAGCACGATTGATGGTCTGAACTTGAGCAACATTCAAACTAACAACATAAATTAACCCATCGACGAGAGTGCCGATCAAGCGGGTATCACTCACGCCCACAATTGGTGGCGTATCAAAAATAACATAATCATATTCTGTCTTCCACTGGGCGATTAATCGCTTGAATCGGGCGGAATTGAGGAGCGAGATTGAGTTGACTGATTGGGGGCCAGAAAATAGTACCTCCAATTGTAATTGCGGGCACTTTTTAATTAAATCTTCATATTTACCCCCATGTAAGAGTAAATCACTCAATCCGGCACCACTGGATAAATCTACCGATTGAAAGAGTTCTGAACCATGACATAGTTTGACAATGGTTGATTTATGCAGATCTACATCCACAAGCAAGACGCGGTAGCCTAGTTCGGCTAGGGTAATCGCAGTATAAAAGCTAATGGTTGATTTACCTTCTTTTGGTAGTGCTGAAGTAAATCCAATCACTTTGCCGATTTGGTTCTCTTCTAGATCGCTGGTAACACCAATTCCCACCGCAAGTGTTCGGATCGCCTCCACAAAGCTCCGATAGGAAGTATTATCGTGCTTGGTCTTATGTTTGAATCTATCTCGTTTGAAGATAAAATTTCCGCTGTGCTTCGAGTTTTCTGCATCCAAGCGATCCACGTAGGGAATTAAGCTCAAGATCGGCATCCCCGTCATGGATTTAACAGTATTTGGATCTTCGATCCGATTGTCGAGTTTATTTAAAGCAACTGCCACAATTACCCCAACCAATAAACTCGCCAATGCACCCAAGCCCAATTGTCTCGGCACGTCAGGCGAAATCGGCGAACGGGGGAACTCTGGAGGATCTATCAACTTCCAAGGAATCACCTGCTCGGCACCTGCAATTTTCAATTCTTGTAACTTTTGCAGAAAGGCTGTCAATTCCTGGGACTCAATCGTGTATTGCCGTTGCAACTCAGTATATTCTTTTTGCAAAGCAGGTAATTGCGAGATCTCTTTCTCTACCCGTTCATAAACCTTTTTCAAACTTTGATACTGTGCTGTTTGGGAAACCAAACTAGTCTCAACTTCAGCTTGTTTGTTGGCTAAATTCTGAGCTAAATTATTACTGAAATTAGCAATTCCCCCATTAGTGAGTTCGTCCACTGGCACATCTCGCTTCAGCATCTGCTGCGCCCGATTTTTCAACAGCAATAAAACTTCATCACGTTTTTCTTTCGCACTAATTACCAGCGGATTATCATCAGTGAATCGTATTTTTTCCTGACTATAAGCTAATTCAAGTTCATTTAATTTCTTGAATAATTCTTGATAGGCACTATCTTGAGTTAACATTGTCGTGCTTAAAACATTCTCAGATTTCAACCCAACTGTATTTAATTGTTCTTTCAGTTCTTTCGATTGTTGTTGAGTTTGATTGTATTGAACTCTAATCTCATTTAATTTGCTGGCAATTTCTTGGCGATAGGTTGCTAAAGATACGGCAGAAGTCTGAGGATCGGAAAATTTGTATTTTTGTCGAAATTGTTCTAACTGCTTTGATGATATTTCTAGCCGTTGGCGCGACGGGGGTAATTGTGACTCAACGAAAAGGATCGAGTTATCAGTGCGAGCTTTTTTAGTTTTAATACTGTAATCAATATATGTTGTACTTAGGGCATTTAGGATGGCCACTATCCGCTGGGGAGATGTGTCAGTATAATTAATTGTTAGAATGTTACTATCTTGTCCTGACTGGATAACGATCCCACTTAAAACTCGGTCGGCGGATGGTTTTAGTTCTCGACTGGGAATACTATCGACAGCTTTTTGAATGAGTGTTTTACTTTTTAAGATCTGAATGAGTGTTTCAATCGTCGTCGTTCGATCGTCAGATACACCCCCATTACTACCGCCAGTACTTGCAGCTATTTTATCTGCCAAACTTGCAGTTTCCTTTAATTCGATCGCGATCTGAATTCCTGATTTATAGATGCGAGGTTCTTTTTGAGTTTTATAGACAATTCCCGCCATCATCAAGGTGCTCACTACAATACTGACATACCAGTATCTGCGTAAGCTAGCCAGGATCAGCCCCAGACTCATTTCCTCGTTTTGCCGAGGTTCATAGAAACCACTACTTGGTAAAGTTAGTTCAGATCCCCCACTCTGGGGCTGAAGCAGCCTACTATTGGGAAGCTCGGAAAGGTTGTCTTTCATGCTAAATTAAATTTTTTGCCAAGTCTAACAAAATTAGAAGATGATCAAAATCTATCACACAATTGCCTTAATCGGTTTCAATTTTGGCTAAAATAGCCCAACGCGCCAAAAGGGTAAAAGTACATTTCAAACCGTTACTAGCAAAAGATTTCAGCGATTAGACTAGGGTGTCCATCAATCGTGCGAAATCCTAACCCATAGCTATATTTTCTGCACTCTGAATCTGGGGTTTTTTGTATAAACCCTCGAAAAGGGGGATTTCGAGTTTTATGGTACTTCTGAACTAGGCTTGCCGAGATAACGATCGATCGATCCCAGGCTACCCAACCCCTACGACATCGATGAATCTCGATCGATCGATGAATTTAGTTCTAATGGTACTGTATCAGGTTCGAGTACTTCCACTTCTACGATGGGGAGATTGACTACTTGTGGCAATCTTAATGGTAAGACTAAAGGTTGTTGTACTGGCATTGCTAGAGGTTGCTCAAGCCAACAACTAGCCGTTGGTAAGGTGAGTTCCAAATCTTCTAATGGGCGAGGTACTACCATGATCGATCGCAATTCGCCGATACTTTCTGCTGCTGACATCCCCGCATCGAGGGCGAAAGTCACATTCGAGACATTCCCGCGAATAATTGCGGTACAAAAGCCAGAGCCAGTTTTTTCATACCCAGAAACATGGATATCGGCGGTTTTGAGCATGGCATCCATTGCCCCCACCATCGGCGGAAATCCACAGGTTTCTAGTAGCCCAATTGCCAGATTGCTGAGTCTACTTTTGCCGTTTACTTGTGCCAAAAGTCGAGCACTAATCGGCAATACGGCATCGAGATTGGCTAAAGGACGGGGAATTACTGACTGATAGATCAATTCATCCATCTGAGCGGCGACTTCGGCACCTGCGGCTACAGCCAATCGTACCTCAGCAAATCGACCTCGAATCACCGCCGTACAATAACCACCCCCAGTTTTTTCATACCCAACCAGTGAAACGGCCGCAGATTTGACCATCATATCCGCCGTTCCCACCATCGCCGGAAAGCTACGAGTGGATATTAACCCGATTGCGCTTTCAGCATGAATATCAAACATGGGAGTTAGTAATTGAGAATTGAGAATTGACACTTCTACGGAGGCAGACGCTTTTGCGGAGGCAAACGCTTTGCGAACGCGAACGGCTTACTATCTCCAAGGGAGAGGCTACGCCAACGGCTTCGCTCAGTACAAGCCGCTCAGTGCAAGGAATTGAGAATTATTAATTATTAATTATTAATTATTAATTAATTAACCCTACCTTCAACTTGGTCGCGGAATTCTTGGACATCTACAGTATAACCAATTGGCAAAATTCGCTCAACGTTGGGATGGGGACGAGGAATAATCACCCAAGATTCTAATGTGCCGCCATAGACCTTCTCAACTACGTCAATACCCGCCGCCATCGCCTGCTTGACTTCCGAAACGTCTCCACGCACATTAACTGTAAATCTGGCACTCCCAGCGCGAAGATAACCCACTAAGGTGACACGTCCAGCTTTGAGCATGGCATCAGAAGCAGCCAAGACAGCGGGAAACCCTTTGGTTTCGATCGAACCAACCGCCTGTTGAGAACTCATCGAATCAGCCATTGAAAATATACTCCTAAATATTAATAAATTAGCGATCTAAACCCAAAACTCTTGTGATGCCGCAGTATACTGGATCGGTAACACGCTTTCCACATTTGCCGTGGGATTGGGGACGATGTAGTGACTGAGTACCGAACCTTTTTTGGCGGTTTCACCAGCTAGTACTCCCGCCGCAACAGCAGCTTGGACTTCGGATACGTTGCCACGCACGGCGACGATAAACTCGGCGCGTTCGGCTAAACCATAGTAAACCAAGGTGACGCGCCCAGCTTTGACCATCGCATCAGCAGCGGCTAAAACAGGGGGGAATCCGTCGGTTTCGATCGCGCCGACAGCCTGTCTAGAACTTCGAGAATCAGCCATTTAAAAATATCCTCCTTGAGTCGTCTAGTCGCGTAGTGGCAACATGTCACAATATCGGCGACGAGACGAGCGATAAGTGTTCAGTTTGGGGCTATCGTCACTAGCCACCCAAATTAGTCCAACCAACCAATATCAGTGTTGGCGCGACGGCGAGCTGTTTCTTCGCGGGATTGAGTCGGGCGAGCGGTGAGGGATGCGTAAACTGGATCTTTTTTGACGATGGCGGCTGTGGGTGCTGCGGTTTTGCCTTTGGCTGCTGCTTGCCCTTGTTTGGCTAATTCCAGGCTGGTATTTTTGGCATCTTCATATTGTTTGGTCATTGCTTCGAGCTTTTGTTGCTGAAGTTTGGACTCTTTTTCCCATTCAGCTTTGAGTTGGGCAATCGCCGCTGAGTCATCATTAGTAGGTGGGTTCATATCAGTTGTTATAGGTGTAGGAATAATAGGTTGGGGTGCGGTGCTGTCATCCCGTGGAGGAATGACTAATGGCTGCTGCATTTCTTGGCGCAACACATCGGATGCTGATGGTCGTTTTTTTCTGATCGTCATATTTGGCTCCAATCTGTCCAGATTTCATTGACAACACAGCGGTAGTCGGCGGCGGCTGGTGCGGCTGCTTGACCTTTGTACTGACTGATGGGTAAACCTGCCATCGCTGCTCGTTCGTGAATTTTCAAATTCCGAATTACTGTATAATAAACCGGAATTTGACACTGCAATAGGGTTTGTTGCGCTTCTTGAGCTTCTCTGAGTCCACGGGAATTCACCTTCGTCAGCAGCACGCGATGGGCAATCTGGGAAGGTATTACTACCTGTCTGACTGTGCGAATCAAGGCGGCGAGATCCATTGGCGCGGGGGGAGTCGGTAATACCAAGTAGTCCGCGATCGGCATAATCGCCGCTAGTGCAACTGAATCTAGTGCTGGCGGCATATCGACAACTACGATGTCATAATCTGCCCACTGTTGGCGGTTTACTCCGGTAAAATTGGTCAGTACTTTAGTCTCAAAGCCCAAATCTCGACCTTCGGACTGCTTCACCCACCAACTAGCCGACCCTTGAGGATCGGCATCGACTAATAACACCCGATGGTGCTCGGCAAACAGGGCGGCGAGATTGACTGCCGTTGTCGTTTTCCCCACACCACCCTTACCGTTCAACACGATCGTAATTTTGGTTGAGTTTAGTTTTGGTGGTGCTGTTGTCGTCATTAATTCAACCATTGGGGAAAAGTTGGCGTTTGAGTCGATCGAAGTTGGCGCGTCCAGAAACGGATTTGACCGTAATTTGCTCGATCTCAAATGTTGTTGTCGTCTGTTTTGCGCGCTGTTCTTCGCTTGGTTGGGGCTGAGGGGGAATTTCCTCGACCTCTGTCTTTGCGCCTGAAGTATCCCAGGCATCGCTGGTATCCCAAGCATCTTCAGGCGGTGAAACATCCGCTACCGTTGGCTGTGGTGGTGGCTCATCTGGCTCAACCACCGTCGCATCAGCGCGAGATAGATCGCCGAGTAATGTGTCAGGGGGAATCGCCGCACCTGCGACAATCTGCGGATCGATCGCCGTCGTTCCTGCGCCAATACAAGCATTTCGCTCGATCGATCCACTCCCCACGATTAGCACCCTTCTACCAATGCATACCCCCTCCCCAATGTCAATATCTCCACCATATGCCTGAACGATCGTCCCAGCCCCTATACAGACTCCAGCCCCGATCGTTACCTGACTACTCGGATCGGCTTGGATTAATACTCCAGGCGCGATCGCCGCACTCGGATCGATCGAGACATTGCCACATACATGGACGGGGACTACCTCCCTAGATAAGGCTCGGAACTTGGTTAGCATGGGGGGAGGGGCGGGGTGTGGGGGGGATGGGGGGGGGG
>JANMEL010000233.1:0-27333 GCA_031376885.1 Chamaesiphon sp. OTE_70b_metabat_96 | reverse complement strand
ATCCCCTATCCCCTATCCCCTATCCCCTATCCCATTGATAATTTTTGTTAATTATTCTAAGGTTAGAAGGCGAATATGGGTAAGAAAATTATGATCTGGCGTTGCTTGGTAGGTATGTTGGCGATCGCACTATTGGTATTGACTCCAGTTGCCCCAGGATGGGCGCAGACAGCTTCGATCGAGGTAACTGATGTCCAGTTGGAATTGGGCGATCGACTGCGGACAAAAGCCTTTACAGCGACCAATGAGGGGAACTTTGCAGCGGCGGAAGGGTATTGGACTGAGTTACTCGACCTTTTTCCGCAGAATCCAGCAATTTGGAGCAATCGGGGTAATTCTCGTGTCAGTCAGAATAAACTAGATCTGGCGATCGCCGATTTCAATCGCTCGATCGAAATATTACCCGATCGTCCTGATGCTTATCTCAATCGGGGCACAGCTTTGGAAGGTTTGGGCAAATGGTCTGAAGCGATCGCCGACTATCAGTATATCCTCACCTTAGACCCCAAAGATGCGATGGCTTACAATAATTTGGGTAATGCATATGGCGGTTTAGGTGATTGGGACTTGGCGATTTCCAATTATCTCAAAGCCTCAGAAATCGCTCCCAACTTTGCCTTCGCTCGCGCGAATTATGCCCTAGCCTTATATCAAACCGGACAAACATCCGAAGCCGTGCGAACATTGAAAAATATCGTGCGGAAATATCGCGATTTTCCCGATCCTCGTGCCGCTTTGAGTGCGGCTTTATGGCAAAATGGCGAACAAGGAGAAGCTGAAAGTAATTGGGTTTCTGTAATTGGTTTAGACAGTCGTTATCGAGATCTAGATTGGGTCAAAAATACCCGCCGTTGGCCACCCACAATGGTTGCAGCCTTGGAAAAATTCTTGAAATTGCAATAATCTGCCCCCAGGGGAATGCATGAATTGCCCTCACCCTAACAACTCAATTCTCAATTCTCAATTAATTCCCAAACCGTTTGATTTCTGCTTCTACCAATTCGGCACCCATCTGATAACACTCCTGATGGATAGTTGCCGGAACGGTCAGAGTTCCAATATTATGGGGATAAATGAATCCTTGTTTGAAATCAATACAACTTTTGACGATCGACCAACTGTCGTTGGTAGCCTTGGGGACATGTTGCTCTAAGCCGTGATTTGGATATCCTTGATACTGTGTTTTCAACTTATCCAATGCCTTAACAAATCGCTGTTTTTGCTGGAGTTGTTTTTGGCGTACCTCACAAACTCGACGTGCTGCTGTCTTTGTTTGCGCCTCATCCCAGGCTGTCACTTCTTTGACATCCGCCAAACACTCACCAAGTTTGACTCGCGATAAGACGACTTCCCCTTCTAGCATCGGAGTAGCTGCCAAGCTACTTACAGGTAATAGCAACATGGCTACCAATGCTAATGTCAATTGTAATTTAGGCACAGCTCGATCCTCCTCTTTCTCTCAATATAGTCTTCTCGACGATCGATCTCTCGAATATGTTGCGGCTTCTAGTACCGATCGTTGGTATGCAGAGGTTGTACGGAGGAATTTGTTAGAGTAGAGTCAAAGTTGAGTTACACTGGAGTTTAGTCAATAGATTGAGTGGGATGAGATGATGATTTTACCTGGTTCGATAATTCGCGTCAAAAACGTTAATGATATCTATTTTGGTTTTCAAGGATTCGTTCAACGAGTCACTGATGGAAAAGCTGCGGTGATTTTTGAGGGTGGTAACTGGGATAAGATGGTCACATTCCGCCTTTCGGAATTGGAATTAGTAGATCCTACCAAGAAATAGATCGCATGACGTTTGATTTACAAGGCATCAATATCTATCCGATCGGGATGATGGGTTCGGGCAAGAGTACGGTGGGGAAACTACTTGCCGAACGTTTGGGCTATGGTTTCATTGATACTGATACGACGATCGAACAGTTGCTCAAGCAAAGTGTCGCCGAGATTTTTGAGACTGCTGGTGAGGCAGAATTTCGGGATGTCGAAACTCAAGTACTTGCCGAAATATCCGCGTACACTCGCCTAGTTGTCGCTACAGGTGGCGGTATTCCGATCGAACGTAAAAACTGGCATCATCTCCATCAGGGGCTAGTAATTTGGCTAGATCCCACTGTGGATGTTTTGGTAGATCGATTGCAAGGTGATACTACTCGACCATTATTAGATTCACCTGAGGATCTTTATACCAAATTACAACGAATTGGGGCTGAACGTCGCGATCGATATGCCGCCGCCGACATCCATATTTCGATCGCCAAAAATCTCCCGCCTGAAGATGTTGTCGAGCAAATTTTGACAGCCATTCCTACTGTGTTAAAAACACCAGTTATGGGGTGAAACCCGATCCCTGACCCCTGACTCCTGCCACATGACATCATTCAGTTTGGATATCAAAGTCACATTCATTGACGATAGTAATGGCAACTCGATCGGTGTTACCCACATCCCCGCAAATAATTTACCAGACTCATTTGAGCGAGACACAACTATTAACCTAAGTGGTGTAGATTGGCATGTCAATAATGCGCGGCCAAAAACTCGCGCCCAATATACAAAATCCAAAACTTTGACCTTGTGGATCGATCGACTCAGCCAGATCGAACCCCAAAATATCCTCTATAGTTTACCATCAATATGTGAAGTTGTTCCAGGTGTAAACAATAAATCGCTCTCAGGTCAAGAACTCAAGATTGCTGAAGATGATTGGCGGCAATTTGAATTTATTTCGCACAAACTTGCTGATAAAGTTGATGCAGAGATCGCCAAGATTCGACTGATACATCAAACCGCCACCGCCGAATTCGGTTGGCGAGAAATGTATATCAGAACCAAACCAGTAATACCGATCGCAGGTAACATCGCCTTAACACATCTCGCCAGCATCCTCAAAGTTTCCACCAAATCCACAGGCATAACTTATCATGGTTTCCAGTCACCGATTTCTGATGGTTATTCATTTCAATTAAACGATGATTTCTCCATCTACGGAGTCGCCCCAAATAACAAAGTCCAAGTAATCGCGATCGGTCAAGACTTTAATGTATCACCAACTGCCCAATCGATCGAGCGACTCCAACAACTCGCCCGTAAATTCAACCTCGACTTAGTTCATTGGTGCAGTTGTGTTAGAGTCAGTCCAGAAGACTCATCCTTCGGCTCCCTGCTCACAGATCTCGATTAACAAAGAGCAGCAGGGGTTCTGCTTGATGCATTTTTAAAGGCAGGGGAACCCGCGTCTGTAAATGCAATTCTCAATTCTCAATTTCTCGCACTGTTGGCGTTAGCCTTGCCAAAGGCATTGCGAAGTCGAAGTGTCAATTCTCAATTAATTTAACCATATGCCGCCCCAACGTATCCCACCGCAATCGGGTCAAGAATCGGTCTGGGACTATCCTCGACCCCCGCGCCTAGAAAAAGTTCCTCAACGGATTCAGATCGTCTTTAACGGTCAAAATATCGTCGATACAACTGCTGGTTATCGCGTGCTCGAAACCAGTCATCCACCCGTTTATTATTTACCCCCCGCAGATATTCAGATGCAGTATTTGCAGGTGACTGAGCGCGGTTCCTTCTGTGAGTGGAAGGGCACCGCGCTCTACTATCACCTCATAGTAGGCGAACGACGGCTCGAAAATGTAGCCTGGGCTTATCCCACGCCAACGGAAAAATTTCAGCCAATTACCAATTACCTCGCCTTCTACGCTCAATCGATGGATGCTTGCTATGTGGAGGGCGAAATCGTCACACCCCAACCAGGCGAATTCTACGGTGGTTGGATTACCTCAAATATTGTGGGGCCATTTAAAGGTACTCCTGGTAGTTGGGGGTGGTGATGACACAATCCGCTGCTGACTTTATAGGGGCGAAAGAGCGTCGGTGCTCGATACAGATGCCCGACTTTTCGATCGCCATTAAATGTTTGGCGGTACCATAACCCTTATTTTGCGCTAAATCGTAAAGCGGGTAAACATCTGCCAGTTCGGTCATCAATCGATCGCGCCAAACTTTCGCTAAAATACTCGCAGCAGCGATCGAAATCGATCGATCTTCGCCCTTAACTAAAGTTTGTTGGGGAATCGCCAAATCAGGCACCTGTCGATTGCCATCAATTAGACACAATTCCGGTGCAATTGTCAATCCCAAGATCGATCGTTTCATCGCCAATAGACTGGCTTGTAAGATATTCAACTCATCGATTTCTGCCACAGTCGCAACTCCGATCTGAAATTCGATCGCTACGGCCTCAATTTGAGGTGCTAACTGTTCTCGTCGAGACGGTGAAAGCTTTTTGCTATCTTTTACACCCAAATCGCCTAGCTCCAACAGCATCACCTTTGGCAAAATTACCGCCGCTGCAACCACCACCCCAAATAAGGCACCCCTCCCCACCTCATCGACACCAGCGATGAGATCTTCGGCACAGTCAAATTCGTGGGTGAGGGGTGAGGGGTGAGGGGTCAGGGGTGGGGAGTGGGGGGTGAGGCAATACGGTTCAGTTAACCAGCGACTGAAGTCGCGGCTAGTGATGCAAAGTCCACCTACGCGGACTAATATTACGATCGATAATTTATTAACCGAACCGTATTGGGGGGTGAGGGGTAGAGGCAATTCATGAATTGCCCCTACCCAAGGGTGTTCTCGTGGGTAAATCCAACGATTAATCTACAACTGCGGAAGAACGACGCTTGCGACGACGATTGGCAGCGAGTTCGTCGGATTCCTCCTCAGAAATAGATATTTCTGCTACAGTCTCCGCTACCTCGACACTTGCCACATCTTCAGTCACTACTGAAATCAAGACTTCAGCAGAAACTGGCGGCGCGAGATCGGTTGGGGCGATTTCGATCGGTAGTTCGATTTGCTCTGTTGCCAAAGTTACTTCTGGATCAGATGCTACAGCGACTATTTCCACTGCGGCGATTTTTTCTACGGGCGGAAGTAGTTCTTCTGGCGGTAGGCTACCTAATGGTACGACACTGACGATCGCAGTTTTCGGATTTTTCAATTCCCGTCCCAATTTTACTAGTGGTGAAACACCCATCCAAGCATAGGTTTCTTTTTCTAGATCGGACATCTCTACCGCCACAATTTCTGGGGGTTCGATCGTCGGGCGAGTAGGTTTGACTCGTTGGGGTTTGGGTGGCTGCTCTTCTACCTCCGGCGGCGGATCGAAGCTGACAACTACAGGTTCGGGGACATATGCTTCGATTTGTGTCGGCACAAAATTTCGGCCCAAATCCGGTCGCATCGCGTCGTTGATACTTGCCGCAGGGATGGGGCGAACTGTCGCACTAATATTTGGTAGTGCGGGTTCGCGATTGAGATTCCGTGGTTCTGGGGGGGGTACTGCACGCGATGGTCGCGCTACTACTTCCCCTGGTGGGGTTGGGCGGGGGACGTTGCGAACTACTTCGTCTCGCTCTGTTCTTCCGAGTCGGCGGCGACGTTTTTTATTAGTTCCATTTTGTTCTTGGTAGCTGGGGTGATTGACAAGATCGAATTTCTCATCATTTTCTACACCTTGAGCGTCAAAGCTGTCCCAGATTTCTGCTGCTGGCTGGCGAGATTCGACGACATTACGATCGGTCCGCCGAGGAGTTGTCGATCGAGATAAACTACGTCGTTCGGCGGTACCATCAGCATGGGTGCGGGAACGGTGCTCTCGTTGGGGGGTGGTAGAAACTAGAGAAACAGCGATCGCTTCACCACTAGCTCCATAGATCGCTTGTCCTGGAACGTGAGCCAAATGTCCTAATCCGCCACAAGTAGCGCAGGTTTCCCCAAATAACTCGTAGATATTTTGCCCTTGGCGTTTGCGCGTCAGTTCGACTAGTCCCAATTCGGACAACTGAGCAATTTGAGGATGGGCTTTATCTACCCGCAGTTGTTTATTAAAATGTTCGAGAACTTGCAATTGATCTTTGCGGTAGTCCATATCGATAAAATCGATGATGATCACTCCAGCAATATTTCGCAACCGGAGCTGTCTAGCGATCTCGGTAGCTGCTTCGCAATTCGTCCACAATACGGTTTCGCGAGATGTATTCGATCGCGTGAATGAGCCAGAGTTGACATCAATTACGGTCAGAGCTTCAGTCGGCTCGATGATAATATATCCGCCCGAAGGTAAGTCTACTCTGGGTTTGAGAGCTTCTCGAATGGCGGCATCGATCCGAAAATATTCCAGAATTGGCTGGCGTTCGCGATGTCTGTCGATCGGTACTCCCTGCGGTAACTGACCCTCATCCCAACCCATGAGTGTCTGTTTGACTCGTTTGAGTCCTTGCTCTGAGTCTACGACAATTCGGTTCACATCATCTGCGTACATATCCCGCAAGACTTTCTGGATAAAGTCGTCATCGCGATTGAGCAGAGCTGGAGCGCGGGTAGAATTGGCATCCTGTTGGACGACTTCCCACTGTTTCTGGAGCATTTCCAGATCTTCGAGGATGGCATCCTCTGTTTTGCCTTCAGCTTCGGTGCGTACGAGCAACCCCATTCCCGCAGGTTTGGAGAGCACCGCTAAGGCTCTAAGTCGATTGCGTTCGCCCTCGGAGCGAATCCGGCGGGACAGATTTACACCTTTCCCAAACGGAATCAACACCACATAACGACCGGGGAGACTGACGTTCCCTGTCAATCTTGGGCCTTTGTTTCCGGTTGGCTCTTTCATGATTTGCACCAGCACTTTTTGCTGTGGTGCGACGAGTTCGGTGATGGAGCCGGAACTGCGTTTGAGTCTGAGTGGGCCTAAATCGCTGACGTGGATAAATCCATTGCGAGCTGGATCGCCGATGTTGATAAAAGCCGCGTCAATTCCTGGCAGCACATTTTCGACAATACCAAGATATATGTCACTGACTTGATGTTGTCCCGTCGCTACTACCAATTCTTGAATTTGGTCTTCCCCAAATACGGCCCCAATGCGATGTTGCTCCGCAATAATTATTTGCTTTGGCATTCAATTTCCTCGAAAATTAGCAGCACGTCCGGTCACTGAGAATCGACAGGTGCCGAGCGTTACTGGTATTACGTAACTTAAAATCTACTGACGCAATCCCAACAGGTTTACGCCAATGAGCATGGAGCTAGTTTCTGACTGGATCTACGATCGAAATCGCCCCGAACTGTTACTCATGATTGGAACTACTACCGCTCAAAGAAAGACTCAATCGATCGCTACCAGGTTGACATCAGGCTGGGCAAAAAGTTACCTATACTCAGAATCTGATGCGTAGTTCTCGATATGTTGCTCGATCGATGTTGGTAGTAGACTAGCGAGGATATGACGTAACGATCGATCGTCGGCATCGACTAGCAATCCTTATAAATCGAACAGTTAATCCCAAATGTGGGCTTGGACTGTTTGACTTTGGCAAGATTGCCATCTCATGCTGATGGTTCAATCTCACATCCTAGCAACTCGAAGCTTGCGCGTCGCCAAGAGGTAGTGGTTGGGTTTACAAATACCCGTCCACAAACAAATTCGGGTCGATCGGGTGTAAATCTTCAGAATATCGCAAGTCTACGAGTGATTCCAACTCAATAAACTGCGGAATCTTTAGCTTGAGCCGCCTGGTCTGGAGCGATGAATATTTCCTCATCAGATTTAGATCTAGCAATTAGCTCTAAATTTGGTGGTATATCCAGTGATACGAAAAACCAATCGAGTAGGTGACCTGCTCTCAGAATGATGGCTGAGAACTTAGGAAGACAAGTTAAGCTGGTCTTCTTCAGGCGATCGCTACTAGTTAATTTTATTATACAACCAAATGGTCACGATCTCAAAGTCAACTTCCGTAAACTGGTAATTGTGGAGATCGTCGCTGTAGCGACTCGATCGATCTCCTCGATTGTATTCATCCGGCCGATCCCAAATCTCAGGGCGGCATCAGCGATTTGACCGCGCCCTAATGCCTGTAAGACGTGAGATGGCTCTGTTTTGGTCGAACTACAGGCGGCTCCCGATGACAGGGCGACAATGGGCTGCAAACCCAAGATTAGGGCATTTCCATTGACTCCCTTGATGCTAATATTCAAATTTCCTGGTAGTCTTTGGGTAGGATGACCGTTGAGATAAATTCCATCTAACTCGCTAATCCTTGCCCACAAACGATCGCGTAGTTCGGTCAATCTGGCTGCTTCCACTTGACGCTCGGCTAGGGCGATTTCTACCGCTGTGGCAAATCCGACGATTTGGGGTGGATAGAGCGTACCCGATCGCATTCCCCGTTCGTGGCCCCCACCATGCAATTGAGGCGATAATTTGACGCGGGGATTTTTGCGCCGAACGTATAGTGCGCCGATACCTTTGGGGCCATATACTTTGTGAGCGGTCATGGACATTAGATCGATGTTTAATGTATTGACATCGATCGGCATATATCCGATCGCTTGAGCGGCATCAGTATGAAATAATATGCCATTTTCTTTGCATAGTTTACCGATTTCTGCTAAGGGTTGCAAAACGCCAATTTCGTTATTGGCCGCCATGATGGAGACCAAGATCGTATCGGGACGAATTGCCTGTTTTAGGTTGTCCAGATCGATTAAACCATCGGAGTCAACTGGCAGATAAGTGACAGTAAATCCCAAAGATTGAAGATATTTGCAGGGATCTAATACGGCATTATGTTCGGTTTGGAGGGTAATAATATGTTTGCCCTGACTAAAATAAGCTTCTGCCACTCCTTTGAGGGCGAGATTATTGGCTTCAGTCGCCCCACTGGTAAAGATGATTTCTTCAGGAGCAGCACCAATAGCTATGGCAAGACTCGATCTAGATTCAGTAACGGCGGCTGCTGCTGCCCAACCATACTGATGTGTATTACTCGTAGGATTGCCAAAATGTTCGGTAAAGTAGGGCAACATCGCCGTCAAGACACGCGGATCTACAGGCGTAGTAGCATGTCGGTCGAGATAAATTGGCCGATATTGATTTTTGGACATATTTGGGAGTATGGAGAAGGTTCAACTTCAGGTTCATGTCTGGGTACTCTGATCCATAAGTGAGTAAGCAGATATTAGTAAATTTAAGTATGGATGTCACTCTAGATCGGATCGTAGCCAATGAGACTACCACAATCGGAGATTTGTCAAATTCATTCGTGTCACCATACCATCAAGTTGAGATCGAGCCAGATCTCCAAGCAGCGCAGACAGCGAGCAACCCCAATACCCAGCCCCAAATATTACGCCAATTTGCCAGCCATTCAAATTGGCAAGTACGCCGACTAGTGGCGAATAATCCCAATACACCGACAGATTTATTGTGGCAATTGGGGATGGATTTTCCCGAAGCAGTTTTAACTAATCCAGTTTTTTCACTATTACAACTAGAGTATCTGCATTTGGCTGGGGAAATTCCAGCTTGCACCCTTACCAGTCTACTCCAATGTCCTCAAGTACCGATCGCTTTTATGGAATATGCCGTCAATCAGCAGGATTATAGCCTCTGGTTGGCAGTAGCCTACAATCACAATACTCCTAGCCATCTGCTCGCCAACCTAGCCCGAAAATCTCGTCATCAAGATCGAGAATTGATTCGCGCCGTTGCCGCACATCCAAATACATCACCACAGCTACTCGCCCAGGCGATCGAAATCGGTTGCGGTGTCGCCCAAATCGTCGCCGAAAACCCTCACACGCCCCTCTTTGTGCTGGAAAAAATTCTCCACATTTACGGCAAACACGCGGATTTTCAAGCACTTTTCACCACGTTGGTAGCACTTCATCCTCAGATCACACCAGAATTAGCAATTCAGATGTCACTGGCTCCCAATCGATCGGCGGCGGAAGCTCTCTGGCTAGCAAAACAAAACACCACCGACTCGGCACAATTAGTCAAGCTAGCTCAAATCGACTGGTTTGGATTGCGCTTGGCGATCGTCCGTCATCCCAATACACCGATCGAGATTGTCGAGCAAATCTGGCACCGCATCCAAGCCGATCGTACCACAGATAGCCAGATCGATCGATTGGTTTACGACTCTTTTGTCTGCCATCCGCATATTTCCACTCAGATGCGAAGCGAATTGCGTAAGTTATTGAGTTGGTAACTCTCTTCCATCCTCCCACACTCCCCACCCATGAACTCTGAAGATTTAAAATCATATCTCGATCGAATTATCACCAACAATCTCCAAATTAGTACAATGATTTGGGGTGCGCCTGGAATTGGTAAATCTAGTATTGTCAGTCAACTGGCGATCGAACATCAACTTCAATTTATCGATCTTCGTCTCAGTCAATTAGCTCCAACCGATCTACGTGGATTGCCCGTCGCCGAAGCAGGTCGATCGAAATGGTTCCCCCCTGAATTCCTCCCCCAAACTGGCAAAGGTATTCTCTTTTTAGATGAGATTAATATGGCTCCCCCAGCGATGCAGGGGATGGCACAGCAACTAATTTTGGATCGGCGAGTGGGTTCTTATACTGTTCCCGATGGTTGGTTTATTTGGGCAGCAGGTAACCGCAAAGAAGATCGCGCTGGGGTATTTGATATGCCAGCACCCTTAGCCAACCGCTTTTTACATCTCCAAGTCGAGCCAGACTTTGAGAGTTTCAAAACCTATGCTCTAACCCATAAAATTCACGAACAAATTATCGCTTTCTTGTCTTTTCGACCTAGTTTATTACACAAAATCGATCCTCAACAACCAGCTTGGTGTTCGCCACGCTCATGGATGATGGCAAGCACATTACACGAGGCTGGATTGGATCTGGCTCCGGCGATCGGTACTTTAGCAAATGCCGAATTCAAAGCATTTATCGAACTATACCGAATCTTACCCGATTTGGCCCCCATTCTCGAAGGTGCAGGCGCAAATATCGCCTTTCCCACCGAACCCTCTGCTCGCTATGCAACGGCCATTGGGCTGACGATTCGAGCTGGGGATGCCGATCGAGCATACAATGCTTTTCTGTGGCTCAGTCGCGTTGCTACCGCCGAATGGGTGCAATTATTTATCTCCGATCTACTCGGTGTCATGCGATCTCAAGGACAAATCGGCATCCTCGCCATCCTCGCCGCCAAAGATCCCGATATCGGTAAATTTCTCCAAAATTATCGTCAATTAGTATCTGTCTAGGGGATAGGGGGTAGGGGATAGGGGATAGGGGGTAGGGGATAGGGAATAGGGAATAGGGGATAGGGGGTAGGTGATAGGAAGGGGTACCCCTATCCCCTATCCCCAAAATTAAATCGAATCTGGAACCAAAACGACTAAGATTAGTTCGTAAGGACATAATTAGTTAGTTAAAGATTCTATGCCCAAACTGCCACTATTCTTTCAGCGAATTTTGCCACTTTCAGTATTGTTTTTAGTAGCAATTATTACCGTGGTATCGATCGATTTGAGTTCCGCAGCTCTCCCGAACGACACAATCGCCCAGAAAATCACATCCCCAGGACTCAGTACACCAGCACCCACACCAATCCCAACACCCACACCTACCCCAACACCCACACCAACCCCTACACCCACACCCACGCCAACCCCTACACCCACACCTACCCCTACTACCCCACCCCCACCCGAATTTCCTACAAACCATACAAATAGATCCCTCAGCCTCGAAGAAAGAGCAAAAATCACCGCCTACCTTCGCCATCGAAAAATCCCTACCGCCCTACTTTTCAACCCACCAGCAGATCCACGCTTTATCCTTCACGATACATCAGTATTGATGTCCTCCAGCTCATTAGAGCTAGAGCGGAAAGCAGGTAGGGGTCCATTAGGCTTGGGTGTCAATAACTATCTGCCAAGGGATAATGATGCAGTCATCGCTCGCCCCAACTTTTACGAACTTCGCCGTCCAAGTACTACTGAATTTGAAAAAGCAGGTGATATACTAGTTCGAGACGATCGAGAACGCTTACTTCGACAAGTATGGAGCGCGACCAATAATAATGCTCGTAGCCAAGCTCTAGATACGGCACTTGCCAATCTAGGGCTGACTCCTAGCGAAGTTGCCAAAGAACAAAAAGACGCTCAAACCAAACTAACTGCTAGTAGTGGTCGCATTTTTACTACCGCAACTTGGGCAGTAGAATCGATTTGTACTCGCTTCAACAATGGCGAAAGTGCGGCGATTCTTTTCAGCGAAAATCGAAAAAATACTCTCACTACTGCTTGCGGCACACTAACCAACTATTTCAACATTCGTAACAATCGGATCCGATCGAGTGTCACAACCGAAATCATCCAAGTCGGCGCACGCTCCGCAGGCGGTAACCAAAATACTTGCGATGCCAAAAATAATAACATCGCCCCTTTCCCCAATCCACCCTACTCAGACAACCAATACGATCGCGCTCAGGCTCTATATCTCCGCGCTGCTCTAGCCGCTGGGAAATACCCCCAAATCACAACCCACTTCGCCCTCGATACCTTCGATCCTGGGGGACATTGCGATCCTCGATGTTTTAACCTCACCAGGTTGTACAGTTCGATCGCGACTACAATGGAACATGCTCAGGGTAGTACCTACGGGATTACCCCCAGCTATGGCTCAAAGCCAGGGATTAACAACATCTGGTGGAACGATCGGATCTGTTATGGCCCCCGCCCATAGACTACTCAAATTCCCACATGCCGGAAGTCAATACGATCCGGCTAAAACTTCTTTTCCCACAGCTTGATACTTAGCCCAACCAAATTGGGCGCGAGGGTCGCTACAATCATTCACGACTACTCCCTGACCAGACGATCGCTCGAAGGCCACTAGAAGGGGAATATCGGTGCTGAATAGAGGCAATTTCGCTTCTTCAAGGATCGCTCTGGCATTCCGTCCGGTTTTGGTGCGCGAATCTACTTGAGTTAGCAATACTTTGTACTTCGCGCCCCAAGTTTCTAATAATTCGGTTGATTTGATGGTGGTGTCAAGATCTAGATGGTTGGGAGTGGTGGGAATAATTAGCAGATCGCTACTAGCAACGAAGTCTTGTAGTTCGGCTTGTTCTGGGCGAGCTTGGGTATCGGTGATAATGTGGGTGTATTTGCCGACGATCGCCGTCGCGCCAGCCTGGGAAGCCACCATAAATGGTAATTTGTCTTCTCGCGACCAAACTAATGCCGATCGATTGCGATCGGCATCGATGAGCAGTGTCGGCGCATGTTGTTGGAGGTATGCTGCTAGGTGGATTGAGGTAGTTGTCTTGCCGACACCACCCTTGAGCGCAGTAATGGTAATAATCATCGGCTAGCTGAAGAGAAACCTATTGTCTAGCTAGTGTAGAAGGTTCGGGGATAGGTTCGATCGGTCTCGTAATATAAATTAGAAAATGTGCAGCAATAAACCCAACTTTTTGGGAAAAGTCGGGCTAGTGCGATGTCGAAAATACGGAGAGGAGAGGATTTGAACCCCCGTTAGGTGTAACCCTAAAACTGATTTCGAGTCAGCCACCATAAACCACTCGGACACCTCTCCAGGCTAGTCCCAATTATACACTTATTTTTGACTCATTGCTACTCCGGCTAGATATCCAGTCGTCCACGCGCTCTGAAAATTAAATCCCCCCGTCACGCCATCGATATCGAGGATTTCTCCAGCGAAATATAGCCCTGGTGCGAGTTTGCTTTCCATGGTTTGGAAGTTCACAGATTTTAGATCGATGCCGCCACAGGTAACGAATTCTTCTTTGAAGGCACCTTTTCCGGTAATCTGATATTCACCTCTAGCTAGTTCTTGGATCAGTCGATCGAGTGTCTTATTGGCTAATCCTGCCCATCGATCGTGAGGTTGGATCCCGACGTAACTAGTCAGGGATTCCCAGAGTCGATGGGGAATGGGTACCGGACAACTATTTTGGATCGTTTTTTGGGGCAATTGAGATTTGACTGCTAAAATTAGTTCGCGGAGTTTGTCGATCGAAAAATCGGGCAACCAGTTAATAGTTAGAGCAATTTTGTATCGAGATTCTGATAGTAATCTGGCTCCCCAGGCGGATAATTTGAGAATTGCTGGGCCACTTACACCCCAGTGGGTGATTAGTAGTGCGCCTGTTTGAGTGAGGGGGGTTTTGCCTGTGGTGGGGAGTTTGACGATGGCAGATTTGACACTGACTCCTGCTAAATTGGCAAGGCGCGGATCGGGAATATTAAATGTAAATAGGGACGGGACTGGGGGTAAAATGGAATGACCTAGTTGTTGTGCCCATTTGTATGCACTAGGATTATTGCCCGTAGCGAGCAAGACTCGATCGGCGGTGAGGATTTCGCCAGATTTGAGCGTTATGTTCCATCCCGATGGCAATTGGGGAGCAATATCGGCAACGGCTGCACTAGTCCAAATTTTGACTCCAGCCGCAGCAGCCGCAGTAGAGAGACAATCGACGATCGTTGCTGAGTCATCCGTCGTCGGAAACATCCGCCCATCGCCTTCTGTTTTGAGCTGTACCCCATGTTCTGCATACCAGGCTACCGTATGTTGGGGTTGGAAGCGACTGAAGGCTCCACGCAATGCTTTACCCCCACGCGGATAGTATTGTACCAACTGGGTCGGATCGAAACAAGCATGAGTTACATTACATCGCCCACCGCCAGAAATTTTGACTTTACTTAGGGGTGTTTTGCCCGCTTCCAAAAGAGTGACACGAGCATCAGGATTGCTTTGAGCACAGGTAATCGCGGCAAAAAATCCCGCTGCTCCACCGCCGATAACAATAATTTGGGATGGATGATGGGTCACGATATTGGATTTTATGCTCTAATTATATTCGACTGGCGATCGTTAGAATTGAGTTACCAGTGGATCCGATCTAACAATTCGTCGCCTCCGCTAGTTTAACTGAGTTGGTGAGTACTTTTCAATCTTTTTGATTTTACTATCGTCACATGTTATGCTTGCAGCGAGTGCTGTAGCTTAGAAATAAGTAGATAGTTTTGATGAAAATATTAAATCATAGATCGATCGTCGGAGTATTAAGTTCAGCTATCTTGTCAGGTTGTCAAGGATTCTCCAAGGGAGAGGCTACGCCAACGGTTATTTCTGCTGATATCCCTCAAACAAAAAGCGATGTACAGATCGAAAATCGGCAATTGAACTTATCGATCGAAAATTATATCGATAAATATCTTTCAGAAATTATCAGGATCAGAAATTTTAATCGAGAACGTGTAAGCAAAGTTTTTTGCGTTCATAATACTGGCTATGTAGAATCAGCCATAAAAGCCCCAGATGCTCTACGTGTATATGTCAAACTACTTTGCGTAGAAGCTATCTCTTCCGCTGGTGGAGTTGCAATACCTATTACTGCTGCACCTGGATCTGGAAAAAGTTCTTCCCCTAGTAAAGCTCTCATAGGTAATCCTATTAGTCTGATATCAAGAATAGATGTATATCGAATCGCCAAATCTTCAGGGAATAAAACAAATCTGGAAAGTTTCCGTGTCTCCACTGATGACACCCCGCGAGATATGCCCTACTATCTAAACGATCTTCGGCGAATCTTGAGCAATGAGATGATGGATATCATGAAAAAAATTCAGCCTGATGAGAAAGCACAGTATCAGTTACTCAACAAAAAAGCATTAGACTATCAAAAACAACAGTCGCAAAAATGTAAATGATTAATTTGGATCGAGTTTGAATATCTTGAGTTTGTGGCGGTTTGAGACTGGCGAATGTCTGGATACAGATTATGATGTTGTTTAGATAAACCCAGTATTCATGGTGTTTTTCCAAATGAGTAAATCGATCTCTATTAGGTATTTGTGGTGAATATGTACGCTTGTGTCGGCGTTAAGCCTGCCGTAGGCAAAGCGTCTCGGCATGAGAATCGTCAGATCGATGACTAGCGGCAGGTTCGGCAACAATGTTAAAATCGTAAATATCCTTATCCGCAACAAACTATGACTCCTCAACAACTTGAAGATCGCCAACTCGAAACCCGTGTTAGCGCACTAGAAGCAGAATTAAGCCAAGTGAAGAAATTGCTCTCTAACTTTCCCCAAACTGAAACAGTCAAACATAATTGGATGCAGTATGCTGGTGTATTCAAAGATGATGTAGATTTTGTGGAAATCATGCGGGAAATACGCGCCGAGAGAAATTTGGATGATGAATCCGAAATTGACCCATCTTACTATTCATAGGATCTGGATGCAGTGCCGAACTATATCATGGACACAGACCACACATCCTATATTCTGCGTGGAGATCCGAGCGTTATTGAAAATGCCAAAAACTATACTGCTGCGATTACGATTATTACAATTCAAGAATTGTTTAATGGTTGGGTGAGTCGAGCCAACGACCCGAAGCAAGCCAATCGACTAATCGAAATCTATGCCAAACTTTCGACGACAGTGGGTTATTTGAAGAGTGTAGAAATACTAGATTTTACACCAGATGCCGATTCCTGCTTGAAAGAACTGCTCAAAAATCATCCCACTCTTCGCAAAAACCGTTTGCAAAAAGATCTCCGTATTGCCGCAATCGCGCTGTCGCTAGGTGCAACGCTAGCAACTTGTAATCAAAGAGATTTTGGACAAGTACCAGGATTAATCACTATAGATTGGTTACAGAGATAGCTAGTTATAAGTATGTGACTGAAGATCTAGAAAATACTGTAACCTTTATCGCTTTCAATGGTCAAGTATGGCAAATATCTGTCAGGAAGTTCGGTAGCGCAGGTGGTGAATATTGAATAGGATAACTTTAATTAAGGAGCTACAGTAATGGCTGAAAAAAAGTGGACTAACCTGGGTGATAACTATGAGCAAAAGTATGTAACAAAATCTGATGGTTCTCAAACTCTTATGACTCGTAAAGCTGGTCAAGAATCAGAATATCCACATGATACAAGTTTTCTTGACGAAAATGGAGAAACATCAGGGCTGCATAGCAGTCAAAGTAAAAGTGAACATGAGAATGGAATACCCAACCCTTCTTTCTGGCTACAAGATGATGTACACAAATCTTTAATCGACAATGAATCTGTGGAAAAACAGCATCAAGAAGATTTACAAAAATTGGGAGATGATTACCAAAACTCATTGCAACAGTCTGAAAATAATACCGAATTACTTACTGAGCATATTAACAATGAGCAATTTAGAGAACAGTTTCAAGCACTGACAGATGAGTATCAAAATGCCAATAAAGGAACTGAGATTACCACTGAACACATCGAATCAGCATCTTCAGAATTTGAAGGTGAACGCGAGAATACTTGATAAAATAGCACAAATAAATAATTTTATTAATCTATCCTTCAAATTCCATTACTAGACCTAATGTATAATCAACAACACTTTTAATATATGTAGTAGCATTTGGAGAATTTGCATCTTTTAATAATCTATCTAGCTCTCCAAGCAGGCTATTTTCTAGATCAATCCAAAAGACTCCTTGAGTATCCCGCATATATAATAATGCTGTTCTTTTACCTGTATTCATCAATGCTCTTGGTGCAACACCTGGGTTATCACTGCCAGATGTAAAAGCTGCTGGGTTAATTGTTGAGTCAGGACGAAGTGGACAAATCTCTTGGTTAGGCAAGTATGTATAAATGAACTTTGCTACATCTTCTAGTGCTGGAGTCAAAGATAAAAATGTTTGACAGGTTTGCTTACAATATTTCCACCTATTTACAACTTTTGAATCTTTGTCATCATCAATAAATGGAGTAATTTCTACTATTCCAAAACGATATTGTCTCAAAAATCCAAGTGAAGAACCTAGTTGACCTACCGGAAGTTCATTAGTTTCATCGAGAATTGCCAAGACTTGTTCTCTTGATTTTCCATTTTTAGAGGAAGGCTCAATCCCAAGTTCTATAACTTTATTACGCAAGCAATCCCAAAAGATAGGCCCAACAAACTTGGATGAGGGCATTTCTAACGGCTGACTTATAACTACTAGAGAACGATTATATAGAATATTTTCAATCTCCAATTCTCTTAAAGATAAGCCATCTAGCCCTTTTTCGTGAAATTCACTATAGTACAACAAATCTTTGTCACCCAATGCAGTATATAGTGCAACCATAGCAGGACGACTAATCAAGTACTTAGGATCATCTAATCGAAAGAAATCTCTTATAGTTAAATCTTGCTTAAATTTCTTCAATTGATTGATGGATGATGACAAATACTGTTCAGGTCTATTTTGAGCAAATTCAATTAAATTATTTAATTCTTCCTGTAATTCTAGCTGATTTTCTAAATAGTAGACCAGAGTTCGTAGTGTTATTCCCTTTTTTAGGGCACAACCGCTTATCATATACTCAAGCACTAAATTTGCACATTCAGCAGCTCTATCTGAATAACTCCAGTCTCTAGGATCTGTCTTTTCTCGTGAAATTGGTTGCAGAAATGCCAATCTTTGATCTTTCGTGGTTAAATATTTAAGGGGATTAAACCAGCAATTACCACGAGGCCAACGATAAGTAAAAATATTTAAGCGTTGACTTAGATATTTAGAAAGTTCTGTAAATGCAGCACCTTTAGGAGAGCCTTTTGTCCCACTTTTGACTTCACCAATGATAACTGTACCAAAGTCTTTAAGACCTCCAGCAATGAGGCGACTTGCTAATGAGGTTTTTCCACTACCTATAGAACCAGCAGTAAAAACGTGAGTTGTGAGATCTTCAACTGGAAGCCACACCGGAAATCTATAACGGTCACTAGGTTTATCAGATCCAAATCCTAAGAAAATCTTACCGCTACCACAATGAAGCTTCTGATGGCTTTGAGGATTTAATAAAATATTCTCTAAATTTAGATCGATATTTTTAACGTGCTCAGGCAGACACTTAAAAGATCTGTTGAGCGGGTAATTAACAAAGTTCACTATAGAACCATCAGACAGCTCGATTTCGATAGCCATTTTTATTATTGCAAAACTATACTTTATTGTTTAGGTGGCTGTGTAGACTGATACTTTTTATTCATATCTTTTGCAAAGTCTTCAACGTCTTTTGCAACATCTGAAATCGATCCATCTCTTAGCTTTCCTCGCCAAGAAGCACATTTTGACTGCCAGCCCCTAATGTCTCTCTCTAAATCGCGATCTGCAAGATCGTTATTTGCAATAGCTTTCATCTTCTCTTTTAAAATTTTCTCCATTGCCTGGATTTCTGCCAAAACAACTTGATGTTCTCGTTCGGGAGATTTAATTCTGATCTCATCCTCCATTTTCCGCAATTCAGGAATATCTTGAATTCTCCGAACCTGAGCGTCAGTTGTTGCTTGAGACTTAGCTACTGCTGCTGAAATTCCCTGTAAGCTCTTTAGTCCTTCAAGTTCTAATCTCTTAATATAATTTTGTTCATCTCCTTCTAATTGACTGAATGCAATATTCTTTTGATATTCAAGCATTCTATTCTCAATTAATGTTGGGAGTGAAACACTATTCTCAATTAGTTCTTCTTGAGCTGCGTTGCGTCGTAAAATGGCAAATTTAATACGATCGTACAATGGTACAAAGCCAGTTTGATTGATGATAATCCCAGCAAACCAAAGATCCCATACTAATACCACAATAAATATTGGAATAATTGAAAAAAGGATGGGTAGTTGAAAAATAATGGCACCAATAACACAAGGAATTATAATCAGAGCAAGACCCACTCTCAATAAATAAAGAGCTAGGTAAAATACTATGTCTAAGCTTTCATAATCCAGAGCTTCTAATAACTCAGAAACATCAGGTGGCTTATAAGTATTACTTTTTTTAGATCTTTTTATGAATTTCTCATAGAAACTTTCTTTTGATTTAAACCTATCTTCGATCGCCCAAATGAAAAATAATGGGGCAGGCAGTATATATCTCCGCCATTTATCATTGCGATATCGTCTGATAGTATTATCGACTTTATCCATAATGACTTCTACTTGCCCTAGCTTCTTTTCACGATGAACCTTAGCCATCATTCGATCTAATGGAGAGTTAGATTCTGAAGAAAGTTGTATTACTCTATCTTTTGCATCTGAGTAAAATTCTAAATTATTAATGTTTTTTGTAGGTTTCAATGATTCAACTGAAATAAATTGTTCTCTTTGTGAGTTATTTCCAGAATTATTCATTATGATTCTCCTTCGCCTGTGCCTTCAGATTCACCAGATTCACTAGACTCAATATTAGATTCTGACTCAGTGGACTCAGCAGTACTCTCAGAATCTTGATTAAAATTTTGATATTCGTCACTTAGTGATTGTAACTGTCCCTGAAATTCCTCATTATTCACAGATTCGACACTTTTATTCGACTGTTGTAATGATTGCTGATAGTCATCTCTCAATGCCTGAAGATCTGACTGAATTTGTTGTGATGCCGTTAAACTAGTGGCTGAAAAATATTTTCCTTCTATATTAGTTTGTTCTTCTACTGACTTACTAAGATCCCAATTCTCTGCACTCGGTGGCATTCCATATTTTTCCGGCATATTATTTACTCCTTTGAAAAAACTTAAATTAACTTTTATTAAACACTAGCTTCAGGACTATCAACATAATTTGACTAATCTATGCCACCTATATCCTTACCCTGCATATAGAGCATAGATAAATCGCCAATCGATTTATTGAAGATATTTTCCACCTTAAATTTAGGATCTTCAATCTCTGCATCTATCTGAACAATTCGGTTTTCAATTTTTTTAATCTCTTCATGCAAATCTTTAATCCGATCTACAGTGTAATTTCTTTCAGCAGTAGCTCTACCTAACGCAATCTTATCTTTCTTAACATAATGATGTCTTCTTGCTTTAGCAAGAGATGACAGAATATTAACCAATGCAAATAAACCTATGCCTACAAAAATTTCTATCTTATCAAGTAGGGTAATTTGATCCTCCCAAGTTGCTCCTATTGGAGGATTAGGCATCATACTAAGTCTGATTTCACCTACTAAAGTAGGTATCGTCGAAAGACCGATAAGTGCTTCTGATACCCAAATAAAGAATAAAATTAAGATCTGTCTTTTTTGAATTAATCCAATCTCTTTATTTTCAAGATTCTTTTCTGGCTTTTGCGTCAGCCAGTTACATATACATGCAGAATTTTTAAGATCCTTTTCTGGCTGACTCAAAAGCCAGTTACATATATATGCAGAAATCATCCATGTCAGAGCAACAGCGGAAAAAATAATACAAAGTAGAATAAATTGATTTGGTTGATTACCATCTTGTGTTGCGCCCGAACTAGCTAAACCTGTGATAGTAAGCTTACCTCCAATAATACTAAGTAAAGCTAAGAAAGGCACTACGCTCAAACCAGCCTTGATAAAATAGTCAAATATATTATTTATAAATGTCAAAGAGGGTAACGGAATGGAAGATGAGAATGAAAAATTTAACCTGGGTATTTTAACTGATACTGGGATAATATTGCGATCCTCTCTTTCCCACGATCTTAATCTTGCACGACACTCATGTAACTTAGCATCTTCCTCTTTTAGTCCATCTTCTAGCTTCTCTAATTTTTCTTCCAATTTCTCGATTCTTTTAATATATCGTAACTTTTCTTGTTGCTTAGGAATAATATATCGAGTAGCAATGAAAAATGCCTCTGGACAGCTTTTTCTTAACCATTCATTAATATTGTCATTTGGATCTATTGTTTCAGACATGATTTTGAAGTCAACTACTTTTTCAAGACATCAGTGCGTATTTGTTTCATTTTCGCTAATATTTGTTCGAGATTGCTGGTGGAACCCATAAATCTTATTTTTGCTTTATTAAAAGACTCAAAAGCACCAGCTATGCGATCTGAACCAGAAGGATTCACTCCAAATAGCACAACTTTCTCTACATTATTTAAACGTGCAATCTCATCTAATCCTTTCTTAAATTGAGAAAGTACTTCATTAGATATTTGACTTGTTTTCCAAGGTATTTGCATAATAATGACTAATTTTTCTCCTCGGTTTGATGCTTGTTTTAGATTGGTTACAATACGTGTTAGAGCTTTGGAAGTAGCATTACAGGAGGTTTCACCCTTGACTATTGATTCAATTCTTTTTACTGGTTCGCCTACAACAGATTTAATATCTGAACTATTCCGAACCTCTTGATCTGCAACAGGAAATGCTGGGGAATCTCCTTGACATAATTCTGCAACTGTGTATCGATTGGTGGCAGTAATAATTTGAGTTTGAGAAGATCTATTTGCTTGAGCATTTACAAAAAATAGTCTTGTTAATTCTGCTTGTTCTTTATCGATCGGAGCCGTCACAATATAAAAGTATTTAGGAGGAGTTACCGCACTTGGTACACTTGTTGTCTTTGCTGGCGGAGAACATCCGGTAGCAAAAAACAATAAAATACTAGTAGCTACACAAACACTTCTGCTTAAAATTCTCATAAAATTTAGTATAGACAAATAGTACTAGATTAAGTTTCCTGAAAGTAGTATACCATATTTGATAGTGATACTCTTTCGACAGCAAAGAATCGATATTATCAAATAAATAACGTCGCATCGACCTGATTGTAAGGTGCAAAACTCCTGAAACCTCTAAAAATGGTAGGTTGGGTTGCGCGGCTTGTACTGTTGGCGTAGCCTTGCCTTTGGCATTGCGTCCTTTGTAGCTTCTGCCTGTGCCTATGGCAGGTGTGAGCGTCAACGCAAAAGTAAGCAAAACCAAACAAACACTTTGACTCTAGCCGTCGTGGGAAACATTCGCCCATCGCCTTCTGTTTTGAGCTGTACCCCATGTTTTGCATACTAGGCTATCGTATGGGGTTGAAAGCGACTAAAGGATCGACGCAATGCTTTCCGCCTCACGAGGATAGTATCGCAGCTACAAATCCCACTGCGCCACCGCAGGGTAACAATAATTTGAGTCAGATGATGAGTGACGATGCTGTGTCGGTGGGTAAACTATATATAATAGTAGACAACTTAGATAATAATTTGTAATCGTTTTTTCATGCCAAAATTAACTTTAGCAATTTTAACTGTCTCATGTTGCTTGGCTTGGGGTAATCTGACTTTAGCAGCAACAGCGGCACCCGATCGATGGCAGCCAACCCCCGTAGCGGTTAATTCGATCGCTCTAACTGCTAGAAAGTGTGGAATTAAACGATATATGCGCCCCCGCTATCGCCGATGATTTATCTGCGTTGTGAAATCAAAGCTAGAGATTCAAATAGATAAAAGGAGTCTGTTATTGTGAGTTTAATTCGGATCTGGGCAGTCGCAAGCAATGGATTTCGGGAAGTGATGCGCGAGCGAATTTTTTTTGTGATTGGGTTTTATGCTCTAATTATGATCGCAGGTTGGCGACTCTTGCCAGAAGTTGCTGGAGCTTCACAAGGAAAGATTCTTGCAGATCTCGGCCCTGCAACTGCTAGTATATTAGGCGTGGTTATCGCAATTTTCGTCGGTACTGGTTTGATTAATAAGGAAATTGAAAAACGGACAGTTTTTGTATTAGTTACAAAACCCGTGACTAGTGCAGAATTTATCATTGGTAAGCACTTCGGATTTTCTGGAGCATTAGCAATCTTGGTAGCAGGTATGACGAGTATTTACTTACTCATACTCAATCTTGCCCAGATCGATTATCAATTGACATCGATCCTAATTATGGCATTTTTCCTGTTTTTAGAACTGTGCCTGATTACGGCAGCAGCATTATTATTCGGGGTATTCACGAGTTCGATTTTAGCAACCTTATTGACGTTTTCACTTTATCTCGTCGGACACTTGAGCGAAAGTATGGTTAAGTTGTCTGGAGTAACCAAGAATCCTGGATTCCAACAATTAACTGACAATTTATACTTAGTCTTACCAGATTTGTCTCGGTTGGATCTGAAAAATAGTGCTGTCTATGGTGTGCTGCCATCTATGGATATATTAACCTTCAATGCTGGTTATGCCTTATTATATACGGTAGCATTGTTGATGATTACGACAGTTATTTTCTCCCGTAGAGAGTTTTAAGATATTTAGATTATGAACGACCAAAAATTAGCAGATTTACGCGGTCTATTTGTCGGGATGGAACGAGCCTTAATCGCTTATTCAGGTGGAATTGATAGTACCTTAGTTGCTAAAATTGCCTATGATGTTTTGGGCGATCGAGCCTTGGCAGTCACGGCAAATTCACCATCATTATTACCTGAAGAACTCGAAGATGCCAGGATTCAAGCCGCCACAATTGGTATCGCTCATCGAGTAGTAGAAACTCATGAAATGGATAATCCAAATTATGCATCCAATCCAGTCAATCGTTGTTATTTCTGCAAAAGCGAACTTCATGATACCCTCAAACCTCTAGCCTTAGAGTTGGGTTATCCCTATGTGGTAGATGGGGTAAATGCTGATGATTTGCAAGACTATCGCCCAGGCATCCAAGCAGCTAAAGAACGCGGTGCTAGATCGCCTTTAGCCGAACTAGGGATTAGTAAAATGGAAGTACGAGAAATCGCGAGATCGATCGGTTTATCCTGTTGGAATAAACCAGCTCAACCTTGCTTGAGTTCTCGCTTTCCCTATGGAGAAGAGATTACTATTCCTAAGTTGAATCGCGTGGGTAGGGCAGAGATTTATCTACGGAAGTTGGGGTATGAAAATGTAAGAGTTCGATCGAGTGGCGATACTGCTAAAATCGAGTTACCTGTGGAGCTGATCCAAAAATTTGTTGCCGAAAATAGTTTGTCTGAGTTGGTGAGTGCTTTTCAATCTTTTGGATTTATGTATATCACTCTGGATCTAGAAGGTTATCGGAGTGGTAAGTTAAATCAGGTATTAGTTCGATCGTAATAGCCAACGATTAAAATCGTGGCTAATGATGCAAAGTCCACCCAAAGCTGTACTGTATTTATGGGAGCCAAGGGTATTGACTGAAATTTGGCTCTCGTTTTTCGAGGAAGGCTTGTTTTCCTTCGGCTCCTTCTTCGGTCATATAGTAGAGTAGAGTAGCATTTCCGGCGAGTTCTTGAAGTCCAGCTTGTCCATCACAATCGGCATTGAGAGCGGCTTTGAGACAACGAATCGCGATCGGACTTTTGGCGAGTATCTCTTTTGCCCATTGTACTCCTTCAGCTTCGAGCTTTTCCACTGGAACGATCGCATTAATCAAGCCCATATCTAGAGCAGCTTGAGCATCATATTGACGACAAAGATACCAAATTTCCCGCGCCTTCTTTTGCCCAACGATTCGCGCCAAATAACTCGCCCCAAATCCACCATCGAAACTACCCACCTTCGGCCCAGTTTGCCCAAAAATAGCATTATCAGCAGCGATCGTCAAATCGCAAATCAAATGTAGAACATGTCCCCCACCGATCGCATAGCCCGCAACGAGGGCTATTACCGCCTTGGGCATCGATCGAATCAATCTTTGAAGGTCGAGTACATTCAAGCGAGGAATCCCGTCTGCGCCCTGATAACCCCCATGTCCGCGCACAGATTGATCGCCCCCCGCACAAAAAGCATATTTCCCATCGGTATGCGGCCCAGCACCTGTCAATAATACTACCCCAATACTGGTATCTTCCCTAGCATCACAAAAAGCATCATACATCTCAAATACTGTCTGGGGGCGGAAAGCATTGCGTTTTTCCGGTCGATTAATGGTCACTTTGGCGATGCCATCCGCTTTGTGATAGAGGATATCTGTGTAGGTTTTGACCGATCGCCAAGTAATGTCCATGAGATAATTGGGGGATAGAATAAAATAGTATCGATCGTCATTATCTTAGAAAAAGACGACGTATCAATAGGTTTAGCGCGATACTTTTTAAAAACCGTCAAACTTGCCATCCAAAATCCCCCCCGATAGAAATTTTTATGACTTTACATCGATCGCCCCCACAACCGATTCCAGATCGTCTCATTGGTGACAAGTGGCAATTTGTTACGCTCACCGCTGGAGAATTGGTAGCAGATTTTCACGACATGCCTATCCCGATCGTCTCTATGCCACCACAGTTATTACCGCCGCATTTAGGTTTAGGTGCCAATGTAGCCATCCCTGGCGTAATTATTTATGGTGGCAGACAATCGATGCAATTGGCGCGGTGGTTGGCAGATGTAGAGCCAGTTAGTCTCAATTATCTCGGTGACGATCCTGGTGGATTGGTTTTGGATGCTGGGATGATGGAACGATGGGTGATGCTAACATTTAACGATGCTCAAGTCAGTCAATCTGCCAAACTCTATGAAAGTCGCAAAAGTCTAGTTCATGGCTTGCATTTTCTCCTCGTCACTCCCGACGATTCAGGCATAACCTATAGTGGGATTTGGCTATTGCAGAAAAATCTGACTTTTAATTGACCCCTCACCCTGTGACTATAGCCAACCTCGCAATTTATAAACCACTAAACCAATATACTCACGCAAGGCTTGAGAGGTTTCAGCAAAGCGATTTCCGCTGGGGAGAAATCCTAGAATTGCCGATTCAGTTCGGCGATTTGGTTCGTCCAATTCTAGTTGAGAAATGCGATAATCTGTTGGTGCGGCGATCGCGTTAATACCTTGATGTTTGAATATTGCCATCGATCGCGGCATATGCATTGCAGAAGTAACTAGTAAAATAGTCTTGAATTTTTGCGCCTTCAAGATTTTGTTGACATTGACGGCATTTTCATAGGTATTGTAAGACTTAGATTCTGGGATAATATCCGCCTTTGGTACGCCCATTCTCACGAGCAGTTTCGTCAAGTCTTCAGATTCAGGATTTCCCGATCCCATCCATTCTATTCTGCCACCACTAACGATAATTTTTGGTGCTTTACCTGCACGATATAAACTAGCTCCATACCAGACTCGATCGCCAGCATCATTGAAGTCTACATCAGGCCGTGGGTATGCTTGCGATCGAGTCCCACCACCCAACACCACGATCGCATCAGCAACAGGTAATTCTTGTTTGGGGATATTTTGCCACTCCAAAGATTGAATCAATAAATTACTAGTCCAAGCATTACTACTTAATATTAAAATTAGCAGAGCCGAACCAATTACTACTGGAGTCCATTTAGAATTTATCCACCACAAAACCAGAGCAGTAATTAATAACAAATATACTGCCCCCAAAGGATTGATAAAAATCGGAATCAGTTTCGATAGAAATAGAAACATACTCAGGGGTCAGGGGTCAGGGTTCAGGTGTCAGGGTTCAGGGGTCAGGGTTCAGGGTGTCAGGGTTCAGGGTGTCAGGGTTCAGGGTTCAGGGTTCAGGTGTCAGGGGAAGGGTTCAGGGTTCAGGTGTCAGGGAAAGGAGGGTGGGAGAGTAAACTCTCCCCCCGTGCCCCCGGGGCCCCGGGGCCCCGGGGGCCCCGGGGGCCGGGGGCCCCCCGCCGCCCGCCGGCGGGGGGGGGGGGGGGGGGTTGGGGGGGGGGGGGGGGGGGTGGGGGGGGGGGG
>JANMEL010000182.1:0-3178 GCA_031376885.1 Chamaesiphon sp. OTE_70b_metabat_96 | reverse complement strand
CCCCCCCCCCCCCCCCCCCCCCCCCCCCCCCCCGCCGGGGAGACGGGTTTATGAAATCAATGACGCTTCCACCAGCGACTCATTCAAACAAAGCCCTCCTCACTAGCGATGTAGGGAGTGAGGGGAGAGGGTGGTAGGGTGGGTGGATTTTTCTCTATCCCCTATTCCCTATTCCCTATTCCCTATTCCCTATTCCCTATTCCCTATTCCCTATTCCCTATTCCCTATTCCCTATTCCCTATTCCCTACCCCCTACTTGCGATTTGATTTGGCTGCTGGTTTGACAGGATAACGAGTGGGAGAGACACCGATCGCCGTACCGAGATCCATCACACTGATATAATTATTAACTTGAATTGGTGTTTGTCTGGCGAAGGCTTTTAGCCCATTTTGAAATTCTAGATCGGTTTTTTGGAGGGCAACTTGACGTTCGAGTGGATTCATTTTATCCCAAGACTCGATCGGATCGTTTTTCAACTTCTCCAGCCTATCTCGTCTGAGCTTAGTCATATCTCTGAGTTCGGGAATATATTCAGAGAGTCTTTCGCCCCAATATACCCGCATTTCTTCGCGGAACTCATCACCGAGTGCTGCGTACCATTTATTACCTTTAAACTTTAGCCAATTGAGCGGCAAGTTAGACAATTCTTGTTTGATAGCTGGTGAAAGATCTGGGTATTCATCTTTGAATTTTGCCGCAACGCTATTTTTCAATTGGCTACTATTAGTCGCTACTGTTTGCCCCATAATTTCATTAATCATAAAACATAGCGCGTCCGAACCGCTGTCAGTCATCATCCGCGTGAGTGGCGGGTTGTCTGCTACCAGCCAATTTTTGGGAACACCATCATAGAAAGACACCAACCACAAGGCATCAACATCACCATCTAATACCTGTTGGCGCAACTTACCAACTGTTTTGGTTTGTAGTTGAGTGCGTTCTGTTGGGGTACCATTGACGATCGTTGCTTCCATCTCTGTAGTTTGAGTGACATTTTGTCTCAAGACGAGATTTGTCATCCATTCCTTACTCAGTCGCTCTTGGATATTTTGCCGTTGAGTGGGGGTAAATTTGACTGCCAAAAGTTGTCCGTAAAGCTTGGTAAAATTTTTGAGAATCTGCGGTGTAAGCGTTTGAACTAGTACCAGGGGCGGTTGATTTACCTTTGGGGGAGTTGGTGGTAGTGGTGGGGTAACTGTCATAACAGGTGCGATCGTCGTCACCAACAAACCGATCGCGGCTAAGATGCTGAGAATGCCAGTATTAATGGTGCTTGGTTTCATAGCAATGAGGATAGAAAGGGTAGAGTCAAGATGCTGAGGTTTTGGAGTTGGAATATTGTCATGGGTGACTTCGATCGGACCACTAAATCTAACTAGGGTGGCAATGACAAGAGACTGGGATTATTGTACGTTAGTCGGGCAACTATATGTCAGGGGTCAGGGGTGAGGGTTCAGGGGTGAGGGGTTCAGGGGTGAGGGTTCAAAAGACGAATGGAAGCCCCAAAAGTTCAAATTACCGAGTTATTTCATGCTGATTCCTAAGTGGCTTCAAGAACAGAAAAAGAGCGGTATCTATCTGGCAAAATGGCTAATCATCGGCAGTACGATCGGTATCCTCGCCGGAACCTCATCAGCGACGCTTCTAACCGCCCTAGAATGGGCTACAGTGACACGAGAATCTCAACTTTGGTTAATTTGGCTATTACCGCTGGGAGGGTTCCTTAGTGGGCTAATTTACCATACCTGGGGTAGTAGTGTGGCAGCGGGTAACAGCTTACTTTTAGCCGAAATTTACCAGCCGACAACTACCATCCCCCTCCGCATGTTGCCTCTGGTGCTAATAGGCACGACGATTTCCCATTTATTTGGGGCTTCGGCGGGGCGAGAAGGGTCGGCATTACAAATGAGTGCGGCTGTGTCCGATCGATTAACGCCGATCTTCCGCCTAAATTCACTCGTTGGCGTAGCCTCTCCTACGGAGAATCGATCGATCCTGCTCACAGCGGCAATTAGTAGCGGTTTTGCCTCCGTATTTGGCACCCCTTTAGCCGGAATATTATTTGGGTTGGAAGTTATCGGCTTTGGTTCATTTCGTTATGGGAGAATATTTCCCTGTGCGATCGCGGCGATCGTCGGCGACCAAATTACCCTAGCTTGGGGACTAGACCACACACTATACCAGATCCCGATCGTCCCCAAATTGACCGCCCTCGGCATATTCTCCACCATCATCGCCGGATTAATATTCGGCATCACCGCGAGAGTATTTGTAGTCCTAACACACTCGATCGGTACCTACTTCAAAACCAAAATCGCCTATCCACCATTCCGCCCCGCGATCGGTGGTATCCTTGTAAATATTGCTACCGAACTTGTCGGGAACACTAAGTATATTGGCTTGGGCATTCCGACGATCGTCAGTGCCTTCGACAGCCAACTACCCCCGTGGGATTTTATCGCCAAAATTGGCTTTACCGCCCTCACCATCGGATCGGGATTCAAAGGCGGAGAAGTCACCCCATTATTCTACATCGGCGCAACATTAGGCAATACTCTTTCACCCATACTCCAACTACCCGCACCTCTACTAGCGGGAATGGGCTTCGTGGCTGTATTCGCCGGAGCTGCCAAAACACCCATAGCATCAACAGTAATGGCGATCGAACTATTCGGCGCACCCGCAGGCATCTATGCAGCAATTGCTTGTATTTGTAGTTACTTAGGATCGGGACATCCCAGCATCTACCCCGCCCAAACAAGAGGATTTTGAAGTAGATCGTACCGACGATCGTCGGCTTCCCGTCATCACCAGCCAACCAAAATCCCCTCTTAGGAGGGGTGCCCGAAGGGGCGGGGTGGGTGAACCTCCGCTACAGCACTTCTAACAACCTCCTCAAATTTATTAATTTGGGATTGGAAGGGTTTAGTTGTGGTGGGCACCCACCCCGCCCTATCGGGCACCCCTCCGGGGGAGGGGATTTTATCCAGCGATAATAATAGGATATCGCCATCCAACAAGCTTAGCTTATCAACTGAAGTAAATCCCCTCCTCGGAGGGGTGCCCGCAGGGCGGGGCGGGTCTGCAATGTGTCTGCTAGCAACGATCCCTCTTCATTCCTATCATCCTCATCACCTATCTTTGGAACAACTCATGAAAACACAGCTTAAAGACTCA
>JANMEL010000134.1:0-12487 GCA_031376885.1 Chamaesiphon sp. OTE_70b_metabat_96 | reverse complement strand
CCCTCATCCTCACCTTCCTCCTCGCCGTGGGGCTATTTTTCTTCATTAGGGCTTCAGTCAAAGATCGAATCGAGCAGATGGTATTAGCGACGAGTGAATCCGAGATCGAATTATTACCCCGTCTACAACAGTATTTTGTCGATCGAGCATACCGAATTGTCGCTGTAGATCCAGACACCACGATTGTTACTTTCGAGGGTTTGGTACGCCCCAGTGGGTTTTTAGCAGCCTTGCTGACTGGGTTAGCGGCTGGTGGTGCGCTGTGTCTAGCACTGGTGTTGTCTTATCTATTTCCCAATGTGGGTAATTTATTTGGGTTATTACTGCTCGTCGCACCCCTAGCTGGTTGGTTTTATTGGCAAGGATCGACGCGCACCGAACAAGTACTATTAAAAGTCGAAGCTCAGGATGATGCAACCATTCCAACCCAAACGATCGTCAAAATTCGGGGACATCGGGATGAGTTGGCAGTATTTCAGGAGACACTGAAATTATGCGTCCATGAAGAGATAAAATAAAAAAGACACTCAAGCTCGATCGAGCCTGAGTGCCAAAGTGCTAAAATTTAGATCCAACTCCAGAAAGTCAGTAGGATTATTAGATACTGCTGCTAACAGTTAATAACCGACTTTCTGCGTCTGGCTCTAGCGATCTCAGACTGGGGAATAGAAAATGGTTTTCCTCGACGTACTGTGCGCCAAATAGCCCCTTCTCGCCCCAAAAATAACGATCGGTTGTATGCTCGTTGCGTTTCACTAACAATAGAGCTGGGGGAGTAATACCTTCCAACTTGATATAGTTTCGCGCAGCAGTCACAGGCTTGTCTTCGCCGCTCTCAATGCTAAATTGCGGCACCTGCTCCAAAATTCTCCGTCCTTCTTGACGTCTCCGACTCTTCCGTTTGCGTCTTCTAGCCACATTACCTCCTCTTAGATCAGGCAGATGTAATGCCTGTTACCAAAGCCGTCGCCATCTTATCCCCAAAAGTAGAAAATTTCAAGCCCCTTGTCGAAAGTGCCCTTATATGCTCAAACCCACTAACCTAGAGAAAAACTAAAATTTTGTAGCTAAATTAGCAAAAATAAATTTTATAAAAAGATAACATCCGCAACAAAACTTAAAGAATAGGCCAAAAATTGACAACTAGAGTAATTGAGCTTGCGCTCTGCCAAAATACTGGAATTTATGAGCACAAAATCAGGATTGAAATCACCTCAAACTCCCAACTCCCAATAGATCGTGCCAGAATGGTTGAGAGAGCATTGAATAATTGGTGACTGTGCGATTCGACCAAGGTGAAAGTACCCCCGATGTTAGTATGATGTCAATCCCTGCAAGTTCCGAATTTATGGCATTGTGCCGATCTCAGTTACGACTGTTGACGGAAGGATTGGGTGCGAGTCTGAGCATCGTTTACATCACGGAAGAGGTGGAGGGAACTGGGGAGTCGAAATTATTGCCAGTGGTAGTTTATCCTGATGGGGGGGTAGGGCGTTCCCAGAGTGTTCCTACAGTCACATCGGAACTAATCCTCGCAACTGACAAATTGGTAAGCCTGTCGCCGAATTATGCCCTCGAAGCAAAGCAATTAGCCAGCAATGAAGATCGACAGATGGCGTTGGCAAACAGCCCAAATGATTTGCTGCGAGTGCCCATGCAAATTGGATCTAGCTCAACAGCCGAAAATCGAGAGCCGAGGAAGTGGGAAGAGCTAGATTATCAAAACCAACGCTGTCAGATTTTGTTGCCGCTAATGTACGATGGCACGATCTTGGGTGTACTCGTAACCACCAGAGAAAGCCAACCTTGGGGCACAGAGGAGCAGACGGAAATCCAACATATCGCTCAAACGATCGCGATCGCAGGTACGATCGATAAGCGGCGAAATTGGCTCACATTAGAACTTCAGCGACAGCAAGAAATCCAACTCCACCAAAGAGATCTCTTGCACAATCTCCTACATCAACTTCGCAATCCGCTGATGGCGATTCGGACATTTGGCAAACTCCTGATTCGACGTTTGCAACCAGGCGATCCCAATCAAACCGTTGCCACTAGTATCGTCAGAGAAAGCGATCGATTGCAAGAACTACTCGAATATCTCGAAACGACAATCGATATTACTGTTGTCGGTGAAGATACTCTAGAGCGAGCAAGTTTGCAACCCTCAATGGCAAAACCGACAACTAATTCACCCGCCAGTGAGAATTTACTACTCCCAGAGTCGAATTGGGAAATCGAATCTTGTCATCTGATGGATATCCTCGCACCGATTATTATCACTGCTGAAGCGATCTCCCAAGACCGAAATTTGAATTTTCATACCCATATCCCCACCGATTTACCACCCATTCGCGCTACTCCCAGCGCATTGAGAGAAGTTCTGAGCAATCTGATTGATAATGCTCTCAAATATACTCCCAGTGGGGGATTTGTGGATATTGATGTATCCCTACCGAGCCAGCCTCCAAGGATTCAAATCTGCATTCGAGATACAGGCTTGGGGATTCCGGTGGAGGATCTGGATAAATTGTTTACTCGTCACTATCGGGGCATTCAAGCTCAAGGTAGCATCGAAGGTACTGGTTTGGGACTAGCGATCGCCAAAGAACTAATCGATCGAATGCAAGGTACAATTACCATAGTCAGCCCTACTCCTGGCGGCGATCGAGGTACCGAATTTACGCTCTTGTTATTACTCGCCAGTTAAGTTGACGAAGAAAGTTTGGATTTAAAGTCAAAATCCCAAATCGTCACTCCAAAATCCAAAATCGCCATGACATATCGCAATCCCACACCCACAGTAGATATTATCATCGAACTAGTCGATCGAGCCGATCGACCGATTATAGCGATCGAGCGACTCAATCCGCCCCACGGCTGGGCATTACCAGGCGGTTTTATCGACTATGGAGAATCTGTAGAAACAGCAGCAATCCGTGAAGCAAAGGAAGAAACGAATTTAGATATTCAACTCATCGAACAATTCCACGTCTATTCAGCACCCGATCGCGACCCTCGCCAGCATACCATCAGCATAGTCTTCATCGCCACCGCCAGCGGAGAACCGACAGCCCAAGATGATGCCAAAAGCTTTGGTATATTTAGATCCTGGGAAAATCCTCCCCTGCTATGCTTCGATCATCAGCAAATCATTCAAGATTATTGGCACTATCGACACTATCATCGTCGCCCATCGGTGTAGCCTACAGCAGGTGTAAGCATAGCCCATCGAGGATAGGGCGTAAAGCCACCGGATCGGCAGGATTGGCAAAACGTACAACGATCGCGATCGTGGGGGCATTACGCTCGAATTTGGTGCCAATCTAGGGGCTATGGGGAATGGGAATAGTCCTAAAATCAAATGATTTAGTCAAAAAACTTGAATTACCGCAACCGCCACACTAGTTAGAACCGATCGAATTCAAAGGCTGCTTTGAAAAGCTTTTGGGTATACCCTAACCCCGATTCGGAGCCTAACCAGAATGGCGATTGTCATCAGATCCACTCAAAACTTTTTAGAGATTGAGAATTTAATCAATTTAATCCCTTGGATGGTATAAATATTGATAGGATCGAAAAATATATTACGACTCTATAACTTGGCTAACTTACTATATTTAAGCAATTGAGCCACATAATAAATAGCAGCCTAAACTAACTAGCAATTGCTTACGAACAACTAGATCCTCAACAGTATAAATTGAAAAGATTTTCATCAGCTTATGAATGCCAGTATAATTCTGTCTAATATCTTAAATCCACCAGTACTATTCTTTTTCTTGGGAATGGTGGCGATTTTTGTCCAATCCGATTTAGAAATTCCCAACCCCTTACCCAAGCTATTTTCTCTATATCTACTCGTAGCAATCGGCTTCAAAGGTGGGCACGAACTATTTGAGAGCGGTTTGAGTACACCAATTTTGATTACATTGCTAGCCTCCGTGTTTATGGCATCGATCGTCCCAGTGTACTCTTTTTTTATCTTGCGAATTAAGCTAGATGATTATAATGCGGCTGCTATTGCGGCGACATATGGCTCGATTAGTGCTGTCACATTCATTACTGCTAGCTCCCTGCTTGACAAACTCCAAATTAGTTATGGTGGTCATATGGTAGCTGCTTTAGCACTAATGGAATCACCCGCAATTGTAGTGGGATTGATTCTCGTCAGAACTTTTTGCAAGAAAAAACCATCTGTAGCTGTTCGATATATAGCTCCAGTACTTCAATCAAATCAGCTCCAAACTGTTGGAGTTTCGACAGATATATCCAGCAGTCAGGCTATTGTGGAGGAGGAATCCGAGAGCGAAAAAACTTCTTGGGGTGAAGTATTGCATGAGGCTTTCTTAAATGGTTCGGTATTGTTATTGATTGGGAGCGTGATCGTTGGCGCACTAACAGGTGAAAGTGGCTGGAATAAAGTACATTTATTTGTTGAGAAAGATATTTTTTACGGGATTTTGATGTTCTTTTTACTCGACATGGGTTTGGTAGCCGCCCGTCGGATTCAAGATCTCCGTCAAACGGGTATGTTCTTAATTGGTTTTTCAATTTTGATGCCGATATTGAATGCGGCGATCGGTATTTTTCTTGCCAAGATAATTGGCATGGGCGAAGGTAATGCGTTGCTGTTTTCTGTTCTTTGTGCTAGTGCTTCTTATATTGCCGTGCCAGCAGCAATGCGAATGACTGTACCTGAAGCAAACCCTAGTCTATATGTATCTATGGCTCTAGCGATTACTTTTCCGTTCAATATTATTGTTGGAATTCCGATTTATCTACAAGCTATTAAATTTTTGGGTATTTAAGTATGTTGCAGTCAGTCAAGAAAATTGAAATCATCGTCTGTAGTTTAGAAGTGAATTCGGTATTGAAGATTCTCAAAAAGAATTCAGTCGAACACTATACTCTAATTAATAATGTCTCTGGAAATGGCGAACACGGATATACTGGTGATAATTCGATCGATAATAGTTACCTGATAATTATTTTGAAAGATCTAGCTTTGGCGGAACAGCTAGCCAACGCAATGAAACCTCTACTTGAGAAACTTGGTGGTATTTTTATCGTGAATGATGCTCAATGGATCGCTCATTGAATAATTGACAATTGATAATTAGGGGTGTGGGGATAATAATTTTTGCCGCTTAATTGGCAGGGATTATTATTGCTCGGATTGTGAAATTATCCTCTGAGGTGCGATCGATTGACTTGTCAGGCTCAAATAATGGGATGAAAATATTCCGATCGCTTTAGTCAACTGAAAAATATCGGTCTATAATTAAAATATTAGTATCGATCGCATCGCTAATGGCACATCACTGGAAATTAAGCACTGGGCATCAAATATCGATAGATAATGAGGGCGCACTAACTATTGTAGATGTGCTCTATGACGGCTCAGGAGCACAACAACGCACGACTAATACCTTTACCACCGGAATCTGGATCTCACCACCAGAAATGAGCCTAATTCCCACTGGTGCAATCCTCAAAATTACTACACCAACTGGGGCATTGACGATCGAAGTCGAAGGTAATAGTATTCAGCTCCAGAATAGTCCAAGTGAAGCTAGTCAATCTAATGATAGCAGTAGTTCTAGCTCCAAGCCGATCGAACCCATCCCGCCAAGCGTCACGAGACTAGAGGATCTAGAATTGGATCTAGATCCTGTACCCCAAAAAAGGTTTTGTACCCAATGTGGAAATCCTGTCAAATCAGTCGATCTATTTTGTGCTGCGTGTGGTCATAAATTAGGAAGTTAGCAAGGTTAACAATCTACTTTCGATCCCTATATTTGCTAGACAAATGCATTTTTTATCACAACTCTGGAAATTTTCACGCCCGCATACAATTATCGGCACGACTCTAAGTGTGCTCGCACTCTATGCGATCGGTATTGCTACAAATCACACCTCAGTTTTACAGTTAAATCTCGCGCAACTTTTTGGAACTTGGATTGCTTGTATCTGTGGGAATATCTATATTGTCGGATTGAATCAATTATATGATATTGAGATCGATCGAGTCAATAAGCCAGATTTGCCACTAGCTAGCGGTAAATTATCGGTTGAGCAAGGAAAATGGATCGTTGGCATCACAGGTATATTAGCATTAGCGATCGGGGCAGTTTCAGGCAAATGGCTACTCGGTACAGTTGTGGTGAGCTTGGCGATCGGTACTGCTTATTCTTTACCACCAATTCGATTCAAACAATATCCGTTATTAGCGGCTATTTGTATCTTAACTGTTCGCGGTTGCATTGTTAATTTGGGACTGTTTTCTCACTTCAATCTGATGTTTACGGGCACAGAAATTGTACCGCCGACTATTTGGGTACTGACATTATTTATTTTGGTATTCACAATCGCGATCGCCATTTTTAAAGATGTTCCAGATCTAGAAGGCGATCGACAATATCAAATTCAAACTTTTACAATGGTTTTGGGCAAGTCGAATATTTTTAATATTACACGTTGGGCAATTACCCTCGCGTATTTGGGGACGATAATTGGTGGAACATTAATTTTATCGACAGTGAATATTTGGTTCTTGGCTATTTCTCATGTCGGGTTACTAGGCTTGCTGTGGTGGCGGAGTCAGGATATAGATTTAGAAGATAAAGGATCGATCGCTGATTTTTATCAGTTTATTTGGAAGTTATTTTTCTTGGAATACGCGATTTTTCCGATCGCCTGTTTCAACTAGTTAGAGGGGATCTGGGATGATATATATTCACAGGGGATAAATTTTGGAGACACCGCATAGTGGGTATCATTGGAATGGAGTAGATCGAGATTTTTTTGAAGGGTGGTATTTTCGAGTTACTTTGCCGAAAATCGACGAATCATTTGCTTTTATGTACTCGATGGAAGATCCATCTGGAGTGAGTACACATAGTGGTGGAGCTGTTCAAATGCTAGGTATTAACGAACAACACTTAATATCTAGGCTACCCGTTGGCGTAGCCTCCGCTTTGCGGAATAGTACCAAATTTTGGGCAGCAAAAAATAACTTAGGTTTGGGGCATTGGGGCGAAACTAACTTAGCTAAATCTCCTCAACTATTATCAGTTGACGAATTTGACAGCCAGATTACCCAAGGCTATCAAGTAACGGCGACTCTCCATCAAGGCGCATTACCAGAACATCAGTGTCGATGGTGTTATCATACCATCCCAATTTATGGTTGGGGACAGCCTCAGCAGCCCCAACAAGCCACGGCTGGTTTATTATCTTATCTACCCATATTTGAACCAGGATGGCAGATTCTGATGGCGCATGGCTTGGCTACAGGTTGGATTGAGTGGCGGGGAAAACGCTATGAATTTAACCGTGCTCCAGCCTATAGTGAGAAAAATTGGGGAAATTCTTTTCCAGAGCAGTGGTTTTGGATTAATTGCAATAGCTTTGATGATACAGTTGGGTTGGCAATTACCGCAGGTGGTGGCAAACGGAAAGTGTTATGGATGAGGGAAGAAGTCGCGATGATTGGGATTCACTATCGCGATACCTTTTATGAATTTGTACCGTGGAATTCGGAAATTCATTGGCAAATCCAACCCTGGGGAGAATGGAAAATTCAGGCTACCAATCAGGATTTTCAGATCGAGCTAATCGGTATGACTGACTCGGATGGTACGATGGTAAATACCCCAACTGAGCAGGGTTTGGTAATGTGTTGTCGAGATACGCTCAAAGGTATACTATCGATCGATCTCCAGACTCGTCAAGGCAAACAAATTATCAAGGCTAATAGCAATAATGCTGGTTTAGAAGTTGGCGGTGCTATGTGGGAACAAGTTTGGACAAATTAGTATAGGTACAACAGCCGAATCAGATTAGAATATGAATATGCAAACTATGCCCGATCGAACAAATACACCCATCGAAATGTCACCAGCAGGCAAAAAAAAGTGGGCATCGATGTTAACTACCCGCAGAATTAACACCGCAAAACAATTACTATCCAGAGTGCGAGATCTCAAAGGTGAACCTGTAGCCAGAAGAGTCTTAAACGCCCAAAGTTTAGATCGCCAGACTTGGGAATCTGTCTTTGCTGGATTGAAAGTACATCGAGATGATTTCTTTAATGATGTAGAGTGGTTCGATCGAGATCTGACGACTCAGTGGCAAATGTTATGGGATTTGGCGATCGATGGGAATGATAAATTTGGGATCATCTTAGCGAATAATGGACAAACTACCGAATGGAAATTTGTCGAGTCGATCGTCAGTCGATCGTCAGTTATCATTGAAATACCCAGAGGAATGTCTGGCTATCTAATCGTAGTAGAAAAAGATGCCCAAGACAATCTCATCTTGCTTTCTCCATCACCCCTGATGGCAAATACACAGCTCACAGGCGCAATTCAACGCATACCTCAATATCCCCCATCGCCATTTGAATATCTCCAACCAATTTCGATCGGTACGAATCATCTATGGGCAGGTGTTTTCCCCTCGTTAGCAGATTTTCGTTGGTTAGCTGATGCCAAAGCAAGACCATTAAGAATGCAATTGTCGCAGCTTACAGACTTATTTGAGTATACCAAAAAACAGTCTAAAAATATTCAAATGTTCCGATCGAGTTATATGGTTACAGAGAGTTGAAGCGGCTCAATGTTGTTGATAGATACTGCCACAAAATAGAACTGTAGGGGTGGGTTTCGCAAGCAATTGTCCATATCGAATCTAGGGATCGACAACAAAACCCACCCAACCCCACTTTTAATCTCGATCGTTTTAACATTTAGAGAGAGGGTTAAATCCCCGACTTCTCCAAGAAGTCGGGGATTCGATCCGATACTATAAGTTACCAATCGGCGCGATCGAACTCAATTTTAAGTCTGGATGATCTTCTAATAACTGATTGACATTCCAGGTATTTTTGAATAGTAAAACGGGACGATTCCAGTTATCTTTGATCGTGAGGGTATTAAATAATCGACCGACTTTATCCAAAGCATCCCAACCATCTGTTACCCATCTAGCGACAGAATAACCCAATGGATCGAGAGTAGTTTCGACACCATATTCATTCCGCATCCGAAATTGAACTACTTCAAATTGGAGTTGTCCGACAGCGGCGAGAATTGGATCCCGTTTTCCTTCATCGGCGGAGTACATAATCTGCACTGCGCCTTCTTCTCGAAGTTCGGTTACACCTTTTTGAAACTGCTTGAATTTCGACGGGTTGGGATTGCGGAGAAAGGCAAATAGTTCGGGCGAAAAACAGGGAATGCCTTCATATTCTAGCTTTTTGCCGCCTGTATAGATGGTATCGCCGATCGCAAATACGCCAGGATTATTTAGACCAATTACGTCGCCAGGATAGGCTTCTTCGATCGATTCTCGATCTTGGGCGAATAGCTTTTGGGGACGAGATAATCTGACCGTTTTACCAGTTCTAGCGTGACTGACGACCATATCTTTTTCAAACTTGCCCGTACAAACCCGAATGAAAGCAACTCGATCGCGATGCTTGGGATCCATATTAGCTTGAAGTTTGAACACAAAGCCCGAAAACTCAGGATAACTAGGTTCGATCGAGCCGATATTAGAATTCCGATTGCCTGGTTGAAGAGCGTATTCGAGGAAATAGTGTAAAAATAACTCTACCCCAAAATTGGTCATCGCACTACCAAAGAACACCGGAGTCATATAACCCGCATGAATCGCATCTAGATCCAATTCCGAACCCACCCCATCAAGGAGTTCGAGATCGTTCATTAGTCGATCGTACAATTCTGGCTCTAATAACTGCTTCAGACGAGGATCCTCAAGATCCATCACCGTATCAGTCGCTTCGCGGCTACCGTGAGCCTTACGCTCGAAAAGGTGTACTTTGCGCTGATGTCGATCGAACACCCCTTGGAAGCGATCTCCGCCGCCGATCGGCCAATTTACAGCATAGGTTTGTAAACCCAATTCTTGTTCGATCTCATCCAATAATTCTAAAGGTTCGCGCCCAGGGCGATCCATTTTATTGATGAAGGTAAAAATCGGTAGCTCTCTAAGTTTGCACACCTCAAACAGCTTGCGGGTTTGGGGTTCCAATCCCTTCGCCACATCCACGAGCATCACCGCATTATCTGCTGCGGCGAGAGTGCTGGGGGAGTGGGAGGGTGGTAGGGTAAAGACTTACCCTACCACCTTCCCACCCTTCCACCCTATTACCCTATTCCTCCCACCCCACTACCCTCTCACACTCTCCACACTCAAATGGATAGTTACTTAGGGTGTCAAATTGGGTTTGATTTTCCCTTCTTTAACCAAAGCTTGATAAATCAATGCTGCGGCATCGGCTCGCGTCGCATTTTGGAGGGGGCTGAGTTTTCCGACGGTATTGTCTTTAACTACCAATTCAGAATTGACTGCGGCGGCGATTTTTGCTCGTGCGTACCCAGGCATCTTCTTGGCATCATCAAATTTACTCAACACGTTATCACGCTCTTTATCGGTAGGTAAAGGTAGATTCAATCCTTTGGCGAGGGAAATCTGCATTTGATAGCGTGGAATTACTTGATTAGGTGAGAACTTCGTGGGTGAGTAACCAGACATGAAGCCGATTTTTACAGCTCGATCGATCGCGTCTTTACGAGGATAATTAGCTGGAATATCCTTGAACGTGATTACTGGCGCAATTGCTGGTTTTTCGGGAAATGCTCGATCGATAATCTTGGCATATTCACCTCTAGTGATTGGTTTGCTTGGATCGAATTTACCCTCACCAAAATCATCTAGGATGTGCAATTTTTGCAATTCGGCAATATAGCCTTGTCCCCAGAAATCTTTGGGAATATCTTTATATTCTGGAGCTGCCGCGACGGGTGACGGAGCTACAACTGGCGGTACAACTACTGGCGGCAGCACTACGGGCGGCGCAACTACGGGCGGTACTGCGGCGATGGGTGCAGTGACAACGGGTGCGGAGGCTGGAGCTGTTGCCGGGGCTGAATTTGGAGCTACATTTTCTGGGATACTAGCGATCGGGCGGCGTGCTCTATTTACTTCGGGTTCGATCGGGGCGGGTTCACCTGTGCCAACTACTGGGGCGATGTTCGCATTCAAATCGAGGGGACTATTTTTTTGCCCGATTCCCCAGAAGAACACGGTGCCAATTCCCGCGATGGCAATGACAATAGCAATTAATTCATCCGCAGTCAGGCGACGGCGACGTTGGGGAGTAGGATTGGGTGAATTAGACATATTTTTTGTGGATTACTAAGTCGATCCAAATTAATGGTTTTGTGGTTGCAACCGATCGAGAATTTCTCGCGTGAGTTGGTTTACATCAAGAGATTGACTGATTCAAATATTTGACCTCAAGATCTCAACCAACATGGAAATAGTGTTCTAATTTACATTTTACGATCGGTAGATCGTCCTGTAGAACTTGACTATACGATGGAGAGTTCAGTCTGATTTTAGATCGGATTATCGCACTAATTGTCTTTGCTCAACAAGATCCTCAGTATTTAGTCTCCTGAGGATGCGGGGTAGCTCTTGCGCCCTCCCCTTTCCAAGATCTAAAGGGGGAGGATGGGGGAGGGTGGGAGGATGGGGGAGCATCGGAGGATCGGGAGGAAAGATTTAAGAGGCTTTCCACCCACACTCCCCACACCCCCCACACCCCGCACCCCTCACCCCTCACCCCTCACCCCTCACCCCTGACCCCTGACCCCTGACCCCTCCCATAGCCTATAATCTAGAAAGGCTAGCTAAATTCACCCGCTCCTATGTCCATCGAACTTCAAACCGAACTCCAAATTGCTGTCGAACATCGGCGCAATTTTGCGATTATTTCGCACCCTGATGCGGGTAAAACAACCCTAACTGAAAAACTGTTGCTGTATGGGGGAGCAATTCATGAAGCGGGTGCTGTGAAAGCGAGACGAGATCAGCGCAAGGCGACTTCTGACTGGATGGAGATGGAAAAACAGCGGGGGATTTCGATCACCTCAACGGTGTTGCAGTTTGGTTATCAGGGATTTCAGGTAAATCTGCTGGATACACCTGGACACCAAGATTTCAGTGAGGATACTTATCGAACACTCGCCGCCGCCGATAATGCGGTGATGCTGATTGATGCGGCTAAGGGTTTGGAGCCGCAGACGCGCAAGTTATTTGAAGTGTGTAAAATGCGGGAGTTGCCGATTTTCACCTTTGTCAATAAAGTCGATCGACCTGGACGCGAACCATTAGAATTACTAGATGAGATTGAGCAAGAATTAGGCTTACAAACCTACGCGGTAAATTGGCCGATTGGCACCGGAGATCGCTTTAAAGGCGTGTTTGATCGACATCAGCAGAAAGTCCATTTATTCGAGCGAACAGCGCATGGGAGCCGTGAAGCTACCGATACGGTGATGGATCTGCATGATCCGCGTCTGAAAGAAATCTTAGATAAAGAATTATTCGACCAACTGCATAGCGATCTCGAACTCCTCGATGGGGTAGCTTCAGAGTTAGATCTAGAGTC
>JANMEL010000206.1:0-24451 GCA_031376885.1 Chamaesiphon sp. OTE_70b_metabat_96 | reverse complement strand
TTTTCGGGGGAAGCTTCCCCCGAAAACGTCGCGCCGCCTTGGGACGTAAATGAAGCCTACACCAAAGGTGTAGGCACGGCTTCAGCCGCATAAGTTATACAAAGCTCCTCTATATATTTATTTTGCCTTAGATGGCTCGATACTGTATAATGTATTCATGAGTACTAAATACAAATCTAATAACAACATAACCTATTCTTGTAAGTATCATGTGATCTGGTGTCCAAAGTACAGGCGCAAAGTGTTGATTCATGATGTAGACCTTCGACTTAAAGAAATTATCAAAGGTGTATGCGATGAATTTAAAGCTGAACTAATCGAACTTGAGGTTATGCCAGACCACGTTCATCTCTTAGTCGAATGCGATCCTCAGTTCGGAATTGCTAAACTTATTAGGTATATGAAAGGGCGTTCATCTCGGTTGCTTCGACAAGAATTCCCTTGGTTAAAAAGTCGTCTGCCAACGCTTTGGACAAACTCTTATTTTGTTTCAACCGTTGGCGGTGCCCCTATCGCAGTAATCAGAAAATATATTGAGGATCAGAAAAGTGTCTAACTATGGATGCCAGCAAATATTGATTAGTCCAGATTCAAATCTTAAAGCCATTCTAGAATTCGTCTGTGGTGAATCTACAAAACTAGGAAACTGCGGTACATATTATTCTCGCCAGTTGTATTTTAAAACTGGTCGGATACCAACTAAATACGATCTCCATCGAGAATTAGCTATCAACCCGCATTTTAAAGCTCTGCATTCTCAAGTTGCCCAGCAGTGCTTAACCACTATTGCCGAGTCTTTCAAGTCGTTTATTGGGTTATTAAAAGGCATCCAAAAGGGAACTGTAACTCAGAAACCCAAGCTACCTAATTATCGTCAAGGTGGATTAGCATTGATAACTTTCCCATCACAAGCAGTTAAACTCAAAGCTGAAGGATTGCGTTTCCCATTGGGTAGCAAGGTTAAGGCTTGGTTTGGGATTGATGCTTTCTATATGCCAATGCCATCAAATCTAGACTACAAATCGATTAAAGAATATCGAATTCTACCTCGAAATGGTTGCTTCTATTTGGAACTAGTCTATAAAGTCGAAACCGTAATTGCTGGTGTAGATCTGGATAAAGTGTTGGGAATCGACCACGGCTTGAATAATTGGCTAACATGCCTTAGCAATGTTGGTACTAGTTTCATAGTTGATGGTCTACACCTTAAATCACTCAATCAGTTCTATAACAAACAAGTCTCAAACATCAAAGCGAATAAGCCCCAAGCTTTTTGGTCTAAAACTTTAGCTGCTATCACAGAAAAACGTAATAGACAGATGAGAGATGGCATAAATAAAGCGGCTAGGTTGGTAATCAATCATTGTGTTGCGAATCGAATTGGTACTATTGTATTCGGGTGGAATAAAGGGCAAAAAGATTCAGCGAATATGGGCAAAAAGACCAACCAAAAGTTTGTCCAAGTTCCTACAGCTAGACTTAAAGATAGAATTGCTCAATTGTGTAACTGGGCGGGTGACCCGACCAGGGAACAGTATGGTATTCGCTTTGTAGAGACCGAAGAATCGTATACGTCTAAAGCAAGCTTTTTAGACTCGGACTTGCTACCTATTTTCGGCGCGAAACCTGAAGGGTGGCAACCAAGTGGTAAACGAATTAAACGTGGTTTGTATCGTGCATTAAACGGCACTAAAATTAATGCTGATTGTAATGGCAGCGCAAACATAATACGAAAAGTAAGCATAACTTTGGGCATTTGCCTTAAAGGAGTGTCTAGCGGTGCCTTGAAGACACCTTTGCGAGTTCGCCTATGGACTGTGCATGAATCCCCTGCCTTAGCCAATCAGTCCGCTTGCGGGCTGGAAGCGTAGGTATGGGGTACCTTCAACTCCACCACCGGATGGAAATCACCAGCCATCATTTCACACTCAAATTCTAGATTGGATTAGGGGCTTGAGATCGGCTCAAGCTTCACAAAATTTAATATATTCCTTAACAAAAGTTATGATTACACGATTTTCGCCTAAAAATAATTGATGCTATTCTCAATAGGCTTGACGAAGCTGCATGGTTTGGGGTACTATAGCTCTAGAGTAGATTCAACTAGGTTGTTACACTCTAATAGGATGTTGCTTTAGTAAAATAGCTGTTTGATAACTAAACTCTTAATTGGATAGGGTTCTGGGGATTGACTTAGTGTTGAATCGATCGACCTAAGAATGTGTATTAATATCATGTTTCATAAAATATCGAGACTAGCCTAAATCTAGCCGATAACTTAGAGCAGACTTCGCAATTATGTGGCAGCGACCTTGGCATTTGCGCCTCCTCTCCACTCAAACTCGATCCGTTCCTCAGCTTGGACGAATTTAATATCGAACAGGTCAAATACCACCTCTCGTCCTAACAAAAGCGGCGCATTAGTATTTTCCGTTAATATCCACGCTACGGTCGCCTTGAAAGTGTGCCCGTCGATCGTCAAATCTAGCGATCTAATCACATACTCAATGTCACCACCCACCCCTTCTCTGGTCTCCAATTCTTCGCCCAATGAAACAGTGAAGCCCAAGAGATCGCCAATTTCCCGACTGACCAAACTTATCTCTGCGCCCGAATCTACAATCATGGACATTTCTTTCTGCTTGACTGGTGTAGTCAAAGTCACCGGATACAGGGGATTCCACATCTTCTTATTTTTTAACCCATAAAATTTGACCCAGTAAAAATTGACTTTAGCGGTCAGTGCAGGAATCCAGTCTAATATGAATGGTTTGCCAGTCGAAGCGGCTATTGATTCGACCAAATCGCCGTCCGTTCCTGCGGCGAGTAGCTCGGAAACGCCACAAGCGATAAACTGTTTGCGATAGTTTTCCCGCAACATCTGATGATTTTGATTGCGCCATTTGATAATAGCTTGAGTTTCCTCTGGAGTGCGGCTTTGCATAATTATTGGCGATGGACTTTGTACTATGATTATATCACAAACCGATCTGAAACATCGGTTTTATCCGAGTTTTACCTAATGGATGGAAATGCATCTTATCATGAGATTATTTGTTATGCTAGTAGCCTGATGCAGACAGCACAACAATTTGCACCTGGTATTGGTGAGCACTGGGCCATTAAAAATCCACTTCATTCGATCGAAATATTTCGCTCAAACTATTATGCCAAGAACTCAGAAGAACGATAACTTCATCGACAAAAGCTTCACCGTCATGGCAGACATCCTACTCAAGATGATGCCCACCAACAAACGCGCCAAAGAAGCCTTTGTCTACTACCGCGATGGCATGTCCGCCCAAGCCGATGGGGAATATGCCGAAGCCCTCGACAACTACGAAGAAGCCCTTCGCCTCGAAGAAAATGACTACGATCGCAGCTACATCCTCTACAATATGGGTCTAATCCATGCCAGTAACGGTGAGCACGATCGATCCCTAGAATACTACTTCCAAGCGATCGCTCTCAATTCTCGCCTCTGCCAAGCCCTAAACAACATTGCCGTCATCTATCACTTCCAAGGGGAAAGAGCTGCCGACAAAGGTGATATGACCACCAGTGAAGCTTGTTTTGGGAAAGCCGCCGAATATTGGCTCGAAGCAATCAAAATCGCTCCCAATAACTATATCGAAGCCCAAAACTGGCTCAAAACCACCGGAAGATCCCAAATAGACATCTATTTCTAGCTAGTAAACACTCCCTCACCCCTGATACATCCCCAATGCTCGATCGAAATCAAGTACATAAAGTAGCACTTCTCGCCCGCTTAAATCTCACGCCGACTGAAGAAGAACAATATGCAGTTCAGATGAGTAGTATTATCGATTATTTTGAGCAACTGAGTGAGTTAGATACTGAAAATGTCGAACCAACCACAAGAGCGATTGATATGAGTAATATCACTCGTACAGACACCCAGTCATCTTATCAAAATATCCCAGGGATCTACGCTGCGGCACCGGATCGAGAAGAAGATTTTTTTAAAGTACCCAAGATTATGGGTTGATCGATTTCAATTGTTAATTATATAGAGAGAAGATTCTGTGGCTCATTCGATCGTTACTAATGTTTGCCAAGGCGTAGCTGATTGCGTCAATGCTTGTCCTGTCGCTTGTATCCATGAAGGGCCAGGGAAGAATACTTTAGGTACTGATTGGTACTGGATTGATTTCTCTACCTGCATCGATTGCGGTATTTGTATGCAGGTTTGTCCGATCGAAGATGCGATTGTACCTGAAGAACGTCCTGAATTGCAGTTAACACCAGCTTAAAGTTAATCGATGTCCTTCGGGGAGAGGTAATTTTAGTTGTTAATTATTAACTATTAATTATTCAACCGCGATTGTTCATGCTCCTCGATCGAGTTGATGCCGATCGCAATCCTACATTAAAATCTAGATCTCGACTTCCTACCCTCTGCGCCGTCTGTGCCTTTGCGGTTAAAAGATCGGGAAAATCATTTAGGATCGCTATGGTGTAAATATTTGTGCGGGCTTTAGGAAAAATGCTCCCACATAAGCATTCTGATGAGGATCTTGTCGATCGATGAATATTCTCAACAAAAGAGCACGCAAAGCTTAAAATAGGATTGGCGATAGTGTAACTATTTGTCATCCGCCTTCCCACACGCCATCACTATGAGTACTCCGCTTGGTTATGTTGCGTTAGTTCTACACGCTCATCTACCCTTTGTTCGTCACCCTGAGAGCGATTTTGTTCTCGAAGAGGAATGGTTGTATGAAGCCATTACCGAAACCTATATCCCTCTGCTCCATGTGTTCGAGGGATTGAAACGAGACGGCATCGATTTTAAGATTACTATGAGCATGACTCCGCCATTGGTGTCTATGCTGCGAGATCCATTGCTCCAAGAGCGATACGATGAACATCTTGCCAAATTAGAAGAACTAGCCCTAAAAGAGACCGAAAGCAAGGCACATCATGGGCATATTAAGTACTTAGCAGAGTATTATGTCAAAGAGTTTGCCGCAATCCGCAAAACTTGGGAACGACACGATCGAGATCTCATCGGCGCATTCAAGACATTTCTAGATAGCAACAACCTCGAAATCATTACCTGTGGCGCGACTCACGGTTATTTACCGTTGATGAAAATGCACCCCGAAGCAGTGTGGGCGCAAATTCAGGTCGCGTGCGAACATTATGAAGAAAATTTTGGTCGTCGCCCCAAAGGAATTTGGTTGCCAGAATGTGCTTATTATGAAGGTTTGGAGCGGATGCTAGCTGATGCTGGTTTGCGTTATTTCCTGACTGATGGGCATGGTGTATTGTATGCTCGCCCTCGTCCGCGTTATGGAAATTACGCGCCAATTTTTACGGAGACTGGGGTAGCTGCTTTTGGTCGCGATCGAGAGTCTTCGCAACAAGTCTGGTCGTCGATGGTAGGATATCCTGGGGCACCAGAATATCGGGAATTTTACAAGGATTTGGGTTGGGATGCTGACTACGACTATATCAAGCCGTATATTATGCCCAATGGTCAACGGAAGAATATTGGGATCAAATACCACAAGATCACTTCCAAAACTGGCGGCGACAAAGCTCTCTACGATCCCTATTGGGCCAAAGAGAAGGCGGCAGATCATGCCACCGACTTCATGTACAATCGCCAGCAACAGGTCACAAATCTCGCGGGGATGATGAATCGACCCCCACTGGTTGTATCGCCCTACGATGCCGAATTATTCGGTCACTGGTGGTATGAAGGGCCTTGGTTTATCGATTACTTTTTCCGAAAGTCTTGGTATGACCAAAAAACATACAAGATGACTCACTTGGCGGACTACCTTCGCGCCGAGCCTACTCAGCAAGTATGTCGCCCTTCCCAATCTAGTTGGGGCTACAAGGGTTTCCATGAGTATTGGTTGAATGAAACTAATGCTTGGGTCTATCCTCATCTCCATAAGGCGGCGGAAAGAGCGATCGAACTTGCTAAACTAGAGCCAGAAGATGAGCTGCAATTGCGAGCACTAAATCAAGCCGCACGAGAATTATTACTCGCGCAATCTTCAGACTGGGCTTTTATCATGCGGACTGGGACCATGGTACCATACGCCATTCGGCGGACTCGATCGCACCTACTCCGATTCCACAAGCTTTATGCCGAAATTAAGGATCGGAAAGTCGATAGTGGTTGGCTCGAAAAGGTAGAGGAAATCGATAATATATTTCCGAATATTAATTATCGTGCCTATCGATCGTTGTAAATCTTACTCCCATCCCGACGATCGCTCTCACCAGTCAGATGGTTTACCCCAAACGGTTAAAGACTGGACTTTGTAAATCAATTGCCTGGAATCAGATCCCCGACTTCTTGCGAGAAGTCGGGGATCTTGAGTAATTCTAGAAAGTCCAGTTTCTAGGTAATAAAGTACGCTCAAATTTTGGGCAACCCAGCACAGACTACCCGAAAACCAAAGGCATCAACCCGAGTGTCGGGTAGATTACCAATTCGCGAGGCACTACGACAAAGCTCAGGTCTTTCCGACCAACAACCGCCACGTAGCAACATATTTGGATCCTTATCGTGCCAAACGCGATCGTCTTTTGGCGCGCCTTCATAGGTATCATGCCAATTATCCGCGCACCACTCCCACACATTCCCCTGCATATCGTACAAACCAAAGGCATTCGGTGGAAATGTCATTACATCAGTTGTTGAGGCTCTATTGACTCCTTTAGGCTCATTTCGGTAAGACTCTTTGCCTTCATAGTTGCCCGCATAGTTTGCCACCTTAGTCGTGATTGTTTCCCCACCAGAAAAAGGGGTTGTCGTTCCAGCTTTACAAGCATATTCCCATTGGCTTTCACTTGGGAGAGTGTAAGTTTTGCCAGTTTTAAGTGATAACTTTCGACAAAATTCTTGGGCTTGATTCCAATCGACTCGTTCGACTGGGTGGTTATTTCCTTTGAATTTAGATGGGTTTTCGCCCATGATGGATTGGTATTGACTCTGGGTGATTTCTGTCTGTGCGATGTAGAATTCTTTGAGGGTGACTTGATGTTGAGGGCTTTCATTCTCTACTCTATGGTGCTCACTTTCTGGCGAACCCATGATAAAACTACCTGCCGGAATTTTGACCATGATTAGATTCACGCCGTTGCCTAAGTTTTCTTGATATATTTTAGCTACTCCTTTTGGACTCGATCTGATGTCGCCTTTGCGATCGAGTTTTACCGAAGCGAATTCGATTTTCGTCAATTGCAACGATCGTAGTTTTGGTGATGGTAGTTTTGGCGATCGATCGAAATTAAATAATCCTTTGAATAATTGAGAACTGAAAGATATGCCAACACTGCCCAATCCAAACAAAGCTAATAGTTTAACTGCTTTGCGTCGATGAATTGGAACTGGAGATTCGATCGTTGATTCAAGAGTTTTTTGGTTTGGAATAAATGAACTAGCATTAACTAGCGATCGACCGGAACTTACCGATCCTGACTGCTCCAAATCCGATCGTGGATTGCTAGTTAAATCGACTAGCAAAAAATCAATTTCTTGTCTAGCTTCCATTGCATTTTGATAGCGATCGAGATAATTTTTAGCCACCATTTTCATCAAAACATTAGCAGTGCGATCGCTCACCTGACAATGATGCAACCATTGAAATTCTGCGGTATCATCATCTAACAACTCGGTAGGATGTCTGCCTGTCAAACATTGCAAGCCGATCGCCCCTACCGCATAGACATCGCTAGCAAATTCAGACTTGCCGATCCATTGTTCCTTTGCTGTATAGCCGGAGCTGCCAATACCGATGCTTTTAGATATCTGGATTTTTGTGGGTTGCTGGATAGCCTTTATCGCCCCAAAATCGATAAAAACTAATTGACGATCGGTCGATCGACGAATAATATTCTCTGGCTTTAGATCTCGATGAATTACCCCATTCGAGTGAATCTTTCCCACCCCCACCAAAATTTCTTGGAGCAGCTTCAATGTCTGAACTTCAGACAATCGTTCATTCCCCAATTCTTCACGCAGGGATTTTCCCTCAATAAATTGTTGAACCAAATAAAAGCCGCCCTCTTCTTCAAAGCTGTCGTATAACTTGGGCAACCGATCGGTAATCTGTGCCAAATCCATTAATACTTTAGCTTCTTGTTTAAATAATTTTCTAGCTGTGGCTAATATACCTGGTTCTTTGCTTTGCAGCCGCAGGTGTTTGACTACTACCTTGGCACCGAGCGAATACCCTGGATTTTGGTCAACAGCTAAGTAAGTTTCTCGAATACTTCCAGTGGATATAGACTTTTGAATACGATAGCGATTGTGGAGAAGATATCTAGCTTGCATAAATAGTTTGCATCGCGGTTTCTGCGGCAAATCAGATTAATTTGGTTGTATACTAGCTCGCTCAGGATGATGGGTTTGTAAAGGTAGATGTTTGATTTTGCCGAACTTGCTAAATAGCATCCTAGCAGATATGGCAATCTTAAATTAAAATCTAAATCTCGAACTTCTTGCTCTCTAAGCCCTGTGAGCGTTTGCGGTTAAAAGATCGGGAAAATCATTTAGGATCGCCGTACTAAAGACTGAGTACGATCGTTGGCGTAGCTGCTCAAACAGAGACAGTCTAGTTCCACCGATCTTTCGGCGGGAGATCGCGTTCGATCGGGGGAAGCCGATCGAAACTTCCGATAAATGGCTGATGTCAGGATCGGCGATCGCCAAGTATATTTGTCTCAGATGGGTCAGTTGCCAACGTTTCAAACTAGCAACCAAGATTCAACAGTTCTTTTTTAGTAATATTGTTCTCACTATTACAAAGGAAAATCGGGGTTTTCAACAACAAAGCCAGTAATTAGTCACTAATTACTGGCTTTTTCAATTTGGGGTGAGCGAGGGCCAAATATCTCTGAAGCAACTACAAACACAAATTGTCAAGTGCTGTCACAGCCCGCCATCGGCTAGAAAATTGGGGTAAAATTGGAAAGTGTGAATCCCGATCGTTCGATTGAAGTAACCCGATGCAATCCAAAGCCGTACCAGCTATTGTCAACGATGAGTATCATGATAACTGGATCGATCGAATATTTATCTGGCTATTTTCTCGGAAGATCTCCCAAGCTCTGGGTGCAACGACTCAAATCAGCGGCTATAGCGGCTTTGTGGATTTGTCAAAACAAGTGATGCAAGGGCGTAATGCTCAAGGACAGCAATTAATTATCGATCGGGTATTACAATCATTAGTGCCAGCTCCTGTATTATGGACGGTTCGGACGTTTTTTTCCCCCACTCGATTGGTATGTGTATTAAATGCTTGGTTTGCCGCTCAACTGTTTGAATGGTTGGTAGGAGAAGCTGAAGTAGTTGATGCTGAGGTCGATTTACCCGTTAGTGCAGACGCTCCAGAGGCGCATCGACGTACTAGATTGCAGCCATCTGGTGTTTATATCAAAAAATGTCGTTACCTAGCCGAGAGCCGCTGTGTGGGTATGTGTGTGAATATGTGCCAGGTACCTACCCAGAAGTTTTTTACGGAGAAGTTTGGGATTCCCCTTACAATGACTCCAAACTTTGAGGATCTCAGTTGTACGATGGTGTTTGGGCAATTAGCCCCCATTTCCGCCGTAGATCCTGCTCATCAACAACCATGCTTGGCGCAACAATGTCCGACAGCAACAGTTGCAGCAGTTATTTGCCCTAAGTTACATTGACGAAATTGGACTAAAGTTGCGCCAAATAGGTAGTTCCTCAAATGGACGATCGAATGATAAGATAAGCCTAATTTCCACCACTCTAGTGTGGTCCAAGGTGTGAGAACCAACCCCTATGTTAAACAAATTCATTTCATTAGCCTTGCTAACCCTATCTTTAGGTAGTCTCGCCAGTTGTGGTAGCAAAGTTGAAGATCGACCTGTAGCAACAAGAAGTCCAGTTACTACTGGAGCCATGACTACAACTAACAATAATAAACTAGCTACGACTGGTAATGGGACGATCGTCGCCCCCGCAGGAATCACCTTAGAGACAGACTTACAACAAGAACTTTCTACTGCCAAAAATCGTAACGACGAGAAATTTACCGCCAAAATCAAAAATGGATCTGTTAGTAAATATCCAGCTCTGAAAGATGCGGTTGTTGAGGGGCATCTTGAGAATGTTACTAAAGCATCCAAAGGTAAAAAAGCTACATTCAATTTATTCTTTGATGGGATTAAGCTCAAAAATGGCCAGACGATCCCAGTTGATGCAGCTTTAGTAAATACTCAAGTTGAAAGCAAAACTAAAGGTCAATTTCTGAAGAATACTGGAATCATTATAGGTGGTGCAGTAGCAGGTCATTTTGCAGGCAAACAAGCTGACTTTAAAAACGGTGGACTTGCAGGCGCAGCAGCGGCTACAGCATTTGTACTATCGAGTCCTGGTGGTGAAGTAGTCTTGAAAAAAGGTACCGATCTTCAACTCAAACTCAAGTCTAATCTCACCAATTAAACATAGTTAGATCCCCGCCTTCTCCTGTGAAGGTGGGGATCTAATTAGGCGATCGTAAATGATTCCCAAGGTTTAGGCTCGATCGATTCTGTCTTCAAAGATCTAGACTTTAGCAATGTCTTAAATTCGGCGACGCTCCCTTGGGCTTGTAAAATAGATAGTAAAATCCCCTCGAACTTTACATCACCCCCCGCCGCAGTGGGAATGATATATTTGGGTTTCAAAAGTTCGCACACTTCTAAAGCACTGGTTTGTCCTTTAATTATCGCACCCACTAATGGTAACTTGAGATCGATGAGAGCTGTAATAATTGCATCGATTTTACCCTCTTGAGCTACAGAAGGGTGATGATAACCGTGAGGCTCATAATATAAGCTCATGGAAGCATCTCGAATAATATAACCATTTTCAACTGCTGTTGGCCCCACGGGAGAACCAGGCACTGCTTTAATATTAATATCGCCAAAAGTATGGCTTTCCCCTGGAGCTAAGGCGATGACGTGAAGATAGCCCAAGTCTTTGACTATTTTAGCAGCACTAGGAGATGCGACGACGGGGATAGATCGATCTAATGCGGCTAATGTCGGTGGATGAGCGTGATCTGGTAAGCCTTGAGATAGTAAGATCAGATCGATGTTCTTTGGTATGGGTCGATCGACTGTTTTGGTACCTTCAAATAGCCAAGGTAAGTTCCCAAAGGTGAGACTACCTACTAGCCAAGGATCGAGGAGAATATGTTTATCGGCTAATTCGATCGACCATGAGTTACTATCGAGCCATGTTAATTGGATCATCTGTTAAGATTTATATATATACCCAACATAGTAATAGATTTTCGCGATTTTATACTTTGCACGGTAATAATCTGAGGAATCTTCGCCCGAATGTCTCAGAGATTGTTTGAAAAGTTATTTTTTCATCCGCTCAATTGGTAAAATCGCCCCCCGATGATGCGGTTTAGACTCAGTAGGGGCAATTCATGAATTGCCCCTACTGAGTCTAAACCAGATCGTTGCACTGTTCAAACAGCTTTTCAGGGGTAGCCGCGTGAGGATCTTTTTGACGATTCTCAATTATGGAACCTGACATCGCATCTGACGGAAGTTTTTAAAAATAAAACTCTTGTAATCCGCATTCTATCGTCACTGCTTTGGTAGATCTAAGTACCACTTGAGTACAGTGAATTCAAAACAGTTGTCGCTGTGTCTTTTTGGCAAAAGCACAATCCGTGCACGTACAGATTTATAATAGAGATTAGACATTGTATCGGGACGATCGATGAGTAATATAGATACTTTTCCAATTGACGATAGACCATCAGCACTCTCACAAACGACCGCAAATTTACATCAACAGCTCAATAACTCTCTCCAGCAACTATCCCCAGAACGTCTCAAAGTACTCGTTGATTTCGCAGCTTATTTAGCACATAGTGAAAGTGAAGCCGCAACCCAAGAGCTGATGGCAATTCCTGGTTTGACAGAGCGAATCGATCTAAATAAATCAACTCCGAAACATCACTATACAAGTTGGAGAAATCTTCGTTCTGATGTATGAAGTTTTACTCCATCCCGATGCTCAGTCAGTATATCTCAAAGCCGATCGAGCACTAGCGAAGAAAATTGCCCGCTGTTTGGAGCAGTTAGAACAAACGCCTCTAATTCACCCGAATGTTAAAGCTCTCAAGGGGGATTATCTGGGGTGCTATCGATACCGAATTGGAGATTATCGAGTGGTATATTCGGTAGATGATAAAATAATACGGGTTTTTGTTATGGCGATCGCTCATCGTAGTGAAGTATACGAACCATAATTAATTTTTAAGATCGCCTGTTAAAAGGTCGATCGATTCAGGAGTCAATTCTTTAACATTTTTGAGAACGATATTTGCTCCGGCTTCGATTAAATTTGTGGTGTAGCTATTGATTCGATCGGTTTCTACATGTGGGGGAACGATCCCGACGGCAAATATTTGTCGTTCGCGTAGCGTCTCCGTTAGCGCAGCGTCTGCCGTGCCTAACGGCAGGCTTACGCCAACAGCAGATGGAGAATCGATCTTCATGCTTTTAGCTTTGATGACTGTGTACATATCTGCAACTGTATCGCCAACATAGATAATTGGTAATTCGGTGCTAATATTTTTCGATTCAGTTATTAATCGATCGACGGCCATAAATAACCCTTGGGGATTGGGTTTTCCTGGGGCATCTTCCATTGCTACTAAGATAGGTGCTTTTAAGCCTAACCGTTTTTCTAATACATAGCTAGCTGAACCTGTTGTCGCGCCGCTAAAAAATCCCCAGGGAATGTTTGCCCTAGTTAGGGAGTCGAAATATTCAGGGGTGGCGAGTAGAGGTTCGTTGCAGATATACCCATTCCAATTTACTGGATCTGTACCCCGATATTTGGTTTGGAAATAAGCGATGATTGCTTCATAGTCGAGATTTGATGCCGCTCGATTTTGCCCTCGTTGCTCGAAGTAACGATAAATAAATTCCTGGGATGCTTCCCAATCATTATTCCAAATCCCTTCGCCCTTCAATTTGTCGATCTCGATCGCAGTCGGGCGATATCCACCATCAGTGAAGTGCTCGACTGTATCGGCAAGAGCTAGTCGATAAGAGCCACCCACATCTCGAATTACCCCATCGATATCAAAAACTACGATCGCGCTCATCTAGAACCTCTGCTGAGTATTAGGGATAAATGTACCATACTCGTTGGTGGTCGAGTCTAGCCGAGATCGCCAATGACGATCGCCTGCAATTGAATAGATGGTATGATGATGGATTGTTTGTCAAAATCTATATAGGTAAATATGACCGAAGCTACTATTGTTGCACTTACAACATCTAAATTTATTTTAAAAGTTTTGTGGTTGGATGAGAACGTTGCTCTAGCTGTAGACCAAGTTGTGGGCAAAGGCCTAAGCCCTTTGACTGCTTACTTTTTTTGGCCCCGTAATGATGCTTGGGAACAACTCAAAGCCGAGCTAGAAGCCAAACACTGGATTGCTGAAGTCGATCGCGTGGGGATTCTCAACCAGGCTACAGAAGTAATTAACTATTGGCAAGAAGAAGGTAAAGGTCGCCCCTTACCTGAAGCTCAACTGAAATTTCCCGAAGTAATCTTTACTGGTAGCAATTAGATCGGTGGGTAGCGAAAAGTGCAATCTTGGGCTTTGCCCAAGTAGAGCACCTTTTCACGGGCGGCGAAAAGTGCAATCTTGGGGAAACCCCAAGTCGCGTAGGGTGGGCATCGCCTAGCATGTTCATTCTGTGCCTTTTTAGGCGATAGATGTTCATGCAGAATATGTGAGACTATTTGCATGAAAGCTGCGGTAGCAAAGGCTTTTTGCCAGCAGCGACACAAAAACTGCATGAGCAAAAAAGGCTGAAATCCGATCGAAATAAACATGCTAGGCATCGCCCACCAGCTAGATTTCAGGCATAATCTATTTTATAAATAATTGCACCTACCTACTTATCTTCACCGGAGAGCGCAAGCGTTGCCCTCAACTTACCATCCTTTGGAGGGTGTGCCTCCGCAGAAGAGTCAGCGATTAATTTTTGGGTAAAACGGACTGTAGAGCGACAATTAAGCTATCCACGCTCTCTTTGCGACTGTTGTAGCCCATTAAGCCTACTCGCCAAACTTTCCCCGCCAATTCGCCCAAACCGCCACCGATTTCGATATTATGTTCGAGTAGTAGTTGTTTGGCGATCGACTTCCCATCGACACCAGCAGGGATGCAGACGGTAGTGAGGGTAGGTAGACGATATTGTTTTGCGACGTGCATTTGGAGACCGATCGATTCTAAACTCGACCATAGGTACTCAACATTCCGCTGGTGTCGTTCCCAACTGAGATCGATTCCTTCCTCAGAAATCAACCGCAGAGCTTCTCGCAAGCCGTAATAAAGATTAATAGGTGCAGTGTGGTGATACATTCGATCGGCTCCCCAATATTTGCCCAAGAGCAGCATATCTAGATACCAATTGGGTACTTTCGTCTGTCTGTTGACCAATTTCTCCATCGCTCGCGGACTCATGGTAAACGGCGATGCCCCAGGAGCACAACCCAAGCCCTTCTGAGAGCAACTGTAGGCAAGATCGACTCCCCAATCATCCAGATGGATAGGCACCCCACCCAGACTAGTTACGGTGTCAACCAGCAACAAACAATTATACTCCCGACAAAGATCCCCCACACCTTCAAGGGGTTGTCTACAACCTGTCGAAGTTTCTGCATGTACCAACCCCAGAATTTTCGGGCGGTGAGTTTCCATCGCCGTACGCAGTTCCTCCAGCGAGAAATTTTGCCCCCAAGGTTTGGTAATGGTACGGACATCCGCACCATACCGCCCAGCCATATCTACCAATCTGTTGCCGAAGTAACCCGCAACCCCAATCAACATCACATCTCCAACCTCGACAGAATTGGCGATCGTGCCTTCCATCGCCGCAGTTCCCGTACCGCTGACAGCAATGGTATGAGGATTATCGGTTTGCCATACATAACGCAATAGGGACTGGATTTCGTCCATAATTTCCAAAAAGGCGGGATCGAGGTGTCCCACTGGATTCATACTCATCGCCTGAAGGACTGTGGGATGGGCATTACATGGCCCTGGGCCGAGTAAAAGTCTGCTAGGTACGTTGAGGGGCTTTAGGGGCAGTCTGTGGTCGTTTTTCATAAAGGTAGGGGTCAGGGGTCAGGGGTCAGGAGATGAGGGGATGAGGGGATGAGGGGATGAGGGATGAGTGGTGACTGCTGACTGCTGACTCCACCGCCTGACCCCTGACCCCTCATCCCTCATCCCTGACCCCTCAATTATCCCACCTGTCGATCGCCCTAGTATCGATCCCCGATCGTTACAAACTATTGCGGAGTTACTCAGAAACGATCGAAAATATCGCAAAATGTTTGCGGATAGGTTGCTGAGTAACTAACCATAGATTGCCCAAGCAACTATAATTGGTATCAGTGCCGATCGATGGCAGCAGCCAGTTTAATAAAAATCTGGTAACAAACTTTTTTGGAGTATTCCCACTCATGAGTATCGTCACCAAAGCGATTGTCAATGCAGACGCTGAAGCCCGCTATTTAAGCCCAGGCGAATTAGATCGTATCAAAGGCTTCGTCACTACTGGCGAACGCCGTCTCCGTATCGCTCAAACCCTAACTGACTCTCGCGAGCGTCTAGTTAAAGGTGCAGGCGACAAACTGTTCCAACAACGTCCTGATGTCGTTTCCCCAGGTGGTAACGCTTATGGCGAAGAAATGACTGCAACTTGCTTGCGCGACTTGGACTACTATCTCCGCCTCATCACTTACGGTGTTGTTGCTGGTGATGTAACTCCGATCGAAGAAATCGGTGTTGTCGGCGTACGTGAAATGTACAGATCTTTGGGAACTCCCATCGAAGCAGTTGCTGCTGGCGTACGAGCAATGAAAGATGCTGCATCTTCCATGATGTCTGCTGAAGACGCTGCTGAAGCTGGTGCTTACTTCGACTACCTAATCGGTGCAATGAGCTAGTCGAACCCTCGATTAATTCATCCAACCAACTAAGGACTAAATAAGGAATTTAGGAACATGCAAGACGCAATTACTTCTGTCATCAATTCTTCGGACGTTCAAGGTAAGTACCTTGACTCCACCGCTCTAGACAAACTCAAAGCATATTTCGGTACTGGCGAACTTCGCGTTCGTGCTGCTGGTACGATTTCTGCTAACGCTGCAACTATCGTCAAAGAAGCTGTTGCCAAATCTTTGTTGTACTCAGATGTCACCCGTCCAGGTGGTAACATGTACACCACTCGTCGTTATGCTGCTTGCATTCGCGATTTGGACTACTACCTCCGTTATGCTACCTACGCAATGCTAGCTGGCGATCCTTCCATCTTGGATGAGCGCGTACTAAATGGTTTGAAAGAAACTTACAACTCCTTGGGAGTCCCTGTAGCTTCTACAGTTCAAGCTATCCAAGCTATCAAAGAAGTAACCGCTAGTTTAGTTGGTGCTGATGCTGGTAAAGAAATGGGTGTTTACCTAGACTATATCTGTTCTGGTTTGGGCTAATTGCTAGGTTGTAAAACCAGCAATCCCATCGACAGATAAAGTTATCAAAGTCTGGGAAGTCTGATGTGAGTTTTAGCTCTGAAATCGCTTATTTCGCTTAATGCAGATGAGTTTTGACGATCTAGAATTGACTACTGACTCCCAGACTTCGATCTATAAAATAATAAGATTTAGGAGAAATATTAATATGCGGATGTTCAAAGTTACCGCCTGCGTTCCTAGCCAAAGCCGGATTCGGACTCAACGCGAATTACAAAATACTTATTTTACTAAGTTAGTTCCCTATGATAGCTGGTTCCGCGAACAACAACGCATCATGAAAATGGGCGGTAGAATTATTAAGGTCGTCTTAGCTACTGGTAAACAGGGTGCTAATACTGGTTTACTCTAATTAGTTATTCGTCTTAATTTGGTTCGTGTGAAAGAGGTCATGTTTGACCTCTTTTGTTTGTAGGGGCGGGTTTAGCTAGAATCTCTGGGCGATAACTAAAATATCCAAACCAAAACCCGCCCTCCCCACAAATAACGCCCTGCATTTCATCAAATTCTGGATACTCTAGATTGCCGGGTGGGTTTTGGTTGAGGCTAACGGTAGGATCGATCGTTCTCAAATTCTGGATATTCTAGTGGGGAGGGTGGGTTTTGGTTGAGGTTGACGGTAGGGTCGGTTGTTGCTTGCTAAACCCACCCCTACGACCTACACCTACAGTCACAGGGAAATTGGATTGAATATCGAATCTAAATAAGTGGGGGTGGCGAGACTCGAACTCGCACGCCCGTGACAGGCGACAGATTTTAAGTCTGTTGCGTCTACCATTCCACCACACCCCCAGACTGTTGTTGCAGAATTTTATCCAAGATAATATCCACCACAGCAACCAATCTTAGCATTAAAAAATACTGATGACAAGCTTTCTGTCAAAATTGCTGTAGCAGCTAAACTAGTAGATCTAGGCGAATCTTTTCAAATAGGTACCAGCCATGTCAAATGTCGAACTTGATGGAAGAGTATTCGTTCCGGCTACCGACTTAGATATTCCAGAGTGGGGGTGTGTGATAAGCGATCGAACTCAATCCACTCTGACTCTCAAAGATGATGACTTATTCCTGATTACTGATACTCTGGGTAATATCTCTGGCTGCTCGCGAGATGAAACGATTTCTAGTATGGGGTTGTTTTGTCGGGATACACGTTTTCTGAGTCGGCTGGAATTACAGATTGCAGGGCGTTCGCCAATTCTACTGACATGCAATGCTGACAAAGGGTTTGCATTATCAGCACTATGTACGAATCCGACGATCGCGGATATTAAGGCCGAAACCATTAGCATTCAGCGAGAAATCGTCCTCAATGGTGGCTTGTTTGAAGAACTTACCGTTCATAATTATAATACTACTCCGGTCAGCGTTGAGTTGAGTTTGAGCTTTGATGCTGATTTTGCAGACATATTTGAAATTCGGGGTTTCCATCGCCAACGTCGCGGTGCTTTATTGCGGCGGGTAGAATCCCAGGCGGATTCAGCCAAACGGGATCTGACGGTTGGGGTGAATGACTTGACTTTGGCTTATCAGGGATTGGATGGGGCAATTTTGGAGTCTCATGTTCGGTTTGCCCATCGGTTGCCCGATCGATTGGTGGGTTATACGGCAGTTTGGCAGTTAGAATTAGAGTCTCATGCTAGCGATCGCATCGGCTATCGATTGTCGATGTTGATGGACAATCACTCTGTCTCGCGGGTGAATATTCCGATGGCATTGTTTCAAGCCAAAGCTGCTGAAATGATGGAGGAAGATGAGTGGCGATCGCAGATTACCCAAATTCGCACTGACAATCAAGAATTAAATCGGGCGATCGAACGAGCGGAACAAGATATATACTTATTGCGTCAGACTTTCGATCGAGTGACTACTAGACCAAATACGCCGAATGTAGAAGGAACTGTACTATCTGCTGGTGTACCGTGGTTTTGTACTTTATTTGGGCGAGATGCAATTATTGCCGCCAGTCAAATTTTGATCTTAGACTCCAAGATCGCCCGCGAAACCTTGATGGTATTGGCGCAATATCAGGGGAAGGTAGACGATGAATGGCGAGAAGAGCAGCCAGGAAAAATCTTGCACGAATTGAGAAGCGGCGAAATGGCTCGATGTGGAGAAATTCCTCATACGCCCTATTATGGAACGATCGATGCTACCCCGCTGTGGTTGATGCTATACGCCGAATATTATGCTTGGACACACGATCTTGAATTACTCGATCGGTTGTGGGACAATGCGATCGCGGCGATGGATTGGATCGATAGATTGTGTGCGGATACTGGATATCTCGCCTACTTCCGTACCTCCGCGCGAGGATTGGTAAATCAGGGCTGGAAAGATTCGGGCGACTGTATCGTCGATCGACAAGGTAAAATAGCTACGGGAGCGATCGCCTTGTGTGAAGTCCAAGCCTATGTCTACGCCGCAAAAATTCGGATGAGCGAACTAGCCACAATCCGTAAAGAAACCGAACTTGCCGCCCGCTGGCAACAAGACGCGGATAAATTAAAGCTAAGATTTAATCAAGATTTTTGGGTAGAAGATCTACATTTCTTGGCACTAGCGATCGATGGTACCGGAAAACGCATCGATAGTATTAGTTCCAACCCAGGTCAATGTCTCCACCTGGGATTACTAGATCCCGACAAAGCCGAAAGTGTCGCCGAGCGACTGCAAGCACCAGATATGTTTAGTGGTTGGGGAATTCGGACATTGAGTAGCCTCTCACCCGCCTACAATCCGATCGGTTATCACACAGGCTCTGTATGGCCCCATGACAATAGTTTAATCGCCATGGGGCTTCGATCGGTTGGAGCAGTCGAACAAGCCTTAGAAGTCGCCCAAGGCATCTTAGACATGACAATTCATCAACCCTACCATCGTCCCCCCGAACTCTTCTGCGGTTACGATCGAATTGCCCGATTCAGCCCGATTCAATATCCGATTGCTTGTTCCCCCCAAGCTTGGGCGACAGGCACGATTTTTCAAATGTTGCAGATGATGGTAAATCTCATTCCCGATGCACCCGGCAACTACTTACGCATCGTCGATCCAGTACTACCACCAAGTATCGGTCAAATCTCCTTCAAAAATCTCCGTGTAGGTTCCACCCTCATCGATCTAGAATTTACCCGCGAGCCAGCCGAAGGCGAAGGACTACGTGCAACTACTTCCTGTCGAGTGATGAAAAAACGCGGAAATCTCCGAGTCACCATTGAAGCTTAGGTTAATGGTGACTTGAAAATCGCCTCGATCTCCAGTTTCAAAGTTTTTTGTGCAAAGAGAGAGATCCGTTGCAGCTTGTGGGTACTCTAGCCATAACGAGATCGTACTGATTTGATTTCGGATGTTCGAGAGATTGCTCATTCGATCGATAATTTGGACACTAGCCCAGAAGTATCATGACCCAGTAGGAATAAAAGCGGTAGAATTATGAAAGAAATAACTAAATTATTCAATCGTATTACCATGTGAGTCAAGGGCACAGTCGGTTAGTTAACTACTCCAAATTTGAGTTTAACAACAGATGCCCAACTGACGATCGATAACCCTAAATGGCTAAAATTCAAAGTACTTCTCAAAAGTTGGTTATTCCAAACTAACTTGGCGGAATAGTCGTTGTGCAATCGCACATTCCCAGCAGAATCACAGGCTAGAAATATATCGTCACCGACGATATAAACAGCTAACTTGTAACAACCCTTGTGCTTCGATCGATCGGTTTCAAAAGCCGAAAGTCGAACGATGAGTGAACCTCTTGTCAAAAGAGCTACACCCATCGCACCACAAACCCCCGCATCATGTTCAGAGAAATGTTCCATTGGTGAGGCTCAATGAGCTACTGCGTAAATCCTGATTGCCCCCAACCCAAAAATCCTATTGATGCTTTCCTGTGCCAAGCTTGTGGCGCACGGTTGTTAGTGCGAAATCGCTACAGAGTGACAAAATCACTTGGGCAAGGCGGCTTTGGTGCCACCTTTGTCGCTGTAGATGTCTCCCTGCCTGGGGAACCGATTTGCGTCATCAAACAACTTCGCCCGAGTAATAACCACGAAAAATTCCTGCGGATGGCGCGAGAACTATTCGAGCGAGAAGCTAGAACCTTGGGCAAAATTGGGAACCATCCCCAGATTCCCCGACTGCTGGACTTTTTTGAAGAACGGCGTAACTTTTATCTCGTCCAGGAATACATCAGCGGACAAACTATCCATCAAGAAGTCAAACAGATGGGTTTGTTCGATGAAGCCAAAATTCGGGACTTCCTCAAAGAAATTCTGCCAATTATTACCTATATCCATAGTCAGCAAGTTATTCACCGCGATATCAAGCCCGCCAACATCCTCCGGCGAGATCAAGACGAAAAATTAGTCTTGATCGATTTTGGAGCGGTGAAAAATCACGTTGCACAGCTCGAACCCCAAGAAGGATCGGGACAAACTCACTTCACCCAATTTGCTGTCGGCACATCTGGTTATGCGCCCCCAGAACAATTGGCAATGCGACCGATTTTTGCCAGCGATATCTATGCTCTAGGAGTGACATGTGTCTATCTGATGACGGGGAAATCTCCCAAAGATATCGAATACAGTCCCTCTACAGGGGAAATGATGTGGCAGCAACACCTTAATTTGAGTAAACACCTCACCACTGTGTTGGGGAAAATGCTCGAAGTGTCTGTTCGTTATCGCTATCAGTCGGCCGAAGAAGTCCAAAAAGCATTGGCAACTCAGGCACCGACGATCGATCTCCAGCCCAGTGCAGCACCCAGTCGTCCCCCCTCTAGCCCCAAATACCCTACCCCATTAGGGCAATCACCGCCCGGAGTACCAAATAATCCTAACGCGCCCCTTGTCTCGCCTGGATCTAGTGTGGAACGGATGGCTGATACCATTAAGTCTATCCGCGAACAGCGTCCCGATCGAAGTAATCTCCGCAATGGAGAGCCGAGTGGATTTGGAGATTCCCCCCGCACCGGATTTGGGCTTAATCATGGCGTAGAGGCACCGCAACGAGAACCACTCAAATTAGATGCTCAAGGGGTTTTGGCTGCCTTCCGGCGGGGACAGCGCACCTTTAATGAGATCGATTTGAGCAGTCTGGATCTCTCCAAAGCCCATCTGCCTAGCATCACGCTAAATAATGCCAAATGTGCTTATATCAATTTCCAAGGCGCAAATTTGTCTGCGGGTAAGTTTGAAAAAGCGGACTTGAGCGGAGCGGTATTTAAAGATGCCATCCTGAGTAAGGGGTACTTTAGCTATGCTAATTTACAAAATGCCGATTTGCGTGGTGCGGATCTCAGTGGAGCCTATCTCAATTTTGCCAACCTTCATGGCGCGAATCTCTGTGGGGCAAATTTAAAAGGTGTCAAAGTTAGTGAGGAACAATTGGCTCAAGCCAAGACTAATTTTATGACTGTTTTTCCCAACGGCAAACGCGGCGGAATCTGGTAATAAATTTTGGCTAGTTATCTGCACCCGAAATAGATATGCTGTTGACATAGCTTTACATTTCACCGAGTAGAGCTATGGATCGAATTTTTGTCGATCTTGAGGATCATTTTTAAAAACTCGATCGCTAATTTTCACCGCATCAAAACTTCATACCCCCCACTTCTATTGTGAAGTCGGGGGTATATTGTATTGGCGATCGACGATTTAGGTAAAGTGCGGAATGTGGCTTATAGCAACCGCCAGGGCGGTTAGGACAGATGTAAACGCTTCCGCTCTGGCGGAGGCTACGCCAACAAACCATTAGTAGGTCAGCTTTCCCAAACTGACCTCTGTCCCCTGCTATAGGTAAAGTGCGGAATGTGAGTCGATCGAAAATCTGAATATTTAGCGATCTAATTTAGCAGTTTTGAGGGAACACTAACACCATCGACTGAATTTGCAATTTGAAATTAATGGCAAACTAGCCAATATTTTACAACTGTATTTTTGCTCGGCACCGATCGCCATTTTTGGTTGCTAAGGTGCTTCACAAATAAATTTTAAATTGCCAGGTGATGGAGTTAGATCGACAGGCTAAGTTCGATTTGTTGGTGCGTCAATTGGAAAGATCGGCGCGGCAACATACGACTAATTATCAGTTTAGAGTAGCTCTGTTGGCGGCGATCGGCTATGGCTATATCGCGCTGATTTGTTTTTTATTGTTTGGTAGTTTGTGGGTTGTACGGTGGACGATCGAATCGATTCAACATCACCCCATTGCTGTCGATCCCAATCAATTATGGTTATTATTTGGTTTGGTGGCAATCTCTACTTTTTGGGTACAATATATCCCGCTCAACGATCGAGAAATCCACCCTGCTGAATTTCCAGAATTGTTTGATTCGATCGACAAATTGCGCCATCGATTAAAAGCACCGCCAATTCATCATGTGGTGATTAATTACGATCATAATGCCGCAATCTATCAAGCCCCACGGCTGGGTATGTTTGGTTGGTATCGAAATTATCTAATTTTAGGACTGCCATTATTACAATCCCTGACTCCCGAACAATTTCAGGCGACTCTCGCCCATGAATTGGGACATCTATCGGGCAATGATAGTCAATTTGTGGGTTGGATTTATCGGGTGCGTTATATGTGGGAACAACTCACCCGCGATAATAGTTTTTTTGTGTTTCAATGGTTCTTCCGCTGGTATGAACCCTTAATCAAAGCTTACTCTCTGGTGTTGATCCGCGATCGGGAATATACCGCTGATGCCCTCGCCAAACGGATGACAAATCAAGAGATTAGTGCCACAGATCTGATTCAGACCTACATCTACCACTATTATCTGGAAGAATGTTTCGGTCGTCAACTCGATCGCCAAGCACACGAGCGAGAAACACCCCCCAAAGATGTCGTCACCCAAATGTTGGCATCATTACGCCAACCCCTCGATCCAAAAGCTGCTGAAATCTGGCTAGGATTGGCTCTAGGCGAAGCAACAGATACCGACGATACTCATCCATGTTTGAGCGATCGCTTGGTGGCTATGGGCTATCCTACCCCCAAATCCTGGGTGCCGCAGCCGATACTCCATACCGCCGCCGAACATTTTTTTGGCGCGCGCCACGCCCAAGGGGCTGAGCAGCTCCAAGCAGTGAGCGGCGAATTCATCTGCCGGCGTGGTGATGGTGGGTTTGGGGAAGGTCGGCATGGCGACAGTCTTGCACAATCACCCCGTCGCGGCGAGCCGCACCCGAGACCTTCACCATGATGGAAACCGACCGCAGCCTCATCCGCCAACGCCTCGTCAAAGCCCGCCAAGCCCTGCCCGACAGGCTGGAACGTGCGGTGCAATTACAAAGCGTGCTGCGCATTTGGCTCGTGGGCCGCAGAGAAAAATCGATTGGTGCCTATTGGCCCATCAAGGGCGAGTTCGACCCGCTGCCCGCGCTTTACCGCTGGACCGAAGGTGCGGCAGAGGGCGTGACTCGGCGAATAGGCCTACCCGTGGCGGACAAAAAAGCTGAGTCACTGCGTTTTCATGTGTGGTACCCCGGCTGCGAAACCGAACTCGACGCCTACGACATTCCCAAACCCAAAGGCACCGAAGAGTTCGTGCCCGACTTGCTCATCGTGCCCTGCCTGGGTTTTGGCCCGGGCGGGGTGCGGCTGGGTTATGGCGGCGGTTTTTTCGAGCGCACCTTGATGTCCATGACCCCCCGCCCCGTGGCCGTGGGCGTGAGTTACACCCACGGCTTTTTGCCCTTGCTGCGCGCCGAACCCGGCGACTTTATTTTGGATGCCATGCTCACCGAAGATGGTGTCATGTGGCAGCACGATGGGGGTGGTTACACGGTCAATGAGCTGCAGCGCTGAACGTTGCGGCCAGCGGGCAGGTGTTTCCACCCGGTCACGCTGGTCACG
>JANMEL010000098.1:0-12663 GCA_031376885.1 Chamaesiphon sp. OTE_70b_metabat_96 | reverse complement strand
CACCCGCCTCCCCCCGACCACCTATCCCTACTCCCTATCCCCTATCCCCTCTCCCCTAACTTATGAGACTCGATCGGCTGCCGCGCCACGTTTGGATTTTGAGTATTGCCAGTCTGTTGGCAGATATTAGCGCGGAAATGGTTCATGCAGTGCTACCGATCTTTATATTATCCGACTTAAAGGGTGGAGCTATTACCATTGGGGCGATCGAAGGAATCGCCGCTGCTACACTAGCTATTTCACGGGTATTTTCAGGCGGATTGAGCGATTATCTGGGGATGCAAAAGGGGCTGGCTACCATCGGTTATGGTATATCTGCCCTGATGCGCCCAGTACTGGCGATCTCCTTCGATCCTTTCTTTGCGATCTTTGCCCAATTTGCCGATGGATTCGGGCAGGGAATTAGCGTCGCCCCCCGCAAAGCATTGATGGCAGATATCGCATCGGAAGACATGCTGAGTTCGGCTTATCGATTGCGGAGATCGTTGCTAATTGCTGGAGCATGTATCGGTTCGACGATCGCTGGATCGATTTTACTATTTAGCGACAACAACTTTAGGCTGGTATTTTCGGCGGCGGTGATTCCTAGTTGTATGGCTTTATCCCTGCTAATTGTCGCCATCAAGCCCGTGAAACATCCCAAGCGACTCTTGATGATTCCTTTGGAAATGACGGGCTTACTTGGGGGTAGAGATGAAGCTGCCTATGTTCCCACTGAATCTAGGTTCTCGGTTGTCACTGCTCTGCGTGCAGCGCGTGAATACAGCCCGATTGATTGGGATGACTTGCCCCTCGTCGGCAAAAAATTCTGGATCTTGCTCGTCGTCGCGGTTTTATTTAATTTGGGCAATTCTAGTGATGCCTTCCTGCTACTGAGATTGGTAGAAGTCGGCGTTTCCCCGCCATTGATTCCAGCGGGATTGGTAATCATGAGTTTGGTATTTGCCTTAGCATCTTATCCAATCTCCAAAATTTCCGATTGCACTGTCAAGGTGCGGATTTTGTTGGGGGGTTTTCTGCTCCATGCGATTATTTATTTTGGGATGGCAGTTGCTGAGAATGATGGTCTGATTTGGGCTTTATTCGGTCTGTATGGTCTTCATTTAGCGATGACCCAGGGTTTGATCGTTTCGTTGATCGATCGCTCTGTACCGAGCAAAACCAAAGGTACTGCGTTTAGTATTTTTAATATCACGGTTGGTGTTACACTACTATTCTCCAATCTCATCGCCGGATTGTGTTGGCAGGGAATCGGTTCTGGATTTACCTTTGCGATCGGTGCTTTTTTTGCCTGTGTTGCTACTCTTGCTCTCCTAATTGGCACAGATGAGGAATAATCCACACCACACCCCAAACCCTCCCACAAACATGCGTTTAACTTCTTTAGATGTCTTTCGCGGGATGACGATCGCTGGGATGATTTTAGTCAATATGGCTAGTCTCGGCGATACTTATCCTTGGCTCGATCATGTACCTTGGCATGGTTGGACTATTGCCGATCTGATTTTCCCATTCTTTCTGTATATTATTGGTGTAGCGATGGCTTTTTCTCTCGCCAAATATACCAGTGGTAGGGAAGTTGTTACCCGTGATGTCTATTTGCGTATTTTGCGCCGAAGTTTGATTCTATTTGGGCTGGGTTTGATTCTAAATGGACTAATCTGGAATTATAGTTTTGCCGCGCCTAAAATCTTCGATTTGGGGCATCTACGGATCATGGGCGTATTGCAGCGAATTGGAATTGCTTTTTTCCTCGCTTCGATCGCTATTCTTACGCTCCCAAAAAAAGGACAATGGCTCTTAGCTGGAGGGATTTTAATTGGGTATTGGCTCATTTTAGGTTTGATTCCCGCACCAGACGATGCTAGTGGCGTATTTGAAAAGTTGGGAAACTTTAGTAGCTATGTAGATCGATCGATTATTCCCGAAGCTCATCTACACAAAAGCTTCAAATATAAGGGCGATCCTGAAGGTTTATTTAGTACTTTACCTGCGATCGTCAATGTTTTACTCGGCTACTTTACAGGTGAGTGGCTCAAACGTCAATCCACATCTTCTCGCACTAGCATGACGTTATTGATGTGGGGGCTGGCGGCTGTTGTTGTGGGTTTAATTTGGGGCGAATGGTTCCCGATTAATAAGAAACTTTGGACTAGTTCTTATGTGGTGTTGACGACTGGCTGGGGATTAATTTTTTTGGCTGGTTGTTATGAGCTAATCGATGTTCGCAACTATCAGCGGTGGTTTAAAGCGTTTGAAATGTTGGGTTTAAATGCCATCTTTATTTTCGTAGCTTCGATCGTCGAGATTAAGTTACTGGTAGTGAATAAGATCGGTAGTGGCGAGAAAGCACCCTCAATCTATGAGTGGTTAAATTCACATCTATTTGGCTGGGCGGGTAGTCTTAATAGTGGGGTATTGTTTGCGATCGCAACTGTTACGATCTGGCTTGGAATAGCTTATTTGATGTATCGTCAAAAGTGGTTTTTAAAAATCTAGAGTAGTTATATATGATAAGCAAGCAGATTGAGTTAAAATCCGAGCGTTTAATCCTCGCGGCTATTATTGCGATCGCAGTCGGTATTCATATTATTTGGTTGTCGATCGATAAATCCGTGCCCTCCTGGGATGATGCCGCTCATTTGACGAATGCTTTAAATTATCAAAGAGTTCTCAGTCATATTGACATATTTTCAGCCGATTGGTGGCGAGAATTATGGGCACAGTCGCCTTCATATACCGCGCCATTTATTTATATTTTAACAGTCCCATTTTTAAATGTTTTTGGTAAATCTGTTAGTTCAGGAATCCTAACTAATATAGTTTTTATCATCACAATTTCTCTAACTGTTTACTCATTGAGTAAGACTGTCTTTAGTACTCAGGTAAGTTTATGGGCATCAGGTTTATGCTTGATGTTTCCAATCTTGCTGAATATCCAAATGATGTATATGCTCGATGATGGCATTGTTGCCATGACTTGCCTAACTTTTTGGACGCTGACTCGCTGGAAAAACTCGACAACTCGATCGCAAAGTTGGCAATGGAGTTTAATTTTTGGACTCTCTTTTGGTTGCTTGATGTTGAGCAAACCGACAGGCTTTTTGTTTCTACTCTTTCCCAGTATTTTTCTATTCGCCTCTTTTATCAAGCATAAAAAGTGGATCGGCATCCTCCAAATTGGCGTAGCTCTAGTTATTTCTTGGTGGATTTTCGGTGGCTGGTTTGGTCAAAATTGGGTAACAGTGATTACTTCAGCCATTGGAGCTAATGGGATGGGAGTCAAAGAAGGCGATCCTGGTGGCGGTACATTAGCAGGCTGGTTGTACTATCCGCAACGGTTGCCAGAATTAGTTACCATACCCCTACTCATCATCCCGATTGGCTTGGGGATCTTGTGGGTATTTAAAAACCAAATTAGTAACCAAATTAAGAATCCTAACTTATTATGGTTGCTCGTATATTGCTTTGGTGGATACTTGCTCTGTAGCCTAGCAACTAATAAAGATTCTAGATTTATCTTACCAATTTTTCCCGTTATAAGTATTTTTATCGCTTACGGGTTGAACTTATTTGAAACTGCTTGGGCGACTAGGTTGAGATGGGGTACACTTGGGATAACTGGACTAATAATCTTAATAAATCTCTTGCCTATTCCTGGTTTAGACGGCTTGTCAAAAGTTCCCTATATGGGTTCTGGGCTAATCCATAAAGCAAGTACTGAGACAGGATTTCCCAATCAGAATATAATTGAATCGATCGTCCAAAATCAACCATATCTGCGATCGACTATCGGCATGTTAGCATCGAGTGGGGATCTCAATGGCGAAAATCTCAACTTATATGGTGGTTTTGTAGATTTTCAAGTTTATGCTAGATATTTTATCAATAGAACTACCAAAGATCCTAAATTGGTCGAAAAAGATCTCAAATTTCTTAACTGGTATATCACTAAAACTGGTGAAATCGGCGATATCGATCGATCTATCTTACCAGTCGTCGAACAAAACCCCCAGATTGAGCTATTTAAGACATGGAAAATGCCCGATACCAGTACCGTAAAACTGTATCGACGAAAAGATATGCCGCTCGTCGTAGAGCCAATTGTAGAGCCGATTGAGAAAGTCCAACTAGAAAAAGTAATTATCTCCCCATCTTCAGATTTAGCAGTCAACTCCACATATCAAGTCAGTGGCGATCGAAAGTTACTCAAAGATGGACTACTAATTCTAACTTGGCGGAGTAACGATCGGACATGGAACCACGATCGAGCAATTGGTTTAGGTGAATTGCATTTGGAGCAGCCTAAACATCAAACTTTTCGGATTACCGAACATTCGGCAATGCTTCCACCCACAAAATCATCCCTAGACGAATATCGACTCGAAGCGACATATCTCAACCGTCAAACTGGAGCAACATTCCCCCTAGTAGTGCCCAAGATTGAGATCGACACCAAGCAAGATAATCGATTCCCCCTGGATTCGATCGCCAAATTGTCCCAATTGAGTCAACCATTCGCTCGTGGTAAAATCGACAATGTATTTAGCGAACTTGCCACTCTAAATCAATACGATCCTACTCAAGATTACCTCAACCAAGCACGACAAGCGATCGAATATCGAATTAGCCGTGGTGAATCTCAACTAGAGTTAAAATACACCCTCGCACTCACCCAAGTACTCCAACGTCGAATCTCACCACTCCTAGAAAATCTAACTAAGATCGCCCAAAATGATTTACAAAATCCATATGCTTCCATGTACTTAGGTTTTATCAGATTGTACAATTGGCAACCCCAAGCCGCCGAAACAGCCTTCCAAATCGCAGACAAATCTCCAACCCCACCAACAGAATTAGCCACTCTCAAAATAGTCTCATCGATATTTCGTTTCGATTTATTTCAAGCTTGGCATCGATGGAAGGGATAATTAATAATTAATAATTAATTATTAATTATTAATTATTAATTATTAATTTAGATTTGAACTTCTGTTATCTGTTAAGAATGAGGATTTAATAACTTGTGTAGGTTGGGTTGAAGCCCTCGTAAGCGCAAAGCGCAGGCGTTGCCAACGCGTAGCGTCTCCTTTGGAGAAAACCCAACATCCCCAGAGCTGTTTAGAATGACAATCGTACTTTATTACCAATCGCCTTATGAATATTAAAATTAAAAATATAGATCGTTACCTGAGTAACAATTTATTAGTATCCTCACTAGTTTTTATCCCAATTTGGAGCCTAATATTCATCGGTAGTGACATCATCAATGCAGGTTTCAATTACTTAGTTGATGACCATACTATTTTGGAGATTCATCATATCTATGCTGGCTTCAACGATATTATTGTCGATCCATTTGCGTCGTTATTTTCCACTGCTCCAAAATCCAGATTTAGACCAATCTATGATGTATTGTTACGATTGTGTACTCAAATATATGGATTAAATCCAGTTATTTGGTATTTATCATCGCTGCTAGTCGCTATTACTACTAGCATAGTTTTTTACTTAATTGGGAGATTGCAAAAATTCTCTCAAATCGAGTCGATCGGATTTGTCACATTAATTGTGTTTGGGCAACAAGCTTCTACATATACCAGATTTGGTACGCCTGAAACTACCGCTACTCTATTTGTTGCTCTATCATTTTTGTTTGCATCTCTAAGTAGCGATCGACAAGTCAAGCAAAGAGCCTACGATTGTTTATTTATTATCTTTGCCTTATTAGCAGCATTTAATAAAGAAGCTTGTATCCTGATTTTACCAGCCTTAGCAGCTTTCAAAGTTTGGCATTCATCCCAACTAGATGATATCTCCCTCAAGGAATCATTCGATCGACATAAATATCAGACCATATTTATTCTAGGTTGCTTTGTTTTATTCCTAGCATATATCAAGCTAGGTAGTGTTAGTGGCCCTGGATATGCGGGAATCGATCGAGATACATTATCTATTAGGAGTATCTTTGACTCACTTCTTACTAATGGGGCAATTTTTGGTTCGGCGTTAATTGCTAATATTGGATATTATCTCACCAGAAAAGATCGAGTTAAAGTTAGGATGAGTGGTTATTATATTTCGGTCGCACTAATCATCATACCTCAACTAATTCTCTACAACAAAACAGGAATGTCATGGCACTATGTCTTGCCAGCATCGATCGGCGTATCTCTATTAACTTTTTATCCGATCGCCCAAATCCGTAATAGCTCGACAAAAATTTATAAAATAGTTATTGGTATAGTATTAACTATCCTAGCCATCCAAATAATTTTCACCGCCAGTTATTTTCAAACTATCTCAAACCGCACAGCTCCGATCGAAACAATGGTTTCAGATATCACCAATTGTGTCCGTCAGGATGCACCATTGGCGATCGTTGGCAATTCTTATGTAGATCATGAAGCCCTGACTGCTTTTTACAAAGTTGCGAACTTATCCATTAAGAACGATCGAATCTGGTTGGCTACTTATGGTAGTAAAAATGCCGATTTGTCGATCGATGTGCTAAAAACAAGGGAAAAAAACTGGGATTTTTCAAATCCGCAACCAGGCTTAAAAAGCTATTACAAAAACCGAACCATAGATTCGATCGCTCCTCAAGATTTAGCCGATCTCAAAGGGATTGTACTTACCCACTCTAGCAAAGTTGAAAAATCAATAGCAGCATTAAATCTCGATTGGTTCGATCTAGATTTACTCACCAAAAAGTATTATCCCGAACTAGATATTACTGTCTACTGCAAACCATAAACTATTCGAGCTTACAAGTATGTCAGTGTTACAAAGCTAGATATTAACTATGACATCGATACCCAAAACTCGATCGGATTATTGATAACAGTTAAGTCTCATTGGGGCATAATAGACGAGACATCATCAACTAAAGATAGTGACTGAGTATGGATGCTGAAGAACTTTTGTGGCGATATCGTGGTGGGGAGCGAGACTTTACCGCAGTCGATCTCAGTGGATTTAGTTTAGTCGCACAGGATTTGATCGATATCGTGCTCAACCAAGCCGACTTGCGAAAGAGCAATCTTACCTTTGCCTATCTCAATCGCGCTCAACTCCTCAAAGCTAACCTGTCTAGCTGCAAACTAGGCGGCGCAACGCTAATCAAAGCCGATCTCCAGGGTGCTAACCTGCGGGATGCAGATCTTCACGGTGCTAGTCTTCAGTCTAGCGATCTTCGTGGTGCCGATCTGACCTGGGTGAATCTGATTGACGCGAATTTGATGGAGGCTGACTTGCGAAATGTCAATCTCAGTGGTGCTAACCTAAGTGGTGCATGTCTGCGATCGGCCAACTTTCGGGAAGAGAAGCGCAACTATGCTTCAAATCTCCGTAGTGCAAAACTTTGTCGTGCCGATCTCCGTAATGCTAACTTGGCAGGGGCAAATCTGTCTAGGGTGGATCTGAGTCATGCCAATCTCACCGAGGCAAATTTGAAAGGGGTGGATTTGAGTGGGGCAAATTTGGCAGGTGCGAAACTCACTAATGCAATTTTGACTGAGGCTAATTTACATGAGGCTAACCTCACTCATGCGGATCTCTCCCTCTCCAAACTCGAAAGAGCAACCATGACAGCCTGCGATCTTACCGCCGCAAATTTGTCAAAAGCAGTGATGACAAAGATCAAATTGGCAAATACTAATTTAAGTTATGCCGATCTTACTGGTGCGAGAATGCATCATGCGGATCTGACTCGGACGATCTTCTGCTATGCCACGATGATTGGGGTAGAGTTGATCGATGCTCATTTAGCCAAAACCGATCTCGAAGATGCCAATCTGACGAATGCTAATTTGATGCGAGCAGAAATCAGTAGTGCCAGTATGGTAGGCACGATCCTGACTGGCGCGAAAATGCCTGATGGGAGGGTTTATGCGGCAGTGTAGATTTTGGATTTTAATCCAAAATCTCTTTTAGAGCGAGGCGAATGGACTCTTGAACCGAGGCTTCAGGCTGATTTGCGTCGATTCGGACGATCCGATCGGGATACATATGTGCTAGTTCTTGATAACCTTGTTGTACTCGGCGGTGAAAGTCTAGGGATGCTCGCTCGATCCGATCGGGCGTACCCCGTCCAGAAACCCGCTCTAAGCCCAGTTCGACATCCAAATCGAGCCAGAGGGTAAGATCGCTAGATAAGCCGCCTGTAGCTAACTTATTAACGTGCTCGATCGACATTCGATCGATTCCTCTCCCATAACTTTGATAGGCAATTGTCGAATCGGTGAATCTGTCGCAAAGGATGATATCGCCGCGATCGAGTTGAGGTTGAATTACAGTCGCGATATGTTGAGCGCGATCGGCTCCATAAAGTAATAATTCGGCCATCTCATGAACTGGATCCGAGCCACAATCATCGGGATCTTGCAGCAACAGTTGGCGAATTTGTTGCCCAAGCTTGGTACCTCCTGGTTGACGAGTAATCATCGTCGATTTGCCGATCGCCTGCAACCAAGCGGCTGTCTGTTGGAGTTGGGTGCTTTTGCCAGCACCTTCAACCCCCTCGAAAACTATCAATTTACCAATCATTGCCGCGTCTACTAAATGGATATCCCATTCCAAATGGGGATGGCGATCTGTTAATATGTCACAGTAATTTAAAATAATTACAGCTTATTTTTTAACATTACGTGCCATGTCTCGTTACATCTGTCACTTTTTGGTCAAGCTTTCGCCACAAACCGCTAGAGCACAGGCAAAACAACTCTTAGAGTCTTGCCGAATGGAGACGATATATGAAATTGATGACTATGTGATGTCACGAGAAATCCCAGGTCAAGTTTCATTCGCCAAGTTAGTTACAGCCGAAGTCTTGATTGACATTACCAATGCCACTAAAGACGCTGTAACACTGAGCTTTGTCGTCAAAAATGAAGAATTGCCACTCAATAGCAATAATCATTGCCATCAGATGTTCGATCTGCTCCGAGTGGCGATCGAGCAGCATAAAGGCTGGTTACCCATTACTAGTTTACAACCTCTGTCCACTCAGCCCGGTACCGATCTTGCCAAAAAGTTGTAGTTGGTTAGCGATCGATCCTCAGTCGATCTCTAACCTGCATCAAAATTTTGCCCAGATGATTGGTACCAGTTCGATCGATCCCACAACCCCAAAAATAATCTCTAGGCGAATCTTCGATAATTTCTGCGTCGTTTGTATCGATTAAAGTTTGTTGAATATTCGTGTGAGTGGTAAATTTCTGCCACACGGCACGGTACATCACTGCACACTTATGACGATCCCAATTTGGATGAGGTTGATGTTCCAACTTGCGGCCAATTTGGGCGGCAATTTCTGGCGTTGGCGCAGAGTGAATCTGTATCATCAAATCTTCAAACCTTGTGCCCAGAAACTTTTGGGCTTGATAATAGTGTTCTACAGTTAGCCAATTTTTCCCAGCCAATTCAATTGAATGTGGTGAAAAATTCGAGAAACAACCATAGGAATTGTTAACTTTATAGAAATAAATTTTGCTGCTTTGAGATCGATCTTCTTGCCGATCGCCACTCGCTGATTTCTCATCCACTTTCAAATTATTACCGTAATGTTCAAGCTAGTATAGCAGGGTCAGGTGTCAGGTGTGTAGGTTGGGTTTCATTCTTCAAGCCAACCTACGATTTTTGGAGGTTTCAGGCGGTTTGTGCCGATCGATCGCCGTAATGCACCCGACACTTCCAAACCTAATTATCTGCTAAATAAACTCCCCGTAAGTTTCTTAATCGCTTTGTCTGCAACCACCGAGTAACTAAGCTCTCCAGTCAGAATCTTCATCATGGCGATCGTCGCACTAGGGCGTTTGATGCCCGCTTTGTAAGCTACTTTCGGGAATTGATAGAAAGCCGCAGCTAGACGTTGTGCCCACTTCATATCGGCACCCCATTCATTTACCATCACCTCAGTATATCCCTCTAGGGCATTTGTTTTACCAGTCAGAGCTGCCTGAATTGCCTTAGCCGCCTCGATCCCAGAGAAGATCGAGGGGCGAATTCCTTCAGCCGTCATCGGATCGACGACACAAGCCGCCTCCCCTGCTAAGAGGGCGTTTTGAGTATGCAACTTTTGATCGCCATCCCAGAGACAGATCGGATGTCCATACTGCTTGTAATTTTTGATATCCACCCCAAAAGCACCTTTACCGTAGGTATCGAGGATTTTCTTGAAATCTTGACTTTCACCACCGCGAAAAGTGCCAATCCCGATCGAATAACCATCAGCTTTGGGGAAATTCCAAATATAACCGTTTTTGACCAACCCAAATTCAAAGTTAATTACCGGAGCCACATTTTCGGCGGGAGCTTCTACTTCTAGTGCTCCAGCTAGGCGACGTTTGCGATCTTTGAAGCCGAGCCAGTTTGCCATTTTACCTTTAGCACCATCAGCGGCGATCAGATACTTAGCTTCAAAGCTGCCATTTGCCGTATTTACTTGCCAGCGATCGACCTTAAATTCAATCCCTGTTACCTCAGTATTGTCACGCAATTCGGCACCCTGTTTTTGGGCTTGTTTGACGAGGAAATGGTCGAATACATCGCGGCGCACCATCCAAATCGGATTTTGCTCTTCAAGCTGAACATCGACGGCATCTTCCATATTCCAGGTATATTGGATTTTATCCACCTGACATGAAATAGCTGGTGTAAAATCAAAATCAAACCACTGGGCGATCGATGGCGATACACCACCACCACAGGGTTTATACCGAGGTAAACTATCTCGCTCCAAAATCAATACCGATCTACCCTGTTTAGCTAGATGGTAGGCTGCACTTCCGCCAGCAGGCCCTGCACCGACAATGATACAATCAAACATAATACAGCTAGTTGGCTCCGTTGGTTATGGCTCAAATTAGCCACAATCCCATTTTACAGGCACTTACAGCTAGGCACTATGCTAATTTTACCGATCTTTTGAAGTCAAACAGGTTGCGCCCCAAACCCCACAAGGCTAATTATCTACGCAGAGAAGGAGGTCGCCAATCTGTGACATTATTTAAGTTATTCTATGCCGCTTGTTGCCCTGGTTCGTCGTCTAGCATTCCCCATTGATGTTTGAGTAGATTACGGTAGCTGTTTTCCTGCATCATCATTTGGGTGTATAGATTGACGAGGAATTCTTGCGCCTGCTCGCGACTCATATCTTGGACTTGGTGCTGAAACGATCGGATACTAAATTGCTGCTCTAGTGATAGCTTGGACTGTTGAGACATAATTCACTCCTAATGTGGATGGTGAAAGGAACACTGACCGATACTGGACAGTGGGTTGTCTATGAATGGCAACTTTAGTCTCGTTATATTAAGAACTATAACAATTATTTGACAAAAGTGGCTCTTGATTCAGTTGTATCAAATTATTCCCACCAAAAATGCTCAAATTGAACAAAATTTAGATTTTGTTAAGAAATGCTGACAATTTGGCGAGAATCTGGTGCGAGCTGGGGCATAAGAGGGCGGGCATAAGAGGGCGGGCATAAGAGGGCGGGCACAAGAGGGCGGGCATAAGAGGGCGGGCACAAGACCGCGCCCCTACTACACAATTAACCTGTAGGGGCGCGGTCTTGTGCCTAGTATTTTCGAGCTGGTGTAAGATCTGATGTCAAAAAGTGAAGTTGTTGGTAGAGCATTTCGATCGAAGGTAAGCTAAGACCTTTTTTGCGGGCAAATTTAAGGGGATTGCGAAACATCAGATCGATTTCCAAGGCTCTACCCTCGTCGTAGTCGATCTTCATGCTGGTACGATAGGGGGTCATGTTGCGGGTATTGGCCAGCATCGTCTGAATGAATTCATCGGTAATGTGGCAATTGTAGGCTGTGGCGACTAGTTGGACTTCCCCCATGATTTGCTCCACTAAGGCACTGGTATGTGGATTTGCCATCAATCGATCGGTTGTGGCATTTAGGACGACTGACAGCCCATTGTAGGGGATATTCCAGACTAGTTTTTGCCACCGAGCTAGGAGCAAATCTTCGCAGAGAGAAATGGGGATATTGGCGGCGCGAAAATCTGCGGCAATATTTTTCATCATCGGGGTAATGGCTTGGGCTTGGTACCGATCGCCATAAGCACCGAGTTTGATTTCTCCATAGTCTAGATGATGAATGTGTCCTGGGGCAATTTTATTGGAGCAGATAAAACACAACCCGCCGATAATAAGCTGTTGGGGTAAGATTCGGGCGATTTCGGTTTCAGCTCCCAAGCCGTTTTGGAGGACTAAAATGACTGAAGTTGGCTTGACTAGATCGGGTAAGATTTCGGGGAGGAGGTGATTGTGGGTAGTTTTGAGACAGATCGCAACTACGTCACAAGCAGGCATTTGACTAGATCTGTTGTAAACATTGACTCTGGGAAGATGGAAATTACCGTCGATCGAGTCAATTACCAATCCTGACTGTTGGATATGTTGATAGTCGCGATTGACCAAAAAATGTACGTCTAATCCAGCCTGTTGGAGTTTAGCACCATAAAAGCCGCCTAGAGCACCAGTGCCGACGATCGCATAAGTTGTCATCAGGAAATTGGGTAGAAACCCCGTGCTTCAGCACGGCTTTACAGGCGCAAACGTCAGTTAAGCAGTCTGCGCTAAACACTAAGCAACAATCAAACCATTCGAGCGACGAATCAGGCTGACTTTGCTAGCTGTAATCT
>JANMEL010000097.1:0-1792 GCA_031376885.1 Chamaesiphon sp. OTE_70b_metabat_96 | reverse complement strand
ATTCCCTATCCCCTATCCCCTATCCCCTATCCCCTATCCCCTATCCCCTATCCCCTATGGATACTGTCATTAACATTTTGCTTGTCGAAGACAATCCTGGGGATGTTCGGTTATTGCAAGAAATCCTCCGCGATGCAGGTTCTAGTCGCTGCGAAATAGTCTCAGCGATGAGCCTAAAAATCGCCATCGAAATCTTATCTCGCCAAGATCTTCCCACCTTTGATGCGATCTTGCTCGATCTTTCCCTGCCCGATAGCCAAGGATTGAATACTTTTACTACTTTACATGCTACCAGTCACATTCCGATCGTCATCCTGACAGGCTTGGATGATGAAAACCTCGCCCTAATTGCCATGCAACAGGGGGCACAAGACTATATTATCAAAGGTCAAGCCGATCGAAATTTACTCCTGCGATCGATCCGCTACGCCATCGAGCGCGAACGTGTCGAAACAGCTCTCCGTCAAGCTAAACTTGGATTGGAACAACGAGTAATCGAACGCACTCGCGATCTTCAACTCGCCAATCATCGACTCCAACGATCGGAAACCGCCCTCCAAGATGCACTCCAGAAATTAAACTTACACTTTGAAAATTCGCCCCTAGCTGTAATCGAGTGGGATTGTAACTTTCGCGTCGCCAGATGGTCGGCGATGGCGGAAAAAATCTTCGGCTGGAGTGCTGCTGAAGTATTGGGCAAACATCCCGATGATTGGCAATTTGTCGCACCAGAAGATGTCGAGCGGATCTACGGAATTATGCAGCGGCTGGTGGGTGGGGAAGAATATAGTAATATTACGGTCAATCGCAATTATCGATCGAATGGGACGATCGTCGAGTGTGAGTGGTATAATTCGGCTTTGCTAGATGAGACTGGTCGAATGGAATCGGTTTTATCTTTGGTGGTAGACGTGACCGATCGACATCAGATCGCCAGAATGAAGGATGAGTTTATCGGGGTCGTCAGTCACGAATTACGCACTCCCTTGACCTCTATTTATGGCTCCCTGGCGATGTTGGCGAGTGGGTTACTGGATCCGCATCCAGTCAAGGTTAAGCGACTATTGGACATTGCGGTGGATAGTACCGATCGACTGATGCGATTGGTTAATGATATCCTAGATGTCGAACGGATCGAATCTGGCAATGTCCAGATGACCAAAGCGATTTGGGTCGTATCTGAGTTGATGCAAAAAGCTGTAGAAGTGGTGGAACCCTTGGCAGAAAAAGCCGGAATCACGATCTGCACCACATATCTCAATAGTCAGGTGTGGGTAGATGCCGATCGAACGATCCAAACTTTTACCAATCTACTCGATAATGCGATCAAATTTTCACCTAGAGATAGCACCATTTGGTTCACCGCCACCAAGCGCACCGGGCAAATATTATTTCAAGTGCGCGATCGTGGGCGCGGCATACCTCAAGACAAATTGGCAATCATTTTTGAACGCTTTCAACAAATAGATGGATCGGATGCTCGACAAGGTGAGGGAACTGGTTTAGGCTTGGCAATTTGTCGGAGCATCATCCAGCAACACGGCGGTCAAATCTGGGTGGAGAGCATTCCAGGCGAAGGTAGTACTTTTTCGTTCCTGTTGCCCAGATCTCCCTCTGCCAGTGATAGCAAGCCCCCAATATCAATTAATAACTGGAGTTTAGACTAAAAAATGGACATAGCTAAAGTGGCTGCCATCGATCGAAAGCAAGCTGTTGTTAAAAAATACAGTTGGGTCAAAGATTAAGCAGCGACTTTTGGGGATTTTTTAGGTCGAGTTACCCGTTTTTTAAC
>JANMEL010000094.1:0-14833 GCA_031376885.1 Chamaesiphon sp. OTE_70b_metabat_96 | reverse complement strand
CCCCCCCTCAAAGCATAGGTGATTTGAGACGGTGGGGATGGTGAGTCCGGTCGCTTTGTTGGTTTGTGGGATGCAGAGATGCTTACTTGCGTAGGTTGGCTTGAGCCACGTCCTTTGTAGCGTCTCGTTTGGAGAAAACCCGACCTCTAGGGATGTTGGGTTTTCTCTACGCTCCCTAACCCCTATCCCCTATTCCCTAACCCCTAATCCCTATCCCCTATCCCCTAACCCCTATCCCCTAACCCCTAATCCCTATCCCCTATCCCCTATCCCCTAACTAAAATGGGTGATAAGAGATTGCTGACTGTGCTTAGGAGTCGCTCGGTAGTGAAGCCTTTATTTAAGTAGTCATTTGCACCTACCCGTTTGGCTTCATCGCCCCAGTTTTCGGCTAGACGGGAAGATAGCACCAAAATCGGGATCTCGATCCCAGTTTGACGACAGCGATCGATCAGCGTTAGCCCGTCCATATTGGGCATCTCGACATCAGTAATCATCATCGAGGGGGATTCGTTAGATTGAAGCCATTTGAGGGCTTCCAAGCCATCCCCGCAGGTATGGACGACATAACCCGCACTGGTGAGACTAGCCGATAGTCTCCGCCGCATCAGGGCAGCATCATCGACAACTAAAATGGTGGTTGTAGTCTGGTCGATCGTTGGGGAGAGAGTGGGTGTGTCGAGTGTAGACTGAGTTTGCAAGATGTCGTTGAGGGCGATCGGATCCAAGACTGAGATTAGACGACCATCTGGTTGTAAACTGACTCCTAATAGTCCTGGTGGTGGAATCAGGGGACTTGGCAGTGGGCTAATTAATAAGTCAGATTGACCGATTAAGTCATCCGCGATCGACCAAACATCGGAATTATCGTCTAGACGGCAGCGCAAGCCGATCGCGTTTTCTGCCAAAGTGCTTGAAAACTGTTGCCAATAACTAGCGAGGCTGAAACCAGGATCTACACCACGGGGAGTAGTAATTTCCCATCGAGATTTTTCGGGTACAAGTTGGCATTGAGTAGTGCTAAGTAAGACTGTCTCTAAAATGTCGGCGGTAGGTAGAGCGACGGTGCGATCGCCAACTTTGAGTAGTACGCAAGATACCAGAAGTTGGGGAGCGGGAACTTCGATCGTAAAGGTGGTACCTACACTGATTTGAGTATCGAGTCTGAGTTTACCACCGATCGCGGCGATCTGTGTATCGACTACATCCATCCCGACACCCCGCCCAGAAACTTCGCTCACCACATCAGTGGAACTGAAGCCAGGTTGACAAAGTACCATCAACAGGTCAGCATTGGTACTAGTATCAGTGCGAGTAAAACCTCTACGTTGAGCGATCGTCGCGATTTTGGTTCGATCTATCCCGCGCCCATCATCAGCGATCGTCAATCGATAGATATTCCCTCGTCGCCCAATGGAGATCGTCACCTTACTACTGGCAAGTTTCCCCGCAGCCAATCGCTCTTGTACTGACTCAATCCCATGATCGTAGGCATTTCGGAGCAGATGTAAGAAAGCTGGCTCTAGCTGCTGTACAACTCCCGCATCCAGTTCGATTTGCTCATTGTTGACAACTAGCTCGACTGGCTTACCATAACGATTGGTGAGATCCCGAAGGATTGCTCTAGCACGCATCGTCAGGTTGCGGAATGGCACGAGACGGCTGACTTCAATCCCATCTTTGAGCCGCAGAATTTGTCGATCGAGATCGGCTAATTTGTCGAAAGTTTGACGGGTAGAAATCTCCAATTCTTGCCCCAATTCGGACATCCGCAGAATATTTTCGATCAGTCGATTGATAGTGGTATAACCTTGACGGTATCGCTCTAAGGTGGGATTATTTGTCGATTCTTGTCGATCGCTCAGACTTCTCAAGAGTGAGTAGTCATCTTGGATCTGACGCAGTTTTGCCGCAAAATCAGCACTTTCGGCTGTCAATCCAGTCAATTGAGCCAATTGGAGTTGGAGGGTTTGAGATTGACTATTGACAGTTCTTGTGGTAAGTAAAGTATCGACAACTTGCTGTGCCGATCGATCTAATCTCGCTAATGGTACTGGAATTTGAATATTCCGTCGAGTTTGGGCAGTATCCACCGCGAGAATTTCAGTCTGAGGCGGTGGTGACAATTCTGGTAGTGGGGCTGGAATTATTACTTCCTTTGGTGGAGATAAATCGATGCGATCTTCCGAGTTGTAGGTTTCTAGATCGAAATCACCGATAAAATCATCTAGAAAGTCGCCGATTTCGCCAGATGTAGAGCTATCCTCACTTGGATCCGATTCCGCCAAGATCTCTTCCAAAGCGATATCGAGAGAGCCAATATCTAGAGTATCGCTGATGTCCAAATCTTCACTAGCGAATAACTCATTCAATAGGTGCTCATTTGTCAACCCGATTGGCGCAGAATCATCACCGGGATCCCAATCATCATCACTCAATAATCGATCGAGTAGATTGTCATTTATCTCCAACATCGGCTCAGATCCGCCATCGTCACCAAAATCCCAACGATCGTTGGCGTAGCCTCTCCCCTGAAGAATCGCATCCTCGCCATAGTCACTCATGGTGAAAGCGGCAATATCCACCCTCATCTCCAGCGGATCTGTCCAATCATCTACCTCTAAAGTAGCCCCAGAAATATCTCCAGCCTCCTCTAGCTGCTGGTCAGTGAGCGGAGTCGAACTTTGGTCAGTGAGCGGAGTCGAACTTTGGTCAGTGAGCGGAGTCGAACTCTGGTCAGTGAGCGGAGTCGAACTCTGGTCAGTGAGCGGAGTCGAACTGTCATCTTGCTCCACGCCCCCAGACTTTGCACACCGCTTGAGAGTAGCAATAAATGCTGGTAAACTCGATCGCCATTCCTGACAATCGAGTCGATCGATCGTGCCTTGATAATTATCGAGTAATATGGCCCAACCGCGATCGAATTCCAGATCCACGCCAATCTCGCGCAATTGCGTCAACATCGATACCGCAACTTGCACACAGGCGGTTGGCACGATTCCCTGCTCAGGTAATTGATTTACCGCCATCTCCAATTCCAATACCACCAAATCGAAACCCTGCTCGGCAAATTCTTGATGAACCTGCTTCATCTCATTCCAATCAGGGAGATATCGCCCCTTGACTTGTAGATGTAGAATTTCGAGTCGCCCAAGTGTCAACTGAGATTGCTCAATTCCTCTATTTCCCGACTCCGTTGCCTCCAGACAACTAGCGAGTAATTCCCCAGCCTCTAGCAGTGTTTGGATCAAATTACCATCATCTAGAGGTGGTGCGACTTCCAAATAGCGCAAATCTGATAGTAATTGTTCGAGGATAATTGCCGCGTACAACATACTATTCGCTTCAACCGTCACCGCACCACCTTTGATCGTATGAATAGCCCGATAAATCGTCTGAATATCTGCCACCCAAGATGTGGGATTTAACTGTTGAATAATATCAAAATAACTCTGAAGCTGTTGCGCTGTATCCAGGAGAAACATCTCCCGCAATTCTTGCTGTAATTGTTCTTCGGCTAAGTTGTCGGGGGTGAGCATGGTTTAATTAATTGATAATTGATAATTGATAATTGATAATTGATAATTGATAATTAATAATTAATAATTACTTCTCCCTAGAAGGAGGAAGATTAAATTCACATTCCGCATATCTTGCACCAGAACTAAAATACTAATAAAAGTGGTCAGTGGATAATGAATTGTGGTCAGTTCTATCCCCTATCCCCTATTCCCTATTCCCTATTCCCTATCCCCTATCCCCTATCCCCTAACTTCTCAACAGATGATAGACAACATCAGGATTTTTGACGGCGGTGGAGTCTTCTGGGAGGGGGCGAGGATGGGCTGTGACGGGTGTTTGTTCGAGTTGGAAGAATTCCACCATTTGGAGGAGGTTTCGGGCTAGGTTGCCCATGTTCTGGACTTGTTCGCGAGTGATGGTGGCTCGATCTTCGGTGGTTTGGGTGATGACACCGATCGATCGAATAGCAATTAGAGTCTCACCTACCACTCTCACGATTTCTTCACTGGAAGTATTGACTTCTTGGCCCATTACGGCTACTCTGTCGGTAACCATTTGGATATTGGTGAAAGCTTGACGAGATTTGCTCATTTCTCCTGTAAATTTCTGTACGAGCTGACGAATATCATTGATGTCTCGATCGAGTCCAGAAGCTACAGTTTGAATTTGACTGGTACGATGTTCTAGGGATACGAGACTAGTATTAGTTTCGATCGCCAAATCGTTGACTCGATCGGCAATTGCTTCAAATTCATTGGCTAGACTGGCAAATTGTTCTGGATCTTGCTCTTTGACGGCTCTAGTAGAGAGTAAACTAGCATTGAGAGCCAATACTCGCGTTAGTGCGCCTACCCGTTTTTGTTCTTTGGAAAACTGAGCGGCTAATTCTACAAATTCATTCAGGAGTTGTACGCGGCGCACCACTTGCTCGGTACCTTGTTCGAGGGAAGCAATCCCATCAGCCATTTCAGTCATTTCTTCTTGCCCATTGCTGACTGCTGCTTGCGCCAATTGCATCGCATCGGTGGTAGATAGAGCCAGAGTCAGGGAGTTGGCGGTGAGTTGATTGACTCGATCGATCGAATTTTCAATCTCTTGAATCGATCTGGTTTGGGTTTGGGTTTGAGTAACAGTTTCTACAGCCAATTGTTCTAGAGATTCGGCACTATTTGTCACGCCATCAGCACTAGATACAACTACTGTAATAATCCGATGCAAAGCTTCGATCGATCGATTCAGAGTATCAGAAATCAAGCCTGTCGAACGCTCGTTAACCTCTGCCTGAATGGTCAAATCGCCACCTTCGATCGAGCAAACTACATCTAAAATATGTGCGATATCCGTATGCAAAGCCGCAGTTTCGGCGACAATTTGTTTCTGTTGGGCGAGTCGTAGTTGAGCTTCTTCGGTCAATTCATCATTCAGTTTAATCAGATCGCCTTGAGAGATTTGGAGAGATTTTTGAGCTTTTTCGCGATCGATAATATAGCTTCTCACCACCAGTGACACCAATATCCCTGTGGAGATCGACAAACCCAAACCCACCAGTGTCAAGATAATTGCATTTGCCAGTGCTATTCGATCTTTCTGAACTTCAGCCTCAGCAGCGGTTCTAATCTGCGCGATAGTTGTGCTTAATTCAGTAGCATAGATTTGTTTATTTTGGGCATATTCTGCATTCAATAATAGTGCTGAAGCTTCTTTTAATTTTCCTTGCTTTGTCAATTTGAAAGCTATATCTTCAGTTTTAAAAAGATTTTTAGTGGCAACATCAAATTTCTGCGGCAGAGATACATCTTTGGTCAATTCAGCAAAAGCTTTATCATATACAGGCACATTTTTAGTATATCGGTCATCCCAAATTAAATCGCCCGTATTTGTAAACATCCGTGCGGACATGGTAAGCAATTCATCCAAATAAAGCAATTTACCACTGAGATCCTGCTGTCGATCCTGCTTGCTGACAGTCTGCTCTAAATGGTTAGAAGTTTGCCATACACTCCAGGTTGAAGAGCCTGTCAATCCCAAATTTACACAACTGGAGACAATAATTGTGGTAACTAGGTGTCGTTGCAAGAACGATAGAATCGGATTGGCGATTTTTTCATTCTTTAGATGCAACTGAGTAGCTTCAGAGGTGATGACCGATCGAGCCGATCTGGTTTCGGAATTCATAACTTACACTTATTTGTATTAAAAAAAATCAATAGTTACTGGCGTTAAGCTGGAACTGAAATCTCGACGCGCTCATCTGATGAAACGATTTCTAAATCAACCGTTGGTAACTTAAATATGTGGATATTTGCGAGTAAATCTGTAGACAAGACATTCAACTTATCGCCCAGATTTTGAGCAGCTTGAGATCGATCTGTGATTTGCTCGCTCAGAGCAGAAATAGACTCAATTGCTACAGTTGTAGAATCAATCGCACTCACAATTCGTTGACTCGCTTTAGACACCATCTTTCCTGACTCCACCGTCTCTGCTGTCACCGCTCGCACCGTGGCAAATACATCATGCGCCTGCTTGACTCCAGTGGTAAAAGTACCTACCAATCCGCCCAATTTTTGGACATCTAAATCTACCGATGAGACTACCTTGTGAATCTGAGAGCTGCGTTGCTCCAGACTAGTCAAGCCTTCATTGGTTTGTTGTGCCAGCCTGGCTACTTGAGTTGCAATTAATTCAAATTCTCGTGCTACAGCCGCGAACTGTTTTGGGTCGCGCTGTTCGGCGGCTCTGGCAGCTACTAGTGAAGCATTGAGTGCCAAAATCTGTGTCTCAGTCACGATTTCGCTTTGATCCTGCACAAATCTGTCTGCCAATCCGACAAATTCACCCAAAGTTTTCATTTCTTGAACGATGCGATCGCTACCTGCTTGTAGTACTTCAATATCTCGATCGAGATTAGAAATCGTTTCCAAACCTTCTGTCACCGAAGATTCTAGCGTCACGAGGGATCGATCGGTTACAATCAATTGCTGCATGGTATTTTCCGCAGATTGCCGAACTTTTCGCGTCAATACCAACATTTCGTTGACTTCTTCAGCCTGCTTGCTGGTACTTTGAGCGACTGTAGTTGCCATCTCTTTTTGGACTTTACTATTAGCATCCACCCGTTGTGCAGCTACAGAAACCTGTCTGAGCGTTCTTCCTAGCTCTTCAACCAGGCGATTGAGGGTATCACTGACCAAACCTGTGGCTCGATCGTTTACCTGTGCCTGAATGGTCAAATTGCCCGATTCAATCTCACACACTACATCTAGCAATTCACCAATATCTTGTTGCAGTTGTGCATTTTCTTGATGAATTAATTCTTGTTGAATCTGACGTTGTTGTGACTCATCCGCCAACTGTAAATTGACAGTTTCAAGATTCGATTGAGATGATTGTAGTTCGGATTGGGCAGACTGTCGATCTGCGATATAACTCCTGACGGCTATTACTATTCCTAGCCCAGTTACTGCCAACAAACCCAAACTAAGTAGTGCCAAAGAAATCGACCAATCTAAAGCAAGTCTTGCGGTTTGGCTACGATCGTTAATATCAGACTCGATCGCCGCAATGATAGTATCGATACTCTGGGTATATATTTTTTTTTGTCCTGCATACTGCTCACTCTGAAGAATTTCGATCGCATTAGTCAATTTTTTCTCTTTAACTAACTTAAAGGCTCGTTTTTCAGCTTCAAATAGCTGTTTTGCAGCTAGATCGAATCGCTGATAAGTATCTTTGACAGATACTGGAATATCTTTGAACAACTCACTGGAAACTCGCTCATAAATGGGCGTATTTTCAAGGTAACGTTGTTTCCAGGAGGGCTGTCCGGTATTAACTAGCATATTTGCTGACATCGTTAATACTTCATCTAAATATATTAATTGGCTGCTAAGTTCTTGAAGTTTAAATTGTCTTTCTAGACTAAGTTTAAGATTTTTAGAAGTAGTCCACACATTCCAAGTAGAAGCCCCTGTTAATGTCAAATTTAAGCCAATTGAGGAGACAATGACTATTACCAAATTGGCGCGAATAAACTGCTCTACTCTTTTGATAGACCTTGGTAACTGTAAGTTGTGAGTCATAAAATATTATTTTTATTGATAAACAGCTAAACCCTGATAATATTTATTGAGATTGATTTAATAATCGATCTAGGAAATGAAAATCTTAGCTGCGAATGCGATATTTATTGTGTGAATTATTAATACTGGGAATTCCACAAGTTAGATGTAAACATATGACTTTGAATTAGTATCATTTCACCAGAATTATGGGTGGCAAATAAATTAGTGGGTAATTCAGATCTTGTGGTATTTCCAATTAGTCGATCGACAATCAAACCGACATTAATCAATCCTTCTTCTGCTCGATCTAGCCTAACTACGACGAGTCGTTCTGACGAATTGGGCTGGTCTAGTTTGAGCAAGCTAGCAGTATTGATGAGTGGGAGAGCTTGACCATTGCGATCGACAATACCTACTAATAATCGATTATAAAAAGGTAAATTGAGCACAAAAGATCGATCGATTCGCAAAACCTCTGCTACCCAAGTTGCTGGAAATACTAGTATTTTACTAGCAACTTGAGTTAGGATGAAGCGATCGATTAATAATGATTGTTCAGCATTAGATTCAATTCTATTGATAGCGGTAGCAGTCATAAAAATTGGTAGCCCCAGAATGCATAAATATAATTTTAGACGGAAATTTTGGCGATCGCTCTTTCGATACTTTCGCAGTTAACTGGTTTTGGCAAGTAGTCATTTGCTCCAGCTCTTTGAACCCCATAGTTCATCTCTAGTGCTGTATTTTTATTCGAGCAAAATATCACATGCTGTTTTGCAGTTTTGGGATTTAATCTCATTGTTCTCAAGAACTTGTAGCCGTCTTGTTCTGGCATCACCACATCGAGAAAAATCGAATCATATATGCCAGATTCTATTTCGCTCAAAGCATCAGTGGTGCTATCAAACTGATCCACCATATGCCCTAGTGTTTCCAGCCCAGAAGCCAAAGCAAGTCTATCTACAGAACTATCATCAATTATTAGAAATCGCATCATTATTACCTTTAGTTATTAGAGTAGTCTTCAACAGTGGTTACAGTTTTATTCAATAGTCTGGGTAGTAAATCTTCGAGTTGAACTTGAAAATCACTAATTCCAGCAGATGTGAGTGGTTTCGTCAGAAACTCGCACCCAATCCATTGTGCCCGCCATTTATTAGAAAGTCGCTGTTCTCCAGTCAAAATCGCCAACGGAATTGTGGCCAATTCTGGTTGTAGACGAATTTGTTTTACCAGCTCAAAGCCGGAAAATATTGGCATATTAATGTCAATAAAAATAGCTGACGGCATGACTCTACTAATAGTATTGAGCGCAACTGTAGCATCTTGACAAACCACAACTGGATAGCCCAATGCTGAAACCCAATTTTGAAATTGAGCTAATAGCAATGGCGAATCATCAATTACCATTATTGTCGATGGAGCAGCCTTTTGTGGTGGCTTCAATGCAACCAATTCCATCTTGACTAATTTGGCAAACATCACAGCGACTTCGAGTGGATCTTTGGCCATTCCATCCGCAATCTCATGTAAAGTGCGATCGGATTTCACCAACATTTCGATTCGCTGTTGCTGTATTTCGTTCAAATTAGCTGTCTGGAGTGCATCTAGATCCAACACCGGACATAAATTCATCGAAGGCACTTGTGGCTTCAATCTAAACCATAGTGACTGTCTTTTCTTGGCTTGTTCTAGAAGTCGATCGGGGCTAAATCCAATTATGGGTAAATCAGTCACGATATTATCTGCATGGGTAAATTTTGCAGCCCCACTACCCATCAACAAATAGATATCTAGATCGTTTAAAATTTTTGTTTCTAGTGCTTCTAGCAATTGGACATTATTGACAATGTTCGATTGCTCCATCATCCTCAAAACTTGAGCTGCTGTCAATTTTTCATCGATCGCTCTTTGTTTGAGTAGATTAAATTCAGGTTTGATTTGCTCGGTGCGACTATTGGCGACATATCTCCATACGACTCTAAATAATGAATGTGGCGACCAAATTCTATTTCCAGAGTAGAAAATTTGACCATTAGAAATGGCCAAATTCCAATGAACAGTTTGCTCTGAATCTTCTAGTCGATCGAACTGATGTTGCCAATAACCAGTTCTCCCAACCTGAATATGCTCCAGTAGCTTGGGTGATAATTCCCGCGCTGAGAATAAGAAACGTTCGGTTTGTGCAATTAATTGACTCATGGGATCTTTTGTAAAAATCTGTGTCAACAGATCTAGCCATATTGACTTTAGAGCATTCAAGTTTGCATTAGCGATCGCGGCAAAATGCAGGAATCTATCTGCTATTGTTAGAGTACCCACTCAGAGAATAGTTCGATCTATCATCCCCTAAAATATTTTCACTAAAGTGTATCTCGATTGAGATGGTACTTTTTAAGTACCATCAATCTGCCTTCCACTCGGAAGTGATGCTACCAATTGCGTGTATAAAAAATAACTTTTTAAACAACCTCTTAGAGCTTTCAGCAGTTTTCCCAAACTGACCCCTGTAATTAGCGAAACCCCCGATCCACTAATGGATCGGGGGTTTTGAGTAGTTTCTAAAGATGGTTATGCCATTGCCAAAACTTTGACCGCAGAACACTCTTTCGCCATTTCAGCGAATAGTTTTTGCTGAATCGCCGCAAAGTCATTAAATCCCTCTAGAGCATACTCCCGAACCTTTTCAGCCGATTCTGGTCGGTATTTTGCCGCTAGATCGATCGCTTCTAGAGCCATCTGAAAGTGTTCGACTTCAACGCCAGTACTTCCATGCTTACCATGAACGACAATCCAGTACCAAGCCCCAAATTGACGGTTATTGACTTTCAATTTGCCATTCCCAGACTGAAGGTAAGCATCAAAACCCCGCCCCCGATGATTGTATCTGACAACTTTGTCGATGGCAGCATATTCGCCATCTGCGAGTATTTCAGATCCTGCATGAAATCCCATTGCTCGAATCAGAGCAGCAGGATCGTTTGGTACACCCTGATAACCCCGAAATAAATTGTCCAAAACTTCATTCATCCAATCTGGAGCTACAGCCAGCTCATTACGCTCTTTCTCTGTCAAACCAGCATAGTCGCCCACCGCCTTGAGTGTCGCTTGTGCTAGTGTACGGTGAGGCACGTATTTAGCACCCTGATCTGCATGTTCGTCGATGGTTGCAGCGATGACTTTGGCGGCGATATCCATGCCTCGATCGGCTTGATCGCTAATGGTACAATCAGCATCATTGAACAAGTCGCGAGATAAACCGATCGAACTAGCCAACCGCGCTACCAAACTACCTGCATATCCATTGAAATGGACATAACGTTGCATGAAGATATATAGTGCTCTGGGATCTCTGACTGCTACTTCACAGCACGACTCTACCGACTCATTGATTTTGGGTAAATCGAATAACCGATCGATGAGATCTTTGTTGAGAATGGATTGGTTGCTAGTAATCATGGTTTAACTTTCGGGGCGTAATAATTCGGGAAGGGGTTTGGCTCGATCGGTTGTGGTTTCGATCGAAGTAAATAATTTAGACACGTCAAATAAATAGTTGGAAATCTATCATGACTGAAGAATCCATCTATAGATGCCGAGGCAGTCTACAAAACAAAACAGCGATCCTGAATAAATAATCATTGGCATGTCTTTAGTTCTCAGGCTAGCAATCAGCATTTGACTAGAACTTAGTGCCAAAAATATAAATCCATATTTACTGATATCATTTAGATTGGCTGCCAGCATTACACCGCCAGCTACAGCACAAGCACTACTCGTTAGTTTCAGTGTTTTTGCTAATCTATCTTCAGGTGTCGATAGGTACTGCATTTTAATTTATTTTTTACGATAATTTATTCCATAATTCCAAGGTATCTAGACTGGATCCGGACACATTTTCAAACTCAACCAGTCCTCATTAAATCTTTGTAAGCAGGGTTGTTTTGTTCTTTACCCATTTAAGATATCTCGAAAAAATAATATATCCCATCCGTGGTTATACGGAATATTTGCTGGCTATTTTAATCTCACAAACCATCAGAGATATCGATGCTGTAGATCGACGATCTCGATCGCCAAAATTACCGATCCGATCGATTTAACAAAAATTACCCCAATTTACCACAAGAGCCGCGGGCGGGCACAACCCACGCCCCTACATAAGCAACCTGGAGGGGCGTGGTCTTGTGCCCGCCCTGCTCTTGTGCCCGCCCTGCTCTTCTAAGGTGATAGAATATTGATAATTATTTTCCATGTTTGAGCCAATGAGTGTCGATCGTACCAGTCCAAATCTCACTGTGCCAACTGAGCAGATTAAATACAACGAACAGGGTTTAGTTCCGGCGATCGTCCAAGACTACTTGGATGGTACCGTACTGATGATGGCATGGATGAATCAAGCATCCCTCGAAAAAACCCTCACCACTGGGGAAACTTGGTTTTGGAGTCGTTCCCGTCAAAACTTTTGGCACAAAGGCGAAACGAGCGGAAACTTTCAACACGTCAAAGATATTCGCTACGATTGCGATAGCGATGCTCTACTTGTCACCGTCGAGCAAATCGGCGATATTGCCTGTCATACGGGCGAACGCAGTTGTTTTCACCAAATTAATGGCACGACAAAAGCAGCACCCCCCGCTGACACTCTCTCAGATTTATATCAGACTATTTGCGATCGCCGCGACAATCCCCGCGAAGGCTCGTACACTCAATCCCTCTTCGCTGGCGGCGACAATAAAATTCTCAAGAAAATTGGCGAAGAAGCCGCCGAAGTCGTCATGGCTTGCAAAGACGACGATCGAGATCATATCGCTAGTGAAGTCGCCGATCTGTTCTACCATAGCTTAGTCGCGATCGCTCATCACAATGTCGATATCCGCGATGTCTATCGCAAGCTTCAATCACGCCGGAAATAAATAAACCAAGTTGCTAATTACCCAAGTTGCTAGTTATAGTTTTGTAGAGAGGGAAAGGGATGAGGGATGAGGGAGGAGGGGCGAGGGGCGAAAATAGTAATCTATAAATGTATTGTGAATACTGGGTTTTCCCTCATCCCTCACCCCTCACCCCTCATCCCTCACCCCTCATCCCCCAAGCATGACTAACGATCTCACCGAAATTGCTCAGAAAACCCAACTAGCCGCTCGAAAATTGGCCAGCCTTAACAGTGCTGCCAAAAACGCCGCCATTACCGCCGTCGCCGACTCCCTCGCCGCTCATGCAGACGAAATCGTCGCCGCAAATGAAACAGATCTGCGAGTGGCGAAGGGCGAAATAGCCCCCGCTCTATATGCAAGACTGAAACTCGATCGAACTAAACTAGAAGGTGCCATCCTCGGCGTACGCGACGTGGGCAAATTAGCCGATCCAGTCGGTCAAATCCAGATAAATAGAGAATTGGATACCGGACTAGTAATGCGTCGGGTGAGCTGCCCTGTAGGTGTCTTGGGCGTGATTTTCGAGGCGCGTCCAGATGCGGCGATTCAGGTGGCTAGTTTGGCCATCAAATCTGGGAATGGGGTAATCTTGAAAGGTGGACGAGAAGCGATCGAAACTTGTACGATCCTGATTAAAGCAATTAAAGCTGGATTAGCTCAGTCTGAAGTAGATCCAGACGTAGTGCAACTATTAACCACTCGATCGGAAACCCTCGAACTGTTAAAATTAGACCGCTATGTGGATCTGATTATTCCCCGTGGTTCTAATGAGTTTGTCAAATACGTGCAGGATAATACCCGCATTCCTGTTTTGGGACATGCCGACGGAATTTGCCACCTGTATATAGATGATGAGGCAGATTTAGACATGGCGATCGAAATTGCGATCGATGCCAAAACCCATTATCCAGCAGCATGTAACGCGATCGAAACCCTGCTCATTCATCAATCGATCGCCCCAACATTTCTACCCCAAATCATCGCCAAATTGCAAGCTACAGCCGTCGAAATCCGCCTAGACGACCTCGGACATCAAATCTTGGGCGCAGACACCACCCTGACCGTAAATACCGCCACTGAAGAAGATTGGCACACCGAATATAGTGACCTCATCCTCGCCATTAAAATCGTCCCCGATGTCGAATCAGCAATCGCCCATATCAATACATATGGTTCTCGCCACACCGAAAGCATCGTCACCAAAAATTCCACCACCGCACAATTATTTATGAATCTAGTTGATGCTGCTGGCGTATTTCAAAATTGCTCGACCAGATTTGCCGATGGATTTCGCTATGGATTCGGGGCTGAAGTCGGCATCAGCACCCAAAAAATGCCTCCTCGCGGCCCCGTAGGGCTAGAAGGATTGATTACTTACAAATACCAAATTATCGGCGATGGACATATCGCCGCTACCTATACAGGCGCAAATCCCCAACCATTCACCCATCGCGAACTTTAAAATATTAGGGAATAGGGGATAGGGGATAGGGAATAGGGGTGTTATAGATCGAAACAAGAGCTAGTTACCGTTGATTGATTAGCTGAACTTTACTGAGTATATAGTGCGTACAAAGTTGGGATGGTTGGGTTTCGTGCCTCAACCCAACCTACGGACATTTTATACTTAATCCCAGCCCTAACCCCTAACCCCTCAATACGGTTCGGTTAACCAGCGACTGTAAGCGCAAGGCGCAAGCTCCGCCAACGCGTAGCGTTCCCGTAGGGTAGTCGCGGCTAGTGATGCAAAGTCCGCCTACGCGGACTAATATTACGATCGATAATTTATTAACCGAACCGTATTGCCTAACCCCTAACCCCTAACCCCTAACCCCTATCCCCTATCCCCTATGCCTCAAGTTTGGGTTGCAATCTTCTTTATTCTCTTAGCTGCGGTTGAATTATACGAGTCAGTCAAAGATATCGCCTTACCATTTCCCGTTTATTTAGTCTTAGGTGCGGTGTTAGCCGTTGCATCCAATTACCAACAGCCACTTGGTTTCAGTCAAAATCAACAAGTCACATTATCAGAAATCAAACCAACTATTCCAGCCTTAACCACCACCGAAACACCACTACTAAACCAAACCGAAAATACCGATCCTTCCAACTCCTAAGAACGAAGCATCTCTGTAGGTTGGGTTGAGCCTCGAAACCCAACTTTGGGGATTTGGTTATGGGTTTTTGGGTTTTGGGGTTTGGGTTTAGGGGTTAGGCAATACGGTTCGGTTAATAAATTATCGATCGTAATATTAGTCCGCGTAGGCGGACTTTGCATCACTAGCCGCGACTACCCTACGGGAACGCTAC
>JANMEL010000093.1:0-6056 GCA_031376885.1 Chamaesiphon sp. OTE_70b_metabat_96 | reverse complement strand
AGCCTTTGCAGAATTAGGTTTGGTAGATCCTGGTGGAGGGTCTCTTTCCGCTTAAAGATTATGTATTTCTTGCTGCGTTCAGAGTGTGTATTTAACACAGCGACGAATTATGCGGAGGTTTCCTCCGCATAATTCGTCAAGAGAGAGGGACACAGAGTAGTCACAGAGGCCCACAGAGAAAGATTCTATAGTCTTTCGTTGGTAGAGGAGGAACCTCTTACCTTGACTACTCTGACTCGATCGATCCTTTGTCCGACTTTGGAGACAACGGTGAGATTCCAATCGCCATGATTTAAAGATTCCCCATCTTGAGGAATATGTTGCCATCGATCGAGTAGAAATCCGCCTAAAGTTTGATAATCATCAGCTAGGGGTATATTTGTGGCTAGTTTCTCGTTGAGATCGGTAATATCGATTTGAGCTTGAACCAAAAACGATCCATCATTAAGTTCTTGCAATAAGTCAGTTTCTCGATCGGCCGTAACTTGAATGCCGATCATTTCTGAAATTATATCTTGGCGAGTAATCAAGCCAGCCGTATTCCCAAATTCATCGACAACAATCATCATTTTGCCATCATTCTTTTGCATTTGAGTCAAAACAATACTCACAGCCGTGGATGCAGATACAAAATCTACCGATCGAATCCAGTCAGAGATCGGCATATCTCCAGCCAATTTACCTTGAGCGAGAAGGGCAGCAAAATCTTTGAAAGAGACAACTCCCACAATTTTGTCGAGGGAAGTATCCGTGACGGGGTAACAGGAATAACCAGTTGTTGCGACTCGTGTGAGCAGGGTTTGACAGCTAGCCGTCTGGGAGATTGTCACCATTTGAGTGCGGGGAATCATCACAGCAGTGACCACAACCTCGGCAAATTCAAAGACTTTATTTAATAATTCTCGCTGTTCGATCGCCAATCCACTTGATTCTCGTTCTGTAGTGACGATAATTTGGAGTTCTTTAAAAGTCAGCCGACTATGATAATCACCACTATTTTCGATCCGTAGCAAGCGTAAACATAGCTTGGTAGATCGATCGAGCACCCAAATGAATGGACTAAAAATTCTGGCAATAGCTAAACTAGGAGTCCCCAAAAATCTGGCGATTTGTTCGGCATAAACTAGGGCGATCGATTTGGGAATCAGTTCGCCAAGTACAATTTGAAGGTATGCTAATAGTACAAAAGTTAGCGGGATCGAGATCGAATGAGCCAGGGGAAGATTAGACAAACTCTGAGAGAGGATTTGGGAGATTGCACGTTCGCCAATCCAACCCAATGCCAAACTAGATAACGTAATCCCCAATTGAGTAGTGGAGAGCAATCGATCGATCCCTTGTTGCAAATTCTGAACTTTTTTGGCGCGAGCGTCACCAGAAGCTACTAATTGTGTAATTCGCGATCGCCTCACCGATACAATGGCAAATTCGATCGTCACAAAAAAAGCATTGATCAGAATCAACCCCAATACCAACAGGAGTCGCCACCCAATTTCCGAACTAGCTAAAAGTGGATGATAATCGGGCATCACATTACAACAACAATCAATATCGGCTAGTTATTTTTATGCACACTGACCCCTCACCCCTCACCCCCGATCCCTGATGTATTAGTTGCCAACTGGGATGCCAGACGCTTCTAGTTGCAATTTTTTATCAGCATCAGTTAATTGTAACGAAATTGTCTTGACTTTATCTATCGAACTTTTGGGAATTGAGAGTGTAATCTTCACTTCAGTACCATTGGCGGGGAGATTGGAGGGTAGTCCGACAGTATTTGCACTTACATCGCGATTGCGATCGTCAGTGACATTAATCTTACCTTGACCAAAGTTGACTGTTTGGCTACCTTGGTTGATTAAAGCAACTTCGAGCTTAACATTATTCCCGTCTAATTTTACTGATTGGACTGTCATTACGATGCCTTGATCTTCTCTGACGATCGGCAAAGTAGCAACTGGAAGCCCAGCCGTAGGATCGTCTTTCACCGCTTTTTCAAAAGCTTCTGCTTCTTTCTTGGCTGCTTTTGCTTGCTGAACATCTTTTTTGGGTTCCTCGATGCCGATCTGTTTTTTGACATTAGCGATCAATTCACGCTCTGATACCATTGCCAAATTTGTAGCACTAACATTGGTACCATTCTTGTTATTATTTGGTCGGATATCTGGTTGTGTCACACCTTTGAGGGCTGTGTGACCGGAGATAAATCCAAGTACGCCGCTAATAATACCGACGGTCAACATAAAAAATAGTAAGATACTGGTCAGAATTAAGGTGCGATCGCTTTTTAGACTTTTCTTCATAATCTATCCTCCCAAAATAACTTTGAATGCTTACTAAATATTATCTACGCCATCGGCTGCTATTTTTGGTCAACATCCTGGCGATCGTCCCCTTGGGTTATGTGATTCGGTTTAGTCAGATTCTACCCCAATATATCAGCGACGCTGGCGGCAGTATTGCCTATGTGCTATTTTGGATATTTTTAGTATTGCTAGTCCATCCGAGAGCCAATGTTCGGCTCACCGTAATTTTCATCTGCTTGGCAACTTGTACGATCGAATTTCTTCAATTGTACCAACCACCATGGCTTCAGGCAATTCGCGCTACTCTCCCAGGTAGGTTAGTATTGGGGACTACTTTTTCCTGGTTGGATTTCCCTCCTTATTTTATCGGAAGTTCTCTAGGGTTGCTGTGGGTAAATTACCTCAACCGAGTAGTGAGGAGGTGAGGGGTAGGAGGGTGTTCGATCGTTTCTGGTGCAATAGGTGAGATCTCCTGCAACAGTAAAAATACAATCTTTTTCCCTACCCCCTATTCCCTATTCCCTATCCCCTATCCCCTATTTCCTTGTATTTACGGAAGCCCAAAGCCGCGAAATTATGGTTCAATAGTTAGAGTCACCCTGCACCTTGCGATCGTTGCCCTATCCTAGCAAAACCATTGGGCATAGGTCGCCCACCATCTTTTAACCAGGTTATAGTCAGATCATGAGTTTAGATACCCAACTTAAAGTCAATTCCGGCACCAAAATCAACCGCGCTTGGCCAGGATTAATTGAAACCTACAGAGCGTATCTACCCGTGACTGCGACTACGCCGATCGTCACACTGCATGAAGGTAATACCCCCTTAATTCCCGTTCCAACGATCTCCACCGAAATCGGTCGCGGGGTGCAAGTATACATCAAATATGATGGTCTAAACCCTACTGGCAGCTTCAAAGACCGAGGGATGACCATGGCAATCACCAAAGCCAAAGAACAGGGTGCCAAGGCCGTAATTTGCGCCAGTACAGGCAACACTTCCGCAGCCGCAGCAGCCTACGCAATTCGCGGCGGAATGCGCCCCTATGTGTTGATACCCGACGGTTATGTGGCATTGGGTAAATTAGCTCAAGCTCTACTGTATGGTGCCGAAGTACTAGCAATTAAAGGTAACTTCGATGATGCTCTAGATATCGTCAGGGCAATGGCCGATCGGTATCCAATTACTCTGGTCAACTCCGTCAATCCTTACCGACTCCAAGGTCAAAAAACCGCCGCATTTGAACTCGTAGACGCTCTAGGCGACTCCCCAGATTGGCTCTGTATTCCGGTGGGGAATGGGGGTAACATTACTGCCTATTGGATGGGTTTCAACGAATATCATCAACATGGCAAATGCAAACAGCTACCCCAAATGATGGGATTCCAAGCCGCAGGTTCTGCACCACTAGTCAGTGGTGTGCGCGTAAAAAACCCCGAAACCCTCGCCACAGCCATTAGGATCGGTAATCCAGTCAACTGGGAAAATGCTGTAGCCGCCAAAAATGCGAGTAACGGCGAATTCAACTCCGTCACCGATGAAGAAATCATCGCCGCTTACCGTTGGTTGGGTAGCAAAGAAGGCATCTTTTGTGAGCCTGCTAGTGCCGCATCCGTAGCCGGATTGCTCAAAGTAAAAAATCGCGTACCAGACAACGCTACCGTAGTCTGTGTTCTCACCGGAAATGGTCTCAAAGACCCCGATACCGCCATCCAAAATAGCATCAACCCCTTCCAACAAGGTATCGCCCCCAACATCGACGCTGTTGCCGCTGCAATGGGCTTCTAGAAAATAAGATCCCACCCAAATCCCCTCTCTCCCCCTCTCCCCCTCCCCCTACCCCCCATCCCCTATCCCCTGTATACTATCCATGGGCTGGCGATATCCACTATTTAAGAATTACAGCAAAAATTATTACCATCTATGGCTATTCTCGATCGGCAAGGCAGATTATTCGGTAGATTCAGCGTCCTCGATCTTGGTGCTGTGCTAGTAATGTTATTTGTGGTTGCAGGGATTTTCTTTTCGCCTGGAGGTTCTGCGCCGATTCGTGGACAAGATAAGCCCCAAGCAGTGGAGGCTGATGTGATCGTTCGCGGTTTGAATGTGCTCAACCCTGACACACTCATGACTGAATTTCAGACTGGAAATAAACTGAGTTTTGTGATTCGGAATCAACCAGCGGGGCAAGTTGATATCAAAAGTGTCCGTCAATTGGATCGGAATCTAGCCGTACCTCAGCCGAATGGATCCGTCAAAGCAATTAAAGATCCACGCCCCGACTCTTATAGTGTAGATATGATCTTGACCGTCACGGGCAAAGGTCAAAAAACTAAGGATGGGCTAGTGTTGGGCAATACCAAAATGAAGATTGGTTCTTCGGTCGAGATCGACCAACTCAACTACAATTTCAATGGTACGGTGATCGATATTCGCTACTTAAATTAATTGAGAATTGCGGATGCATTTACCGCACGGGTTCCCCTGCCTTTAAAAATGCACCAAGCAGACTCCTTATTTTCCTTAAACTAATCAGCGGTGCATGACGATCGTTAAGCTTGATGGATGTCTTCACCCCAAACATATCCCCGACTTCTCCAAGAAGTCGGGGATATGTACTACCTAACACCCTCCTACCCTACCACCCTCCTACCCTATGCTTACCCAACCATCCGCCCAGCGTTTCAAATGGATTACATTAGACGCGGGTCTTGCAGTTATCGATGATGGTAGTGATGCGATCGAGGGTTTGAGCCAAACGCCCAAAACTTTACCCTGTCGATACTTTTACGACGATCTCGGCTCCAAATTATTCGAGCAAATCACCGACTTACCAGAATACTACCCAACTCGCACCGAGCAGGAAATTCTCACGAATTATGCTGCGGAAATTGTGGAGTTGACAGGTGCATGTGAATTGGTGGAATTGGGTAGTGGTAGTTCGCGCAAAACTCGCACCCTATTAGAAGCTTATAGTCAAATCGATGCGCCGCTGCATTATCTGCCGATCGATGTTAGCGCGGGTATCCTCCGTAGTAGCTCACTCAATTTACTCGATCGATATCCCCACCTCCACATCTGCGGTTTGGCTGGCACCTACGAGCAAGCACTCGCTCAAATGCCCCCAAGAGCGATCGAAAATCGACTCCTGATGTTTCTGGGCAGTACGATGGGCAACTTGGACGATCGCGCTGTCGATCTATTCCTCTCCCAAGTCCAGCAGGCTCTCCAACCAGGCGAATTTTTCCTGATCGGTATAGACCTCCAAAAACCTGTAGACATCCTCACAGCCGCTTATAACGACTCACAAGGCATCACCGCCGCTTTCAATCTCAATACCCTGCGCCATCTCAACCACCGCTACCAAGGCAACTTCAACCTCGATCGATTTGCCCACCTAGCCTACTTCAACACCACCGCCAGTCAGATTGAAATGCACCTGCGGAGCTTGAGTACCCAAACAGTACAACTAGCCGCTCTCAATCTCGAAATTTCCCTCGCCGCCGAAGAAACGATCCGCACCGAAATTTCGCGGAAGTTTCATCTTCCCACTCTCACAACGACCCTCGAACATCATGACCTACATCCACTCAAAATCTGGACAGATGCTCAAGGCTGGTTTGGTTTGATCCTTTGTCAGGCGATCGGCAGAAGGCGTTAGGGAATAGGGGATAGGGGATAGGGGATAGGGAATAGGGGAAAGGGCATAGGGGATAGGGTATAGGGAATAGGGAATAGGGAATAGGGAAT
>JANMEL010000092.1:0-13030 GCA_031376885.1 Chamaesiphon sp. OTE_70b_metabat_96 | reverse complement strand
ATTCCCTATTCCCTATTCCCTATTCCCTATTCCCTATTCCCTAGTCCCTATTCCCTATTCCCTATTCCCTATTCCCTATTCCCTATTCCCTATTCCCTATTCCCTATTCCCTATTCCCCTCACCCCTCATCCCTCACCCCTCACCCCTCTTATAAAAGGGTTTCTTGACTACTGTTGCTGGATGCAACTTGCCTCGGATTTCGACTTCGAGGATTTGACCTGGTTTGGCAAATTCTGTTTGGACATAGGCTAGGGCGATCGGTTTGCCGAGTGTTGGGGACATGGTACCACTAGTTACGATCCCGATCCGATCGCCATTAACAAATACTGGATAGTCATGACGAGCGATATAACGCCCCTCCATATTTAACCCAACTAATTTGCGGCTGACTCCATCGGCTTTTTGACGAACTAGGATATCCCGCCCAATAAAATCACCCTTGGTATCCAAGTGGACTACCCAGCCTAACCCAGCTTCTAGGGGCGTGGTGGTGTCGCTAATGTCCTGACCATACAAACACATCGCCGCTTCCAAACGGAGGGTATCACGGGCACCTAAACCGCAAGGCAGGACACCGGAGGCGATGAGTTCATCCCATAGTTTTATGGCAGTTGTTGGATCGATCGCGATTTCAAATCCATCTTCGCCAGTGTAGCCAGTGCGGGCGATAAAGGCGGGGTTGTTAAAAATAAAAGCTCTGGAATGACCGAAACTCGTCAATCGATCGAGGTCGATATCGACTAATGGCTGGAGATGGCGGACTGCATCTCTGCCCTGCACGGCGATGAGGGCTTGCTCTGCGGATAAGTCTTCAAATTTTACTCGATCGAGATCCAAATGCGCCAATAACCATTTTTTATCTTTATCTTTGGTTCCGGCATTGACAATCAGTACGACATTTCCACCACCTTCTTGGTAGACGATAATATCATCGATAATTCCCGCCTGGGCATTTAATAAGACCGTATACTGGGCTTGTCCTGGTTGAAGCCGACTCAAATCTGATGGAACTAAAGCTTGGAGTTGTTCGATGGCTGATTCACCCTTGAGTGTAAATTTACCCATGTGGGAAATATCAAACATCCCCGCACTCTGACGGATTGCTTCATGTTCGGGGGTAATGCCACTAAATTGAACGGGCATTTCCCAACCAGAAAAAGCTGTCATTCTAGCGTTGAGTGCGATGGCGCGATCGTATAGCGGGGTACGCAATGGGGACGATGATTCTAGTTCAGCCACAGATTCGATTTACCTCGGATGAGTTGAGAGCTACACACAAATATACCAGAAGTCGGCGAAAAGCAAAGTTGAGATCCTCCCCACGGATAAACCTTTGGGGATTCTAATCTTAGTGCAACAACTATCGTTGTTGCACTAATTACTGGGGTCAAGGGTTTCGGGTTTTGGATGTGTGTTTGAATTGGTGTTTTTTTGCCAGCAGTGTCAAATAGTATTCGCCATTGGGAGGTTTACTGGGGTAGTGTTAATTTCTAGTTTTTGGAGTGAGGTGGATGTGAGAGTTTAAAATAGGGGTTAACCCCCGATCGAATTTACTAGCACCCATGATTAGAATCAAGGATTTGTACGAAAAGATTGTCTCGCCTAAGTCTAATGATGTAGTTAGGCTCGAATCGGCTCTACCTGCGTTGGGGGAAATGTCCTCCCTGTTGGATCTTTTGGCTTCGCCGTGGGCAATGGTGGTGAAAGATATGATTCCGTTTGCACCAGCAGCGATCGCGATTTTACAGCAATTTAAAGATGAGTTATCACTTGAGGAATGTGTGGTGTTCGTCGCTCAGGTGGCTTATTTGGAAAGTTGGCAAGAGGAAATCAAACAAAAACCGGATTGGTGGGGGAAGGTAAAGGAGGATTTACCTTCGCCAAAGTTTGATGAAAAGTTGTTTGCTTTGGGGGAGATGGAAATCGATTCGGCTGCATTGATGGCTATTTTGGATGAGTTGCCGACTTCAGAATTGATGGCGAGGTTTAATGCTATTTTGAGTACTAGACTTCAGGAATTGGGTTTGAAGGAATCAGATACTCGATCGATCGTGTTGCGAGTGGCTGGGCGTACCGATCGATATCTCCATCAAATTTTGGCAGACAATGCCGATCGAGTCGAAGTTTTGGCGGAGTTTGCCCAAACTGGCGGACTAGATACGCGCAAATATTATGCTAGTATCGACCGATATCTCGCCACGGAAATTGCTCCCTTACCCGATGAAATTTTATTTAAGACGGAGCATCTCCAACTAACGATCGGCGATATTTATGTATCTCTAGACGTGCAATTGCTGGAGCCAGACGGTAGCCCAACACCACAGGCACCAATGCCGATCGAATCTTGGGCGATCGATCGACTATTAGATCCCAAATGCAATAAAATCCTAGTAGTCCAAGGCATAGCGGGCAGCGGTAAAAGTACTTTTTGTCGGATGTTTGCCGATTATACTCGACGCAAGTTGCCATTTATTCCGATTTTGATTAGACTGCGGAGATTACGATCGATCGAGGAAACTTTTACTCAAACTTTGGAGTTTTTCCTCACAGACTCTGGATTCATCTATGATGGTTGGCTGACAAACAAAAATCAACGATGTCTATTTTTGCTTGATGGTTGGGATGACTTGGGAGCGGGTGAATCGAACGGCTTGCCGTCTGCGTCAGCAATCGAACTTTTAGAGCAAATAGAAAGATTCCAAGAGCGCAGTCACCATCGTTGTCTGATTACTACTAGAATGGCGATCGAGGATTTAGATCGATCTATTTTTGATGGCGATCGTCTAGAGCGAGTAGAATTAACTAGGATGAACGATCGTCATCCCTGGCTAGATAAGTGGGAAGCAAAATTTGGACTAGTCGATCGACAAAGGTTAGAAAAATTCCTAGATACTTACTCTGAAGATCCGAAGATTTCTACCTCACTGGGAGAACCATTGACACTCTATCTACTCGGCAGAATCTACCGAGAAAGTCAACTTCAACCAATCGATCGACTCCTACAAGAATTTAGGCTAAAATCTATGAGTAGAATCTAGCGTATCTGCCATCAACTCGATCGTCGGTTGTCAACCTGAGCATCCACTACTACCATGAACAGTGAAGAACTAGCCAAATATATCGAACAGACAGATAGTATGGGTAAATCATGGCTATTGGTACAGCTAAGATTGCAAAAATTAGCAGAAGCAAAGCCAGACTTATCACCAGAAGAATATAAACTAAGGCTGCAAGATATCTACAACGATACGATCGATATCGGTGAATGGTGGTTAGGCATCGAAAATGAATCCTTTTAGATTAATTAATAATTAATAATTAATTTGCAGTGTGACCAAGGGTAAAAGTATCAATTCTCAATTCTCAATTCCCTGCACTGTTGGCGATAGCCTTGCCCTTGGCATTGCGGAGCCGAAGTGTCAATTCTCAATTCTCAATTAACTACTGCCGATATAAATCTTCCAAAGTCGCTGCCACCACCTGATGATGAGGATCTTGTCTCAATTCGACCAAAGCTTCTTGAGCTTGAGGATCGTCAAATTTCTGGAGCGCGATTGTCACTTTAGTCCGAATTTGGGGCGAGGGAGATTGAGTGAGCGTCAGCAATTGCGTTAATGCTGCCCCGTGGTGGCTCGAACCCACCAAAGCAGCCAAAGTATCGATCGCGCCTTCCTTGACGCTCAGATCGTCTCCTTGAAGTGCCTCCGTGCAGATTTCGATCGATTCTTCAGGACAATCCAATTCTTCAAATGCTGCTAAAATACTTCGGCGGAGCAACCAATGATCGTCTTGACAAAAAGCCGAAACTAAGTGCGAAATTGACACCTTGCCAAATAAAGATAGGGAATTAGCAGCTTCGGCGCGAACATTGGGAGTATTATCAAACTTGGTCATTTCCAGCAGTGCAGCAAAAGATGCGGCTGTCTGATGTGTACCCAATCCTCTAGCGACAAAAGAGCGTACGAGAAATTCGGGATCGTGCAATTTGCTGACTAAAATAGGCACAGCGATATCGGGATCGTAAGCTTTTAGGGCGGCAATCGCTTTCAAACGGTACTGAAAATCAGGGTTTTCTAGATTGGCTTCGATCGTGGGTAAATCCATGAGAGCAGGGATGAGGGATAAGGTGTGAGACAGTGCCGATCGATTATTTTAGTACTGGTGCAAGATATGAGAAGATTTAGATCGAGGGTCAAGCTTCAGCTTGCAGTACCTCCACTATAAAAACAAAAATTTCACATCCCCCCACACCAAATTCCTAACAAGTCTATACCTCCATGGGTAGCAAAGACAAAAATTTACCTTAGCCACAACCCCCAATCCAAAATCCAAAATTCCCATGACTGAAACTAACGAAAATACGGCTACCGAACAAATCACCGCCGCCGACATCGCCCAAATCATCGTCGAACTCCAGAAATATCGCGATCGATTGGTCAATGATACTCTAGAAGCAGTGCAAAAAGCCAAACTACCCAAATCTAAAGCGATGGCGGAAATGGAACCCGAACTTGCCAAAATCGATGCGATGATGACAGATCTTCAGGCGCGTCAAGCTGCACTAGTTGAAATTAATTAGGGACGAATGATGCATCAAGATACTTCTATTTTACTAGGTCATGACGAAACGGATGCTTTGGTGAGAGAAATTACCGAACAAATCAGTTATGGTACTTTCGATAATAACGAGACTGTCATCAAGCAACTAGTAGAGTGTCTCGGCGATACGCGGGGAATGGCGCGGCTACAAGTCGCTCAGACTATTGGCGATATTGGCGAACCCGCTACCCCATTTCTGATCGATGCGCTGCTAAATCACCCGAATGCTGTGGTGCGCCGTGCTGCTGGCAAAACTATGACCCTAATTGGTGATGTTACCACGGTTCCGAGTCTGGTGTACGCCCTGCTCAATGATGAGGATACGGTGGTGAAAGGTTCGGCGGTAGGTGCGTTGGCGCGGATTGGTGAATCGGCTGTGTCGGCTCTATTGGAGATTTTGGCGGATCCTCTACAACCAGAAACTACAAAAGGTCATGCGGCTTGGGCGTTGGGCTTTATTGGGCCAGAAGCTGCCGAACATCTAGAAAAGGCGATACAATCGGAATCGATCGATGTGCGCTGTGCTGCTGTGGGTGCGATCGCCCATTTAGCTCAAGATCGCAATGATGAACGTGCATATCAAGTGTTGATTGATACTCTAACCGATCGGGATGCTAATGTTCGATCGGAAGCTGCTTCTGCTCTGGGAAAATTAGCTTATCATCCAGCTTTGACTGGTTTAATTATTGCTTTAAAGGATGCGGATCCAGAGGTGCGGCGGACTGCGGCTGTTTCTTTGGGTAAATTGGGCGATCGATCTGCGATCCCAGATCTGGAAATCTTACTCGATGATGATGTGCAAGCTGTTCGGGTTTTGGCTAAGTTGGCGATTGGCAAGATTGAGGATTTTGAGCCGGATGATGAGTAGCTTGTTGGTTGGATAATTACTAAAGAAGTTAAGGGTGGGGAAGAAAAATCAGGATCGTCGCCAAGGTTGCAAAAATATTTGCTCATTGTTATAATGGTAGGTAGACTCTAAAATAACACTAGATTCAAATTTCCATTTGGTGGAAGAATTGAGTGAGATCCTCGCTGGTATCGATCGACATCAAATAATCCCGCTCTATTGGCGTAAAATCTTCCCAGGCGGCTTGTTGACTGGCGAGTAAGTCTGCTGTGGCATCGGCGATATCTCCAGTGCGGTGCTGCAAGCGATCGCGCAAAACAGATTCTGGTGCGGTACAGTGGACGATCTGTAGCGGAATGCTCTGAGACTGGGCTAAATCGATAACTGCGGTGCGAAGGGCGACTCGATCGTACTTGGCATCCAAAATCACTGCAAAACCCTGTACGGCTAATTTTGCCCCCAATTCTAATACCCGCTGATATGTTTTGGCAGTCATGGCGGGAGTGTAGAGACTATTGTCGCCCTTGCTCAACAGGGGAATCCCGCCTAAATGTTTTCGCACCGCATCTGAGCGTAGATGTACGCCGCCAACCTGCGTCGAGATTTGTCTACCCAAAGTACTTTTTCCCGCACCGGATAAACCAGACATCAGAATAATTTTACCCTGGTGAGATTGGGTGTATGCCCACGCTTGACGATAATAATCTCCGGCTGTTTGGGCGGCTGCTGCCTTATCCGCATCAGAAATACCCGCATCATCGAGCAGGAATGATGTGACTTTTGCCCGCACATACGCCTGACGACTTAGATACATCGGCAATACCTGCAATCCCGCCCAATCGCCAGTTTGCTCGGCATAAGTATTTAAAAACCGATTAGCGAGATCTTTTCTACCTCTAGCTTCCAAATCCATCACCGCAAAAGCGACATCATACATCGTATCGACAAATCGAAAAGGCTCATTAAATTCGATACAGTCAAATAAGAGAATTTTGTCATGCCAACGGCAAATATTCCGCAGATGTAAATCCCCATGACATTCACGAATAAAACCGCCAGAAATGCGATCGACAAATAACTGCCGATGCTCGTTGAGGAATCGATCCGTATAAGCCTTAGTTTCGGTAAACTGCTGTTGAGTTTGAGCTATGCCGATATATTTCTCAGTATGGTGGTAATTATCATCGATCGATTCTCGAACTCTCTCCACTTCCCCAAAACCACTAATATATTCATTCGTCTCGGCATCCCCATGAAACTTGGCAACTTCCCGCCCCATCTCTTCAATATCTGTGGTAGTAATCGTTCCCGCCTCAAACATATTGCTCAATAATGCCGCTTGGGGAAACTGCACCATCTTCACCGCATACTCAACTATCTCCCCATCATTACCGAAATGATAACTATTACCCTGAAGCGAGATCGAAACCACCCCCAAATATAACTCCCTCGCCCCCCGTTGATTGAGCCGAATCTCTTCATTACAAAAATGCTCGCGTTTCTCCACTGTAGAGTAATCGAGGAATCCAAAATCAACTGGTTTCTTGATTTTGTACACAAAATCTCCAGTCAACAAGACATAAGAGACGTGGGTTTGCATTAATTCGATCGGCATAGTCACCGGATGAGGATAAAATTCCGGCACTAACATCGCTTGAATTAATTCTGGCAAAATAAGTTTAGTCAACACGATTTTTTTTGGCGTGGTAAGACTGGAGAAAGCTAAATTGTCCTGGAAATCAGTTAAAATGTGAAGAGTATCCATAGTAATCACCTATGGATACTCTTTAGAAACTCAAATTCTAATACCCACTAGGATAACATAATGTCAGAAGAACGTTTCGATCGTATTGAAAACCAACTCAGTCAAGTCATTCAAGGGATGACCGTCATGCAGCAGAATGTGACAGTCATACAGCACGACGTGACCGTTATGCAGCAGAATATGACAGTCATGCAGCAGAATATGACCGTCATGCAGCAGAATATGGAAGATAAGCAGAATCTACTGGTGCAAATCATGACCACTGGCTTTACTTCTTTGAATCAGCGAGTTGATACTATCGAGACTTCACTGAGTCACTTATCTCAACAAGTTAACGATATCAACATCGATCTGACTATCAACGAACAAAAAACAGAAAGTAATGCCCGTAAAACCCGTCGAATCAATCAACGGTTGATGAGATTAGAGGATGCTAATGACGAGGTTTAATCGGACTTAACAAAGGCTACTATCTTTAGCTTGTTTATTATTAAGCACCAATCATTATTGGTGCTTTTTATTGCAAACTTACCCAAATATTAAACTCACATATGGATAGCTCAAAGCATAAGTTCTCAGCTATTCACTACATATTCATGGGTTTTTCACCTTAACATGGGTAGCGATCGCGACATATTTCGAGCAACCCAACCCAATTACTAATTTATAGTACATTGGAGCCGATCGACATGAAATTACCTCGAATTGCGTATATTGCCATTGCCGGAATTACCCTATACTTAGCAGCTCAAATTACCCACTTGCGTCAGTCTACCGCTACATCCATCTGTGACGCAGCACATAACCTCGATCGAATCTCGTGCGGGGAAGAAATTATCCTCATTCCGCCTGCGGGTAAAGATCGACGGGAAAAACAAGATGGTTTTGCAGCAATCAAACAAAAAGATTTTCGCCAAGGAATTGAATCCCTCCAACAAGATTGGGATGTATCTAAAGATCCCGAAACCTTAATTGCCCTCAACAACGCCAAAATTAGTCGAGATCGCCCATCGAATATTAAAACGATCGCCGTTGTCATTCCCAGTCGTCAAATGCCAGAATATGTTGCTGCGAGCATCCTCAAAGGAGTCGCCGAAGCGCAACGGGAATGGAATCAAAAAGATGGTGGCTGGAAGCTGCTAATCGCCATCGCTGATGATAGTAACGATCCGAAAACAGGCAAAGAAATCGCAGCGGAATTGGTCAAACATCCAGATATTCTCGCCGTACTAGGTCACTATAGCTCCAATGTGACCGTAAATGTCAAAGATATCTACAACCAGGCTCGAACTGTGCTCCTATCTGCTACGACTACCTCTGATGAACTAACTAGCAACAAAGATGATAATTATTTTTTTAGAACAGTTAGTAGCACTCAAGTCAGTGGCGAACACTTAGCCAAGAAATGGGCTGCAAAACCTGAGAAAATCGTCTTATTTTACACGCCTAATAAGAAATTTAGTGAATCTTTTCGGAAGGTATTTTTAGCCCATGTGCCCGCAACTAATATCGTCAAAGAATTCGATTTAAGTACTCGAAATAATGCCGCGCAGGAGCTGGCATTCGCGAAAGCGGCTGGAGCTAAAACGATCGTCATCATACCTGATGCTTATTCTGAGGCAAATGAGCGCGATCGGGTATTATCTGTTATCAAGGCAAATCAAGGACAAATGCCGATCTTAGGTGCTTCGATCGTCCGTGAGGCTTATCTATTCCAAGTCAATCCCGCGTACTTAAAAAACTTAGTAATTAGTATTCCCGTTCATCCTAGCGATCGACAATTCATCGATCGAGCGCGACTAGATCAGACTCCCAACTGGTGGGGAGAAAAATCTCAAACCCACGATCGAATTATCAATAGTTACGATGGGATGCAAGTTTTATTAGCTGCATTAGATATATCGAAAGATCGAGAAACTATTCGGCAAGCGATCGCTGCACCCAATTTTAGCGTTCGAGGAATCACAGGCAAAGTCAGCTTTAATGGCAGCGATCGAGCTGAAAAAATCAACACTTTAGTTAGACCTACTAATTGCGACAAGACTAAATGTAACTGGCAAGTGGATAATTGATAATTAGATTTTATAGTATGGGGATTTAAGCCCATATTTTTTGGGATCAAGAGCAATGACAGGAGGTGAATTGTCGATACTTGACGATTCATTCCTCATTAATTAATCGAGGAAAATAAAGATGAAAGGATTGATTATCTGGTTGATGGGAGACGAGTTAGGCAAATCGACAATTAATGGTTTGAATTGGCTATTAGAAGTATCACCAGATCGATCGCCAGTTGCCAAAAATAGTGGTGAGATGACGATCGAACATGCCACTCAATTACTAGAATTGATGCGATCGAGAGTTTTAAATCTTCAACAGATTGTCGAGCAAGTTCATCAAAGCACTCACAAAAGTCAATATCAATATAATTTGAAAGATCGCCATCGTCAAGAATTCATTGCACAGGCATTAGAATATAAGCAAAAGGGGCAGATCGTCGAAGCGCGGTTGACGATGGCAAAAGCAATCGAGATCGAACGGATTTTGCCAGATTTTAAATCTAAGTTAGACAGATATCAAGAAATGCTGATGGGGATAAATGAAATTCATGCCAAAAAGGAATCAGAATTGCTGATGTTGGAGGTAGATCTGGAGTATACGATCGCTTCTATGGCAATTAAAGATTCAGTGAATGACGATCGATCTCCAGCTCAAAATCGCGAATTAATGATTCTCCAAGAAAAACTCCGAGGCTTTTTGGTTGAGACAGAAGATAGTTATCAACAAATTCAGATTATGAGCCAGTTATCTAATCCATCGGCTTCTGAACCCAGAGAAACCCTAAATACCCAAGACATCGACGATCGTATTAAAGAGCTTGAAAATATAGCAGGGGTCAGGGGTCAGGGGTCAGGTTGGGAAAGCTGATGCACTGATGGTTTGTTGGCGTAGCCTCCGCCAGAGCGGAAGCATCTACATCTGTCCTAACCGCCCTGGCGGTTGCTATATCAACGATCCTGCTAAGATCTAGAAAACTAACAAATTAAGGGTAGGGACAATTCATCAAGCGGCGGTTTTATTCTGGGGTTCCCCCAGAATAAAAAACCGACAAGACATTGTCCCTACCCTTAATTTCAGAAGAGGAGATTTAGACAGTGCTAAATCTATTTGATAGCTACTTTACCACCAGCATCTTCGATTTGTTTTTTAGCATCTTCAGCGGCTGCTTTGGGTACACCAGAGATAACTTCTTTTGGTGCAGCTTCAACCAAGTCTTTGGCTTCTTTCAAGCCTAAACCAGTGATACCGCGAACGACTTTGAGTACAGCGATTTTGACTTCAGCAGGTACGGATTCGAGCATGACTGTAAATTCAGTTTGCTCTTCTACTGCTTCAGCAACAGCCGCAGGGCCTGCTACAGCAACGCCTACGGGTGCAGCAGCACTTACGCCAAAAGCTTCTTCAATTTGTTTGACTAGTTCAGCCGCTTCTAGCAAGCTGAGGGTTTTTAACTGTTCTAAGATTGTATCGGTTGCAGCAGACATGTTTTGATTCCTGAATTAAGTGAAAATTGTGACTTACGAAGATTAGATTTTGAACTTTGCCAACTAATCAACTTTGTCAACGTGAGCTTGTAATGCACGAGCGATCGAACTTGGTACTTCTTTGACACCGATCGCGATTTTCGCGGTGACGGAGTTGAGGGCACCAGCAATTTGCGCCATGAGTTGTTCTTTCGATGGCAGATCGCCGATCGCTTTTACTTGTTCGCCAGTGAGGATTTGACCCTCCATGACACCACCATGAAGTTCGGTCTTCTTGGTCGCTTTTTGGAACTCATAGTAGGCTTTGATCGCGCCACCAATATCATCTCTGAGTACCAAGAAAGCCGAAGAACCAGATAACAATGGTTCTAATGCTTGCCAGTTGGTGTCATCGAGAATTGCTTTACCCATGAGGGTATTTTTGGTCACCGTACATAGACCACCTTTGGGGCGAATCCGTCTCCGTAAGTCGGTGATTTGGGCCACGGTCAAACCTTGATAGTTAATCACCGCGACCATCGTAGCACCGTCCAAGTCTTTCTTGAGTCCGGCGACGATTTCTTGTTTGTTTTCTAGGGTTCTACCCATATGATGTTTACCTCTTGGCGAACCAAGGTTGGGATATGAACGGAGTGGCGATCCATTTTGGCTGGGAATGTTCGGATGGACTTAATGCCCAATTAACTAGTTCAACTTAGGGTCAGATCTAAATCGACCCCGACACTTGCGTGCCGAGGTCTTCATTCAGTCAGAGAGCTGTCTACTTTTGCAAGTAGATACCCTTGTTACTGTTTGCGTTAACCTCGGCAGGAAATTTTAAGCTATTCGCTCCTGCTGTCTGTGGTGAAGCTATTTAATTGTGGTTAACGCAATCGATCGCAGCCGAACCTCAAAGTACTATATAGTTTTGTTTGCGGTTGATAATCCGCAAACAAGCCTCAGCTAGTATATCACAATCTAATTGTTCCGGTCAACCCGTGGCAGTTGAGTTTGGATGATGGTGGGTTGACTGAGATACTCATAAGTCAAGCGGGACACCTTTTGGACGAATTGCCGCCCGCGAATATCTTTGTAGGGGCGACGAACAAATACGCCAATCAGATACAATTTACCATCAGGTCTTTCGACGATTCCGGCATCGCCGATCGCAAATCCGATATCTCCAGTCTTGTGAGCAATATGAGCACCCGCACCGATTCCGGCTGCTAATAGTTTACGGTTTTCAGTGGCATTGAGGATATCCAAAGCTTTGAGGCGACTATCTTCGCTCAAAATTTGGCGTTTGGCGATTAAAGCAGAAACTTTGACCAAATCGGCGGAGGTACTTTTATTTGTCCCTTTAAAATCCCCCAAGCGAGTGCGGATATAGGTATTTTCCAGTCCCCAAGCGCGGAATCGCTCATTGAGATAATCTTTTCCCCCCAATTGTTCGATCAACATGTTGGTGGCGGTATTGTCGCTGATGACAATCATCTTGGTGGCAGTTTCCAGGGCGGTCAATTCTTTGCCCCGACTATATTGGAGCGTTCCTGAACCACGGGCAATCAGATCGCGACGAACGGTCAAAATATCATCTAGGTGAATTTTGCCAGCATCAACAGCTTCAAAAAATGCCATCAGGATTGGCAACTTGATCGTACTAGCAGCGGGGAAGACTCGATCGCCGTCAATATTGACATAGTTTCCTGTCTCTACATCCATCACAAATACACCTGAAGACAGGAAGCTGTATTCTTTCATCAAGCTCTGTAGCTCTGCTTTGAGTGGGATCAATTCTTGTCCCCAGGGGATACTATTGGCGAATAGGGATGAAGATTGTGTGGGCCGAATTTGGACGGAGGGAGTCGTAGGGACTGCCAACGCTGGAACAGTCGGAAGGGCTGTCATCGCACAACTCAAAAGAATTTGCCAATGTAGTTTATTAATCATCCAGGGTTCTTAAATTATGGATTAAAGGCGATCGCAATAAAAATTTACCAAACTTTGTAAATTCTACAACAATATTGCGATCGATCGCAATCGATCCAGTGACGGGGATCGCACCCAACCCACTCCTATCCCTTACTCCCTATCCCTATTCCCTATTCCCTATCCCTATTCCCTATTCCCTATTCCCTATTCCCTATTCCCTATCCCCTATTCCCTTACTCCCTATCCCTTTCCCCTATCCCCTATCCCCTATTCCCTATCCCCTATTCCCTATCCCCTATCCCCTATCCCCTATCCCCTATCCCCTATCCCCTATCCCCTATCCCCTATTCCCAAACGCCTTC
>JANMEL010000057.1:0-2838 GCA_031376885.1 Chamaesiphon sp. OTE_70b_metabat_96 | reverse complement strand
TTCTAAAGATCCAGAGCCTTGCTTTGCTTCTAAGAAGGCTCAACTAGATTTCTACGATTCAATCTGGTTCGAGCGAATCGTTACTATCACTTGTAAAATCTGACTCTTGCCCCTCAATTGAAGATGTGTCAGGCAGTCAGCAACCCATGTCAGACAATACTAAACAATTTAGGTGGATCGTCACGATCGAAGAAAATATCGAACTACTTTTCGATCGAGATCCCAACGTATTCGTCGCTGGAGACTTGTTATGGTATTAGGAACATTCCATCAAAATATAGTCTATTATATTTGTATATAGGCGAATAGGCGATGGTGGTCATTGAAACTTTCAGATTATGCTGAAGAACTAGGCATTTCGGATCGAACAGCTTGGAAGCATTTTAAGGCAGGTAAAATCAATTAATAGTCAAACATAGTCATTTGCTTCTAGAGATGTTATAATACTCATAGGTCAAACTCTCCTTTGCTTATGACATACCAAGTCGAACAGCATCAAATTAAACCCAGCCATCAATGGTGGGATTATTGCGAACAAGTTTGCTTTGCATCTAAAAATCTATTTAATACCGCCCAATATACAAATCGGCAAAGCTACATCTATGGGCATGGCATTGTAACTCAAGCAGCAATGGATAAGCTGTTTAGAGACGATCTAAATTATCAATTACTTCCAGCTAAAGTTAGCCAACTTGTGCTGATGCAAGTGGCAGATGCTTGGAAATCATATTTTAAATCTCTCAAAGCATATTCACTCGATCCATCTAAATTTACTGGCAAACCAAAAGCACCTTCATACATTGAATCTGATGGTAGAAATATCATCAAATTCAATCATCAAGCAATTAGTAAGAGAGCTGGGAAAAATGGAATAATTTCACCATCTCTATCTCCAATCGAGATTCCGCTCAAACCCGGACTAATATTTGATTCAATTATTGAGGTGAGAATCGTACCAAAAGTAGGTTGTTATGTTGTAGAGATAGTGTTTGATGATGAGGCTGCTCAGTCACCCTGTAATAGCGACGGATGTATGGGTAGAGTATCCAGCCATTTAGGCGCAGCTATTGATATTGGCATTGATAATCTGGCTACTATAGTTTTCTCGGATCCCACAATTCAACCCTTAGCAATCAATGGCAAACCGCTCAAGGCTGAAAATCAATGGATGAATAAAGAGGTCGCTCGACTTCGTTCTATTCTAGGCTCTGGAACTTCTCAAAAGATCCAGAATATTATTAGAAATCGGAATAATTATGTTCACACATACCTTCATCAAGCAACAGCTAAAATAGCTTCAGAGCTAGAAAAGTTAGGTGTAACTAATCTAGCGATCGGCAAAAATCCGCAATGGAAAAATTTTGTTAATATGGGGAGAAAGAACAATCAATCTTTCGTTCAGATTCCCCATGCCAAGTTTATTTCAATGCTCACACAAAAACTAGAGAGAATTGGCATTACCGTCAAGGTGGGTGAAGAAAGCTACACTAGCAAGGCTTCATTTTTAGATTGGGATATTATCCCAACTTGGACACCTGGGAAAGCTAATACAATGCTGGGCGGGGGAACCGAAGCGAGCTTGGAGGGGGAAGCTTCCCCCGAAAACGTCGCGCCCCAACATAAGTTTTCTGGCAAAAGGATTGCTACGAAAAAATATCGATCTAAAGATGGAGCAATAATTCACGCTGACATCAATGGCGCATTTAATATCGCCCGAAAAGTACTTCCTAACTTATTTGATTCAATTGAGTCAATGATAGAGCGGAATAGTGGTTGTGTGGTAGCACATCCCAGACGAGTAATCGTTTAAAATGACAGATTACAAACTTATGGTCGGGTCTGACTATATTTGACTATGTAATTTGTAACTATTGAGGATCTCTAATCGACCTTATATCCGACATTCCGCACTTCAAGAAAATGATATCCGAAACGCCCTTTTCAACGATGAAAGTAGGGTGTGTTATCCCGTAGGGTAACGCACCGTCTAGGTTCACTTTGATAATACACCCTACGCGAAAAATTGAAGTGCGGAATGTGGGTTATATACTCGAAACGGTTAAGATATGGACTTTTTAGAATTATTCCAGATCCAAAGGCTTCTCGGAGAAGCCTTTGGATCTGACCCCCAATACAACCCAATTCTCAATTCTCAATTAGTTTAATAATCTTTATCAATCCGTCTACTGACTTCTCTAAAAGCGTCGCGACTCACACAGGGATAATCACTCAACCAGAGATTAAGATCGGGTAAATAAACGTCGGAAACCTTGGCAAATGAACTAAGATCGGGACGATATGACATTACTAACATTTCAGCAATTTGTCCCCGCGAGATGCCTTTATATGCTTTCTTGAGTGGAACAGTAATCTCAGTAGTAAATCCACTTTCATCGCCAATTTCTAGATGCAGTCTCGTCTCAATCTCTTCTTTAACTACTAGATTACCTTTTTTGTCTACTGTTTCTAATTCGCGAACTAGATCGTCAGTAACATATAAATCTAATACTTCTCCCCGCCAAAATCCACTATAGGGAAATTGACGACTTTGCCAATTCCGCCGACTAGCTAATACAATTGGCACCCATAACCAATACAGTCCCCCAACTACCATTGGAATTGGCGATACCCATTCTACTTCGTCAGGAAAGGTAAAGCGGAGAATAAAATAAACTAGGGTAATTGCGGCGATCGAAATAATCACCCGTCGTAAAAAGTCCGCAAACTTACCCCAACAGTAATTATATTGATCTCCTGTGGCCACGATCGGCATCAGTTGTTCAAATTTGGTGCGGGTGATGGGGAGGAGCATTTGGGGAGGGGAGAGGGGGAGACTGG
>JANMEL010000042.1:0-34035 GCA_031376885.1 Chamaesiphon sp. OTE_70b_metabat_96 | reverse complement strand
CCTACTACCCTACCACCCTACCACCCTACTACCCTCCCATCCCTTCTACGCGCCGATCAAACCATAAGCAGACATCCGCATGATTTCGCCTGTGTTGAAACCAATCCCATTTAGTGCTTCACCGTAGGCGATCATAAAGTCTTCTACAAGTGCTTCCTTTTCCATGCCTAGAATCTGAGCATCCTTGGCAACAGCGTTCAACATTTTCCAGACAATGGGCAGATTCTCACGGTTGGCAGTTTGGAGTTCTGCTTTGGAGGATTCAAAGTTCTCGCGGAGCCAAACTTCGCCAAAATTGAGGTGGAGATATTCATCTTTCACCACGCCTTCAGTGATTTTGCGGGCAAAATCATCAGCGACGGGGATGTAGATGTTGTACGCAGCGATCGCAAAGCATTCGATAATCAGAGACTGAATCAATAAGCACGTAACAACATTACCTGCGGCTGAAGCAACCTGAAAATTCTTGTGCAGCTCACTAAAAAATTTCCGCGCAAAATCCATGTCTGCTGTTACTGAAAGGTTGCGAGCACAAGCTTCAAACCCTTTCTTGTGGCGCAGCTCCATTTTGGACAACTTGACCAACTCATCGTGTGAATCTGGGAGTGCTCCAGCCAGTGTAATGTAGTTGTCATGCGCTTCCTGTTCGCCTTCAATGACGATCGCATTGATGCGACTGTAGGCATCTTTATAGGTTTCGCTTTTGAAGTCAAGTTTCAAAGTGGCTGCCATCTGCACCATGAGTTAGATTTCCCTGTGTGTAATTAAAATATATTATTCTATGTGAAGCCGAACCAACGATACAGCTCTGGAAGGAGATAAGCTGAATGAAGTTTATCTTAAAGATTTATTTCGATTTCCAAACTTTATCATCTTACTCGATTTAGACCAAAACCGTGGACAAGTTATTAGACTCTAGTTATTTACGCTGGTGGAGACTCCTAAGTTGGCTGATGCTCTGGGGTGGTGCTGTGCTCATCTTAGCTCCATTGGTGGTGGTTATTTTGACTTCGATCTCTCCGAGCGGCTACGCCAACGGAATCATCCCGACTCAGCCGACTTTTGCCAACTACCAAGCAGCTTGGAGTCGCGGCAACTTTTTATTAGCTTTTGCCAATTCTACTTTAGTCGCGCTATCTGTAACCGCCGCCCAAATTTTCACATCTGCCTTGGCTGGTTATGCACTGGCAAGATTGAGATTTCGCGGCCGTCAGACTCTCATCTTAACGCTCCTAGCGACCTTAGTGATTCCATTCCAGTTGCTAGTGATGCCGATTTTTTTGCTGCTCAAGTGGGGACATTTGCTCAATACCTATGGCGCATTGATTTTACCTACTGCGGCGAATGGGTTTGGGATTTTTCTATTTCGTCAATTTTTCCTGACAATTCCGATCGAACTCGAACAAGCTGCTAGTCTAGATGGTGCTAATCGATGGCAAATTCTCTGGCGAATTGTCATCCCATTATCTCGTCCTGCTGTAGTAACGCTGTTTTTATTTACGTTTATTGGTGAATGGAACGACTTATTCAAACCCCTAATTTTTACGACTCGCCCAGAACTACGCACTGTACAATTGGCTCTAGCTGAGTTTCAAGAACAGTTTACCAATAGCTGGCAACTTTTGATGGCCGCTATTGTTATTGCCTCCGTTCCAGTCGTATTATTATTCCTAGTCGGACAGAAACAATTTATTCGTGGAGTCGCGAGTACAGGCATTAAAAACTAGCCATACTACCACACGCCCTGAAGCCCTGATGAGTTCGGGAAACCGCACATAGATGTGCCAAAATCCGTTTAGCACTCACAGTCATAGAGTGCTAAATTTTGGATACGGATAAATTAGAAAAAATATTATGTCAAAAATCATCGCCTTCAACGAAGAGTCCCGTCGTGCTCTCGAACGGGGTGTAAATGCCTTGGCTAACGCTGTTAAAATCACATTAGGCCCCAAAGGTCGGAATGTACTGTTAGAGAAGCAGTATGGCGCACCGCAAATCGTTAATGATGGTGTGACTGTGGCTAAAGATATCGAATTGTCAGATCCCCTGGAAAATGCTGGCGCAAGATTGATTCAAGAAGTCGCCGCCAAGACAAACGATCTGGCTGGAGATGGTACGACTACAGCTACTGTACTCGCTCAAGCAATGATTCACGAAGGTTTGAAGAATGTTTCAGCAGGTAGCAATCCAGTTAGCATCAAGCGAGGGATGGATAAAGCCGTTGTCTTGCTAGTTGATGAGATTGCTAAACTAGCTAAACCTGTTGAAGGCAAAGGCATCGCTCAAGTAGCCAGCGTTTCGGCGGGTAACGATGCAGAAGTCGGCGAAATGATCTCCGCTGCAATGGATAAAGTGACTAAAGATGGCGTAATTACCGTCGAAGAATCCAAGTCTCTGACTACCGAGTTAGAAGTCGTTGAAGGGATGCAGATCGATCGCGGTTATCTCTCCCCTTATCTTGTCACGGATCAAGAGCGGATGGTCGTCGAATTTGACGATGCGTTAATTTTGCTCGTTGATAAGAAAATTAATTCGATTCAAGATTTGGTTCCCATCTTGGAAAAAGTTGCTCGTGCTAGCAAACCCTTGTTGATTATCGCCGAAGATATCGAAGGTGAAGCTCTAGCTACTCTAGTTGTCAATAAAGCTCGTGGCGTAATAAGTGTAGCAGCTATTAAGGCTCCTAGTTTTGGCGATCGCCGTAAAGCTATGTTACAGGATATCGCGATCCTTACTGGCGGACAATTGATTTCCGAAGAAATCGGTTTGAGTCTAGATACAGCTACCCTCGAAATGCTGGGTAGTGCTGCGAAAATCACGATCGACAAAGAAACCACCATCATCGTTTCTAGCAATCAAAACAGCGCGGATGTCAAAACACGAGTCGCTCAACTCAAGCAACAATTAGCCGAAACCGAATCAGCTTACGATAGTGAGAAGCTCCAAGAGCGCATCGCCAAATTAGCTGGCGGGATTGCGGTAATCAAAGTCGGTGCGGCTACCGAAACCGAACTCAAAGATCGCAAACTCCGCATCGAAGATGCTCTCAATGCAACCAAAGCCGCAGTAGAAGAAGGCATCGTGCCAGGTGGCGGTACCACTTTGATTCACCTCGCTGGTAAAATAGCTGCCATCAAAGATACTTTCACTAATCTTGAAGAAAAGATCGGCGCGGATATCATCGCCAAAGCATTAGAAGCACCATTGCGTCAAATCGCCAATAATGCTGGTGTCGAAGGTTCCGTAGTTGTCGAAAAAGTCCGCGTTGCTGGTGGTAATATCGGCTATAACGCTGCTACCGATGTCTATGAAGATTTACTCGCTGCTGGTATTGTAGATCCAGCGAAAGTGGTTCGTTCTTCACTGCAAAATGCGGTTTCGATCGCTGGTTTAGTCATCACAACTGAAGCTTTAGTCGTCGAAAAACCCGAACCAAAATCCGCTGCGCCTGACATGGGCGGCATGGGTGGCATGGGCGGTATGGGCGGCATGGGCGGCATGATGTAACTAACATCATCATCTGCTAATTATCATACATACCCCCGACTTCTTCAAGAAGTCGGGGGTATTGCCTTGAGAGCCTAATAAAAATTGGTCATTTTTTATAGATATAAACAGACAGGGATTTAATCAATCTGATTATCATCGGGGTACCAATTAATAAAATGAAAGTCGAATTAAATAAATCTTGAATATTTTTAATTTCTAAAAATGGAGTTCCCTGGATCGCTGCACTAATAACAATTGATGAAATTTTAGGATAATTTGATACTGTATTGAAAAAAATTGGTAAAAATGTGGATAATATATATACCCAGACTCCCAAACTTAAAACTGCATAAATTCCTAAAATAATAAAGATCGACGGAGCTATAGTTAATGGTTCGACTGGCTTACGTCGTAGAGTTTGGAACAGATACCGCAGAATTTCACTTTTGTGTCGATTGAGATTTGTAACGCCTAAAATGTCAGCTAAGATCCAATAACCATCAAACTTAAAAAATGGATTGAGATTAAATAAACAACTGCTGACAATCATCGCGATCGCCAGTGGAATCGGCGACCAATTTGTCAACTTATAGATAAAAATATAAACAGCAGCAGTAACAATTTGAAAAAAAATGCCGCCGACATCAACCATCACTCGCTGCCACCGCTTCAACCGCCAAGCATCGCTCACATCGCTATAAAATGCAGGCCAAATTAGATAAACGGTGAATCCAATCGTGCTGGGGCTGGCACCATACCGAGTACAAGCACTCGCATGACCGAGTTCGTGCATCATCAACGATCCCATCAATAGTAGATAGCTCCAGCCAAAGTTGGTGGGATCTACCGGAAAAGATCGATCGAACCACGGCCAAATGGCGATCGCGATCGCCACAAATGCAACTAAAGTATAAATAGCAGGTTTAGCAAATGCTAATGAACCAATTGATGCAATCTTTTGCACGACACTTTTGGGCAGCAGCGGTAATTCAAATAGATATGGTGATGGATTAGAAAGAGATCGCTGTTCGATTTCGGTAATTTGCGAACATACATTGAGATAAGCTATTTCAATTTCTGCCGATGATGTCGCTCGATTTGCCTGAGAAAACGTTTGTGCAAGTGACTCAAAAGACACTCCATGACTCCGCTGTTCTAGTAAGTAATAAGAAGTTGCCGAAAGTCTTAAATAAGTTGGCTTGGTGCCAATGGCAATTAAATAGACGGGCTTACCTTCGGAAGTATCAACTATGACTCTCTCACGCAATCCTTGCAAAGAATCTAATGGAAGCATAAAATTTTTATTGCCTAGCTCGCTGAAGATTGGCTGTAATAATCTTGTGGATGTCATCAGATAAAGACTGACAGTAATGACGAAATCGCTGAAGCTCCGAATGCCAGCCAAGTTCGGGGATTGATGAAATCGCATCAGTTGCTCGATCGAGCGATTGGAGAGCAATATTTAAGACATATAGTGCATTTCCCTGATAATAAATCTGGCGCGATAGTTTACCAATTCGATCTTCTAGTTCTTCGGGGCTAGCTACCAATGATCGATGCTCGGATGGAGAGGCTACGCGCGATATTATCAATGATGGAAAACCAATTTGGAGATCTTCCTTCCAATCTCGCAAATCGTCAACCATTTGAGCTGCAATATTGTAGCAATCGATCGAATAATTCAGCGGTTCCAACCACCCTTCCGATCCCGCTAATGCTGCTAAACCCGCGATTGTGCCTTTCGCGATCGCAGATTTGCCAATCGCCAGTTCAAAAGCGACAGCTTCTGTATACTCACTCCACGATCTTTGTCCCGATTGAAATGCCTGTTCCTGAAGACAAGCCTGGGCGTATTCAGTAACATAGCCCTGAAAACGTTCCCAGAACATCGACTCAGCTCCAAAGAGCCGATGTAGTTGCCGATAGGATTCTAGTTGCATGGCTTGAACCCGCAAACCATTGGAGATCGAATCAAATCCATTCTGACGATCCATCAGCTTGTCGTAGATAAAAATCGAGCTAGCAAATAGTCTTACTGCGATGTTAAAAGGACGAACATCAGCATAAGTTAATGATGGAAAAGCCGAGATAAATAAGTAGGGTAAAGCATCATAGTAAGTTTTGCCCTTACCTAAGTCCAGCGATAATCCACTCGGCCATTTAGTTTGCAAACGATCGATCGATCCTGTCGTTATCTCGATTTCTTGCTGAATTTCAGGCGTGACAACAGATTGAGCCAAATTTAACCTCACTTAATTTAGATTGATATTCAGTTGCTTGAAAGGATAGAATTCAAAATCTTGAATTCTATCCTCTTCGCTACATCATAATTTCAGAATTACTAAATCTTGTAAGCATTCCCAGCCCAATCTATGAAGGTCGAACTGGGAATACTAATCTAGTATCTAATCGTAGATACTGGGTTCAGGTTGTCTTTCCGTATGGCAACTATTACATGGAGTTGAATCGCGAGTAGTTCCTGCCAGTTCTAGACGCTGTTCTAATTCTTGAACATCTAAATCATCGAGATTTAAACCTTCGAGATCGAACTCGTAGTTGTTGAGATTTGTAGACATAGTATTCCTCTATTTGGTTGATTTGACTTCTAGACCAAAACGCTGATGCGGTTTTTCTTTCGAGTCATAAGTAGCCGACTTTTAATTGCAAGTAATATGACAGATGGGTAACGATCGACTAAGATAATTAATCAGCCCAGTCGATCGACAAGCCCATTGGATCGGATTAGGTGCTGTCGTACTCAGAGGGACATACGCTCAAAAATAGCTGATGGATCTGTAATAGTTAGAAAACGTCCTAACGATCTTGGCTATTGCTATACTCACATCTTGCACCAGTACTAAAATATTAGTAATTAGCGTAGTTCGGGGCGGGCACAAGACCGCGCCCCTACGTGATTAACCTGTAGGGGCGCGTCTCGCCTTTGTCACCCGCCCAGTTGTCTTGTGCCCGCCCTGGGGTTATCGCAGTAATAGTACTTATAGCAACCGCCAGGGCGGTTAGGACAGATATAGACGCTCAAACCATTAGTGCGTCAGCTTTCCCAAACTGACCCCTGTCCCCTGACCTCTGACCCCTGCTATATATGGCAACCGCCAGGGCGGTTAGGACATCTGTAGATGCTTCCGCTCTGACGAAGGTTACGCCAACAAACCATTAGTAGGTCAGCTTTCCCAAACTGACCCCTGTCCCCTGACCTCTGACCTCTGCTATACATTGGTGCAAGATGTGAGTATACTTAGAAATGAAGATACCCCCGACTTCTCTTGAGAAGTCGGGGGTATTGCGTCTTTTGTTGCAGCTAATAACTAACTATTTAGTTACCGAAGCATCTGATGGTAGACAAACATTAGTACCACCTAAACCACAGTAACCACCAGGATTTTTGGCTAGATACTGCTGGTGATAAACCTCTGCGTAATAGAGCTGAGGTGCGGCGATAATTTCTGTCGTAATTTCCTTATACCCAGCCACTTGAAGAGCTGCTTGATAAGCTACCTTAGAAGCCATAGCCAATTCCATTTGACTGTCAGAGTAGCAGTATATACCCGATCGATATTGAGTACCACGATCGTTACCTTGCTGCATTCCCTGAGTGGGATTGTGACTTTCCCAAAAAATCTTCAACAACTGTTGATAACTAATCACCTGGGGATCGAAAACCACCAGTACCACCTCATTATGCCCCGTTAAACCCGTACAAACCTCTTGATAGGTAGGATTTGGCGTAATTCCGGCTGAATAGCCCACAGCGGTGATATACACCCCCTCCGCTTGCCAAAACTTACGTTCGGCACCCCAAAAACATCCCAAACCAAACATGGCTTTTTCCATCTGGGCTGGATATGGCGGTGCGAAGGAGTTACCGTTGACAAAGTGTTTTGCAGGTAGAGGTATCGCTTCGGCTCTCCCAGGAAAAGCATCCTCTTGAGAAGGGAGTGTCAGTTTTTTACCGCCAAAGATGTTAAACAGCATAATTCTGTTAGGTTAATATTTTAGTAAGTGCGAGTTGAGCGAGGGAAGTTTGGATTTTGGATTAAAGTCCAAATCCAAGCAAAGGTACAAGCTCTCGAACCCGTCGAAATCACTGTGGGAGATTTCGACTGGTCTTCTTAACTAATCGTAACAAAAATAGCTTGAGTGACATAGTTGTTGGGAATCTTACAATCTGAGCAATAACATCGCCTTGGGCAAAATCAGCCAGACAGCTACCAAGAGAGAAGCTAGAGCCGAAATCAGTACCGCACCAGCCGCGCAGTCTTTGGCAATCTTGGCGAGTTCGTGATGTGTTTGCCCGACGGTGAGATCGACAACGGATTCGATCGCTGTATTGAGCAATTCTAGGGTTAAAACTAAACCACTAGTAATGCAAATCACCGCCATTTCCACACTAGTTAGATGTAGCAAAGCACCTAGACTAATCGCGATCGTGCCCATGAGACAGTGGATCCGAAAATTGCGCTGAGTATTGAAAGCATAGGTGACACCAGCCGAAGCATATCTAAAACTTGCGAAAATATTATCCGCTACACGCCAAGCTTGGGTGCGTTTCTGACTATTACGTTCTGGTTGTCTGTGAAGCCGATCGGATACTTTACCAGTCATATCTGGTTCGAGGCTCGTAATGTTTGACGATTCGTCCAGTTTAATCTGCATAGACGGGTAACTCCCACCGAAAAAATAATGATTTATTCGTTGAATGACTCACACTAATTGCTGAACTAGATAATCATACCTCTAGACCGCTACGAGTGAGAAAAGTTTCCTGTTGGCGTAACATTGCCAACAAACTTGATTCGTCAGGATGATCCCAGCCTAAGAGGTGAAGTAATCCATGACTAGCCAACCAAGCTAACTCCTTAGTTAAAGAATACCCATGTTCGGGTGCTTGCTTGCAAGCAGTATCAACAGAAATAATAATATCACCTAAGTACAGGGGCGACTCGTGACTTGGATCTGGCTGTAAGCTGGGAAAATCGACCTCCATCGCGGCAAAAGACAGTACATCAGTCGGTTGGTCTTTTTGGCGAAATTGAGCGTTTAGAGCCTGAATTTCCGCATCTGTGGTGAGCCGCAGACTCAATTCATAGCTGTTGGCTGGGGGTAATTCCAAGCCTGGAGTCAACAACCAGTCTTGAAACCAAGTCATCCAAGTTTTTTCGTCGATCGTGCTTGGCTCGTACAAGTCTTGGACTATTAATTCTATATTCATCGCGTTAGATAGGCTAGTGTGACGAATAGTGCTAGTAAGCCAGCCGCGCTGAGGAAGAAGTGTTGGAGGGATTTACTACCTTTTTTGACCATGTTTTTCATGGCGTATTTGACGTATTTGGTTTTGAGTTCTTCTGGGGTGGGGGGAATTTCGACTGTTTCAGTAGGGTTGAGGCTGGGGGTATCGATTGCTGGTGCAGACGGCACGCTGTTTGGCATATCGCTCATGACTGTAATTTATGACAGGGTTTAACTACCCCATCTTAACATTCCTACCGATCGCTGAATTAGTTCAGACTCGATCGATCGGCACTGTTTTACTAAAGATTGTCAGATTTTGATCCCGATCGGTTGTGGTTTAGATCTCGATCGACTCCGAGCGAAGGTGGTAAAATTCTAACATAAGTAATACTATAAATAATGTTATGATTCGATCGATGTATCGTACATAAGATGAATAAAGATCCACAGCCTCAGAAAGAGTTGACAAGTTTTGGCTATGGATTTTTAGGCATACTAATTTTTAGTATCACTCTACCAGCAACGCGGATTGCCATTTCAGGAGGCTTCGATCCAGTTTTTGTTGGTTTGGGTCGCGCAATTGTTGCCGCAGGGTTATCCTTAGTTTTACTGCTGATTACCCGTCAAACTATTCCCCCTTTGCGATTTTTACCCAATTTTGCGATCGTCACTGCTGGGGTTGTGATTGGGTTTCCCCTCCTGTCTGCAATTGCGATGAAAGATGCTGCCGCGTCTCATGGCGCAGTAATAACAGGACTATTACCGCTCTCAACAGCTTTGTGCGGCGCGTGGCGGGCTGGCGAACGACCCTCACGAGGGTTTTGGCTTTTTGCCTGTTTAGGCAGCGCGTTAGTCGTTATTTTCGCACTGATAACAGGTGGTGGTTCAATCAGATTAGCAGATCTAGCCTTATTGGGTGCGGTTGGATCTGCCGCTTTAGGTTATGCAGAGGGTGCGGTTTTATCTCGAACATTTGGCTCATGGCAAGTCATTTGTTGGTCTTTGATTCTATCAGTGCCCGTGCTATTGCCGATCGTCTTGCAACATTTACCATCTAATTTTGGAGCGATTTCAGTTAACGCGGTGCTAGCTTTTCTGTATGTAAGTATTTTTAGTATGTTTCTGGGTTTCTTCGCATGGTATCGCGGGTTAGCTCTGGGTGGAATTGCGAGAATCGGGCAACTTCAACTAATTCAGCCATTTATGACAATATTTGCCTCAGTTATTTTGTTGGGTGAGCATTTGTCGATTGAAACTATTGGTTTTGCAACGGCAGTAATTAGCTGTGTGCTTTTGGGGAAACGCACTCAAGTTAGCGTGAAATAGTTATTTATTATAAATTTGGCGTTGCTGAGTCTGGGTATGATTTATATTTAAAGCCACAGCCGAAATCAAGGGTAGGGGCAATTCATGAATTTCCCCAACCCTAGATTTCGGCTCCGTTTCATACGACAAGCGCGCGAGAATCGGGAAATCCTCTTGGAAGGTTTGCAAGTACGATCGTGACAGATCTAGAGTTTTTTGAAGTATCTGGAGATTGGTAATAGCCCAAAGCCTAACTTTTCATAAGTGCGACGTGCTGGGGCATGACCGGGGTCGCCGCCTGTTTCGACCATCGCCATCGACATCCCCGCTTCTTTCATCTTTTCGATCGCAAATTTTGTCAAAGCGGAGCCAATCCCACGCCCTTGAAAATCTGGATCGACAGCCACCATGTAAATTTCACCCATGCTCGATTCGGAGTCTAGTTTCATAGCAACAAAACCCACTGTGGCACCTGCATCGATCGCAACCCAGACATTTATGTCTTCATCAAGACAGACATCCTCGATCGCTTTTTGCTGACTTACCCGCCAACTATCGGGATAGAATGCCTGGTAAACATCAGCATCCATCGCTTTCTGAATCGAGTCAAAAACTGGAGTCCATGCCCGCAGTGAAAGATGAATAACACCATCTAGATGGTGAGGTTGATATGGTTCAATTTGCATTTCCATCGCTAAATAAATTTCGGTCTTGTTGTCAGGACAACTAACTTATAATTATCCCTTAAATTTGCGATTACCTACGGTAGGCTACCGCCAACGGTCAATTTGTTAAACTTGAGGACGCGAGATACAGTTTCTCGATCGGGTTGTCGATGGCGAGGATCGGAGATCGTCGCTGTCAGTTATGCCTGGACTCGATTCTCCGCAGGAGAGGCTACGCCAACGGGGAAAGATATCTCCAACACTACACAACCAAGATCGGTTGTGAATGGCCCGTGCATCTCTCCAGGTGGTCTACTGGCATAATGTCCAGTCTCTAGCCACATGTCGAAAGCTAGATCGTAAAGACGACCGCTGATAATAGCACTAGTGTGACCTGCGATAATTTGAATCGAGCCACTAGTCGAGATCGCCCAAACACGGGTAAATCGAATATCTTGCTCGACTGGGGTACCTTCATAACTGCCGACTATGTGCATTAAAACAGAAACAACGGTAAACCCATAATTAAATTGAATCTGTTGCTCGGATGGGGTAATTTCGGTAAACTTAAATTGTCCAGAGCGGTGAGCCTCAAGATCGTCCTGTTTGCTAACAAGTTGCCCCAGATGATTTGTAAACAGCAGTTCGGGAGCAATTAAGGCATCTAATTCGACGACATCAGAACGCAGCATTGCTTGTCTGAGTCGCTCTTCTAGCTCGATGATTTGAGCTTGAGTGGTTATCATAGTTTACTCCTTAAAAGTTGAAATGCAGAGTGAGAAATTTATATCCGATCGACCATCGACGATGCTAAATAAGTTTCGGTCTTCTTGCCAGGAAAACTAACTTATAATTATCTCTTAAATTTGCGATAGGTCAATCTGAACTATCGAACGGCTTGCCGTCTGCGCCAGCAATCGAATCGATGACCTCCAGTTGGCAATGCGAACGCGATTCTCGTACCGAGAGGCTTCGCCAACGCTAGACTGATACCGACACCCCATAATAACCATGCGGCTGCCAGTAACAGCCCCTCCTGTGAAAGACCATACCAGCTTTGAAACCAAGTTAAAGCCATACCATCCAATAACGTCGCAGTCACTGCCATTATTACCACAGCACTCAACAGATCGTCACCATCAATTTTACCAACTATGGCACTAATTTTGACTGAAAACCAAGCTACTGGAATAGAAGCAACAAACAAAAAGAGGAGCCAGGGATTGCCATTCACAAACAATGCTGCTCCCCCAAAGCGAATAAATAGTAAAGCTTCAAACCAAAATATGGCACCTAAAGTCACAAACAATATCGCGTTGATAGATTTTTTATTTTGGATAATCTGAGTCATATTTTTCACTTTAATATTTGTAAATGTTCTGTTCAATTTGATGACGCAATTGGTAATTATTTAATGCTATCTGAATGCGGTTCGTTCTAGGATTAGTTCTCGGCGATAGAGGAATAACGGTAAAGAGCAAGAAAGTCCGATGCCAAATGTTAGTCCAATGTAGAGTAAAATCCACAGCCGTTGGCGTAGCCTCTCCCCTGGAGAATCGACACCTAACCGTTTTAGTTCGATCGCGGCAAAAGCAAAGAAGACGATCGAACTAATTAGCAAATCGCTCGCCCAAGCAGTCGCAATCTGATTGGCAAACGTGCGTTGCAAAAATAAGGTTGGAGACATTAACGCGGCGGGATCTTGGAGCAACCAGAACCAGGGTAGAATCGAACCTGCGATCGCGAGCAGCAGATACGGTGTTTTGAGAGAGTTGAACGATTGTTTGTCCTCTATCTCGATCGGTGTTGACATAATCCGCTCCAATTCGGTACAACACAATTTTCACAAAAGGGGATAATTAAATCAATTACCTGTGAGGTAATCAAAGTCATCATTTTGCCTCTGTCTATGCAACAACATCTAATTACCGCTTCATTTGGGACACTGCTCAAACAATGGCGCGATCTTCGCAATTTCAGTCAGCTCGATCTCGCCGTTACCAGTCAAGTTTCTCAGCGTCATATCAGTTTTCTCGAATCGGGACGCGCCAAACCCAGTCAGGAGATGGTGTTGCAATTGGCAACTGTTTTGGAGATTCCACTCAGACAGCAGAATTTATTACTCTCAGCCGCCGGATTTGCGGCGATTCATACCGAGACGGATTTATCGGCTCTCGAAATGACTCCAGTGCGAAAAGCGATCGATCTAATACTGCACCAGCATGAGCCATATCCCGCATTTGTAGTAGATCGATATTGGAATTTACTCTTAACCAATCAGGGTGCAACTCGACTGCTCAATCGTTTTATCGACCCCGAAAGACTACAAACCCTATTTTACAAAGAGGGGAAGATTAATATCCTGCGGGTGATGTTGCATCCTCAAGGGTTACGCTCGGTAATTGTCAACTGGGAGAGCTGTACCAACCATTTGCTGCAAAGATTGCATCGCGAGACGCTCATCGAACGGGAAAGTGAGCTTTCTACTGTGTTATTGCAGGAACTGATGAGCTATCCAGGTGTGGCTCAGATCTGGCAAACCGCTACACATCCCGCTCAACATACTTTGTTATTGAACGTTCATCTTCGGCGCGATGATCTGGAGTTAAAATTCTTCTCGACGATCGCTACATTAGGCACTCCTTATGACATCACGCTTCAGGAGCTACGAATCGAGTGTATGTTCCCCGCAGATGAAGCAACCGAGCATAATTGGCAACAGTATTTTAACTAAGGATCGTGGATTAAATAAGATCCAGATTTCTAGGTTGGGTTGAGCCTTGCGAAACCCAACATCTCTGGGGCGTTGGGTTTCGCAGAGCCTCAACCCAACCTACGCGATTATTAAATCCTCATTCATAAGGTGAGTCACTCTTAAATATTTGTTGACACGACTATCCTTAAAAGATATATTAACCATATGAGCAAAACAAACATGCCTCGACATTCCACCCTCTATACAGAATTGGGCGAATCTCAGCCCTTTCAAGTGCCCGAACAGGAAGCTTATCTCAATCTAGTGCGGACTCATGCGCTGCTGAGTGATGAGGTAGCAGAACTGTTCAAACAGCATCATCTTTCGCAGCCCCTCTATAACGTGCTGAAAGTGGTTGCCAGGATGGGAGGTGCGGGAATGCCGAGTCAGTCAATTGCTCAGTACATGGTGGCACGAGATCCTGACATCACTCGTTTGGTCGATCGGTTACAAAAGGATGGGCTAATCGAACGCGAACGGGATGAACGAGATCGTCGCATTGTTCGAGTCAGAGTAACTCGATCTGGATTGGAGGCGATCGAAAAACTCGATCCCCTAATCTGGAAGTTGCATCAGCAACAACTTGGACATTTAAACCAAGAAAAGCTCGAACTGCTCAATCAGCTTTTGGTCGAAGCACGGCTCAAACCTTGATGCCACTTTACCCAAAATATAGCAACCGCCACATCGGTTAAGACACTAAGATCTGAGTCCGCGTAGGCGGACTTTGCATTACTAGCGGCGGTTTTAACCGCTGTGCTGTCTTAACCGCTATAAATAGAGCATTTCTTTTACTCAATTACTCGTTCTAAGGACTATCCGCAAAATAAGGAGTTTCTCAATGAAAAAATTACTACGTTCGCTCTTGGTATTGCTTATCGTTAGTTTACTTAGTCTTGGGCTGGTTCAACCCGTTCGAGCTGTGCCAAACGATGTCGATCTGCTCAAGCAAAATGTGACTGCATGGGAACAGGGATGGAGTTCGGGAGATAGCCTTTTCTCGATGAATCGTGTCGATAGTTTATACGAGCATAGCCAACGATTCTTGGAATTCGACACAATTTCTCCAGCAGGAACCATTACTCAGAGCTACCAGAGCTTTAAAGATCTATGGGAACCGACGATGCAAGCATCAACAAAGGCTAAAACTGAGATCGATGATAATATCAAAGTGACAACTAACGGCAATATGGGACTAACAACGTTTACATTCAAAACTGAATTTACAGATCGCAAAACAGGCAAAAAATACGCCGAACATGCTCATGCTTCGATGGTTTGGGAAAACCAAAATGGTCAGTGGGTCATCATCCACGAACATGTTTCTAGCCCAGTGCGGATGAGTTAATTCAACTTAATTTTAGCGTTTTAGTGGTGTGCGATCGATTGTATAGCAACTGCCAAGGCTGTTAGGATATATCAGATCCCCGACTTCTTCTCTGCGTTCGCACAGCGTCTCGTTCTCGAAGAAGACGCTACGCGAACGAGAAGAAGTCGGGGATCTAGCCTCACAAATGTCCTAACAAGATTGATTTATTTCTATACTTTTTCGACCTCACTTTCTTCCATGAAAAAGATTTCCCAAATGTGACCGTCTAGGTCTTGGAATCCATGTTGGTACATAAAACCCATATCGATCGATCGGTTCTTTATAAGTGCTGCCACCAGCCGCGATCGCCTTACGAACCATTTCATCAACTGCCGCTCGACTCTCAAACGATAATGCCACGAGTACTTCTACACTTTTAGTTGTGTCGCAAATTTCTTTGGGCACAAATGTCTTGAAAAATTCTTCAACCAGCAGCATCACAAATATATTCTCACTCACAATCATGCAAGTGGCATTTTCGTCAGTAAATTTGGGATTGAATTCATAGCCGAGTTTCGTAAAGAACTCTACCGATTTACTGAGATCTTTAACTGGGAGGTTTACGAAAATTTGAGTGGACATATTTTTATCCTTTGAATAATTTAATTGAACCTTAAATCTTTGTACTATCTAGTCGAATGGATGTTTGCGAGATCGACAAGTTAAAGATATTTTCTCTAAAAAAGTTCGCAATTAATTGTCTAATGGCAACCCCAATAGTTCGACGATCGGACGAATTTCGACAGTGCCTTTACTAGCTGATGGAATGCGGGCGGCGATCGAAATAGCTTCATCAAGATCCTGTGCTTCAATCAAAAAGTAGCCACCCAATTGTTCGCGGGTTTCAGCAAATGGCCCATCTGTCACTAGTTTCTTGCCGTCGCGGATCCGCAGACTAGTTGCTGTCGCCACAGCATGGAGCGGTGAAGCACCCAAAAATTGACCGTTGGTATTCAGTTCGTGAGTCAACTGCACAGAATCCGCGTAGCATTGTTCCATCTCGCTCTGCGTCCAGGCATTTTCATCACTGTAAATCAGCAACATATATTTCATGTTTTTCTCCTGAATTTTGGTGAATAATTTTGAAATTCTGTTTCCATTGCTTTACTCCTAAATGATGATAAAGCTCGTTCTCAACTCACCTTCATTAACTAGTCGTTCGGCGAGACTCTCGATCGACAGAATCTACAAAAGTTTTTTTTAAGTTTAGGCACGTTGAAGTACATAAAAGACGTAGCCATAGCTATCTTCGGCACAGTTAAAGATGTCAATCTCCTGGAGGATCTCGATCGCAAAATCCCTAACGGATGAGTCGGGATGCTCGACCAGAGCTTGCGCGCGTGGCTCAAGCACGTCATAGTATCCTTCCACCCAAGCTTGCTTGGGAAGTGTGTAAGTGGTCAGCACTCTATAGCCTGTCTTTTCAGCGACAGCGATGTTTTGCTGGATAGATCTCATGTCTGGGTAGCCAGCTTGGAAGAACTCCCTGACCGCAGTGGGCACCTGTTCGCGTAGCCACGACAGTTCGCTGACGACTGCGAAACCGTCTTTGTCGATCGCCGATGCCCAAGTAGTTAGTGCGTTGGGAAAGCCAATGTTGTACGCTGCCCCTTCTGCCCAAAGTAGGTCGATGTGTTGAAAAACGCTCGAAACGTCCTTCATGTCCATGCAATGCGTCTCGACAAGATGCTCGATTCCTGCTTCCTTAGCGCACCGCATCAGCCTATTCAAGAACGGCTCATACTTATCAACCGCGTGAACCAGTGTGCCGAGTTCCTTTGCCAGCAGCATTGTCTGACGACCTGTGCCGCAACCTGCGTCAACGATGACCTGAAATTGTTGCGTTGGCAGAAGGCTCAGAACCTTCAGGCTCTGAACATTGTCCCCTGGGCCAAGCTTTTCCATATCGCCAAAAATCAGGTCAATTGGATTGTAGGTGTTCATGTTGTTCTAACCTCTTCGACAGAAGAAACTGACGTTATTTTACCCAACTCCCGCAACCGTTTTTGGAGAAATCGCCGTTCTGGTTCTTGCTTCACCAAAGCCAGAGCCTGTTGATAGGATGCTCTAGCATCATCAATTCTGCCCAATCTTCTACACAAATCGGCTCGTGCGGCGTGTGCCAAATGATATTCAGCTAGATCGCCTCGCGCTAAGATGTCATCAATTTGCTGTAACCCCGCTGAAAAGCCATCCCGCATCGCTACGGCTACCGCCCGATTCAGTTCGACTATAGGCGATCTCTCGGCTTGGATTAGCAAGTCATATAGAGCCACGATTTGTGTCCAGTTAGTTACCGCAGCACTTGGAGCCTCTGCATGTACCGCCGCGATTGCCGCCTGAATCGTATATGTGCCAAACTGCGAAGATGATAGCGATCTCTTTACCAGTGCCATGCCTTCGGATATCTGCGATTGGTTCCAAAGCGATCGATCTTGCTCTTCGAGTAGAATCAGATCGCCAGTTGCCGAAGTCCTGGCGGTGCGCCGTGATTCTTGCAGCAACATCAGCGCAACCAGTCCGATCGCTTCTGAATCCGGTAACAGTTCGATCGCCAACCGCCCTAACCGGATCGCTTCGTCAGCAAGATCGGCGCGTGTCAGTGATGCCCCAGAGGAAGCCGCGTAACCCTCGTTAAATACTAAATAGATAGTTTGGAGTACTGCGTCTAAACGATCGGGCAAATCGGCCAGTGACGGCACCTGATAAGGAATATTTGCGGTACGGATCTTGGTCTTTGCTCGCACGATTCGCTGTGCCAATGTCGCGGGCGCAATCAAAAAAGCACTAGCAATTTCTTCAGTGGTGAGTCCGCAGACTTCCCGCAATGTCAAGGCGACTTGGGCTTCTGGCGATAGTGCGGGATGGCAGCATGTGAAAATTAGACGCAATCGGTCGTCTTGAACGTCTTCTTCATCTTGCAAGTTAGAATCGATCGTCTCATCTGCGGCGATTTCTGGCAGAAGCGAGTCAAAACGGGTGCGCCGACGGATAGTATCGATCGCTTTGAAGCGTCCCGCCGAAACCAACCACGATCGCGGATTGGCTGGCATCCCGTCACGCGGCCACTGTGTCACAGCCGCGCTGAATGCTTCATTCAATGCCTCTTCCGCGAGGTCAAAGTCGCCGAGTAAGCGGATGAGAGTGGCTAAAACACGTCGCGACTCAGTGCGGTAGATCCCGTCCACCTGCGATCTAATTGGTTCGGCTACTTGCTGATTCATCAGTTGGAATTACCGCTGGTAATTGAGCAACGAACTTAAATCGATGCAGTACTATTGTATCATGCAAGCCGTGATATTCGGATTCAAGATCGATAAATAATCTACAAAAATTGCTCGATCGAGTCCTCGATCGGCATAACGACCCCGTTCACCCGCCGATAGTAATCCTGCGGACTCAACCCACCAGCACGATACGGTCGGTGTGCAACGAGATTGTTATGCGGCGATCGATAGAATACTACCATCGATCGAGTTCAATTTTACTCTCTACCTATTTAATGAAACTAACAGCAGTTGGCTGATAATGTTGCATTTCTTCGATATGGGGAATGTAAGCTTTTACCAAAGCAAAGAAACCTTTGAATTCTTCGCTACTTCGGAAAATCTTCAAATGATCCTCCGTTGAAGTCCAAAGGATTCGCAGTATGTATCGCTGTGGTTCTTCTTCACAGTGAGTTAGATCGCAGCCCATGCAAACAGATGAAGCTTGCAAAAAGTCTTGGGCTTTGATGTAATCTGCTTCAAATTGAGCATTCAATTCTGCTGGTAAATTGTAGCGAATGTATTCAGTAATCATGGTTTATTCCCAATCTAATTAGTTAGTTGTGGATCGAGCAAAAAAGTCTTGGTGGTGGGCTTGAATGTAATATTGAGCGAACTCCGCATAGGTTGTAGCTGGTTTGTGCGCGATCTGTTGAATGCAGTCAGTCACGGCTGTTCCGGCTCCTTGTTTCCAACAGGCTAACAATTCCAATTCGGCATCTAAGTACCATTCTGGCTCTCCGCCTGTCAGTCTCGCTGCTTTGAGATCGGCTGGGGGAACATCCACATAGGCGATCGTTGGCGTAGCCTCTCTGCAAGAGAATCGATCCAATCCTGTGCTGAATAAATCGGCGATCTCATCGAATGTCATGGCTTCTGAACCCGTCAGCACATAGCTTTGATTCGTATGCCCCGATTCGGTGAGACAAATGGCGGCAACCGCTGCAACATCACGAGCATCAACGAAAGATATCGGCGTATCACCCACACAATTATAAATAGAACCCGTCTGAGCAATGGTTTGAGCAAACCACCGCATATTTTGCATCAACATATTCGGGCGAAGATGAGTCCATTTCATCCCCGACTGTTCTAAATGTTGCTCAATTTGATGATGCCACTTTTGGAATGTGCTGGGTAACTCGCCTGCACCCATGACAGAGAGTTTCACGATATGTCGGACTTCTGCCTTCTTCGCAGCATCAATGAAGTTTGATTCTAGTTCAACTTGGTAAGGATCGTTTGGCATCACGAGGAAGGCTTTCTCAATCCCTTGGAGTACAGCATCTAGGGTGTCAGGCTGGCTAAAATCTCCTTGAGCTAGCTCAATCCCTTGTGCTTCAAGTTTGGATGCTTTGTTACAATCTCGCACAAATGCTCTAAGCGGCAATTTCTTTTCAAGCAAGCGATTAACGACTTCACCGCCGATATTTCCAGTTGCCCCAGTGATAAGAATTGTCATAGATTTTCTAAAAACAATTAAGATAAAATCCATAATAGCATCTAGCGACTTGTCAAGATAGTAGGCACTATTTAGTAACCAGACAGTTATGAATAAAAATGAGCAAATCGACGAAACTAATTGTCCCGTTAAAGTAACGATGGATATTATCGGCGGCAAGTGGAAGCCAATTATTTTATATTACTTAAAAGAAGAACCGCAACGCTTCGGCGAACTTCAGCGACTGATTCCACACGTTACAAAAAAAATGTTGACGCAGCAATTAAGAGAATTAGAACAAGACGAAATTATCATCCGTCAAGTTTATGACCAAGTTCCGGCAAAAGTAGAATATTCGCTCTCTGAGTACGGAAAATCTTTAAAGTCTGTTTTAGAGCAGATGGCAACTTGGGGAAACGAACATCGCTTAAAATACGGCACTAATAACCCCAAATCGGGATATTTGGAACCAAAATTGTGATGATTCGTTGGCGGTAGTGGAGCGTTTGCTGTGCCTCCGGTAGCCTAACGCCAAGTGCAATAGCCTCCGCTTTGCGGAATCGATCGTGTCGTTGAATACTTCATCCATATTATTGTTTGATTAAATGTACCAAATGTATCATAAAATCATGCTTGCCGATCGGTGCTCCTGACATCCTTAAAATATCGTATGCCGTTGTTAGATGAAAGTAAAAATTTGGCATCAAAAAATCATCTACATACGAGCATCCAGATAACTCTAAGTACCGCCCTTGTGCGAGATCTATTCGGGCGATTGCGGCAAGCTGACGATCGGCAACATTAATCCTTGCAAGCAGTTCCTGAGTAGATGAAATATGTCCGCGAGCATCTTCTAAATATAATACTTCAGGGTTGAGATTGTTTGCTGGCTGTCCTAAGCACCACAGCGCAAAGTTGCGAGGCTGATTACAAGCAAAGGCAATTTGGGTACCGAAAGGAAGCATGTCGGGTGCAATCCGTCGATCAAAGATCGATTCCACATCATCCGTGAAATGATTCTCGACTACTTTTAAAAGATGGCTCAACGTATCGAGTCTCGAACTAAAGATATTCTGGATTGCTACGATCTTTTGATTTTCCATCGGATTTCTCAGAGTGTAAGTTGTGGTGCCTAACTATCGATTATACGGAAAGAAGTAGCTTAACCCAGCATACCGCCTACCTACCTATGGAGCCAAACCTTTCCATAAGGCTTCGATCGCATCAGAGATCGCTCGCTCTGTATCGATCGGTTGACGATCGCCAATATTTTCAGACAGAGCTAAATTGTGCAAGTGTGATAACAGCATCGCTGCTGTCGCCTCCACATTTCCGCGCTGGATTCGACCTAATTCTGCTTCAGCATTTAGATATTCAACGAGCCGATTCACAATTTGAATTCTTGGCATCGTGTGACGTTGCAAAAATATTTGCATATCGAAGGATGGATGACTGACTAAAGATAGAAAAATTGGCATTACCTCGCGAAAGTAAACAACGATCTGTAAGCTAACCGATATCAGGTTCGTAACGATCTCTTGCTCACCAGGATGGATGTTGAAAATTGCCTCAAGTTGCGCTGGTGGTGGCACCATTGCTGTAAAGAAAAGATCTTCTTTGGTGCTAAATCGCTGGAAGATTACAGATTCAGAGATGCCAACCATCTTAGCCAAAGTTCTGGTCGAAGCTTTCGCTCCTTCTTTCAGGAAAAGCGATCGAGCTATCGTCAGGATTTCTTCATCTGTGATGGTTTTATTGCGGGGCATTGAATCTATGTTCTGAATTAAGGCTATTTCGTTTCACAATACGATACCGTGTTCTCGGCGAATATCATCGATCGATTGTTGTTTGAGTTTAGACAGCTCTTCAACCGCTAGCCTCTTTTTCATTCGGAAGCTCTTGAAAATAATGCTGAGGATGCGCGGCAAGGATACCAACCAAGTGCCGAGCAACTTGAAATGCCCGATTCCCGCTAAAACATCACGATGTTCTCGCTTTGCAACAGCACGATGTATTTCGTTAATATCTACAGTTGGCGCAAAAATCATCCAAATATGGACAGCAATTTCATCCTGAATAGAGTTACCGCAGTCAAACAAAATGTGGATTGCATCATGTCGATCGAATGCCTGTTCTAGTTCTACTGAAAATCGATCGGTCAGGTCGCCTGCTGCCTGTGCCGTGCGTAGTGTTTGAATTGCTTCTCCCAGGGTGGAAGTCCCAGACCCGCAGCGATTTTCCTTCATTGTACGGCTCCTATTTCGGATGGGGTGGCGATCGATCGGTGGGAAATGTTTTGTTGATGTTCGATCCTAAGAAAGATCTTACCTCGTCTTTTGTTTATAAGCAAGTGCTTGCTTATAAACAAAAGACGACTTCACTGATGACCGTAGGGGCACAGGATCGGACTAATTTCGCCAGGATTCAGAATGATTGAATCGATCTATCTCTTGGCTTTTAATGACGCTATACTAGACACAAAGGAACTTCTACACGTAGGAATACCTATGATTCGATCTATGCCAGTCAATTCTGCGCTAGTTGATACATTGACTCAAATCATTTTGTCTCTGAACGAACAAGAGCGTGAGATTCTGTTGCATCAGCTCCAAGATCCTCATCCTAGCGATCCACAAAGTCTTCAGCAAAAGATTGAAATGGGGGCGCAACAACTCCAAAATGGAGAGTACACTCAATACACAGATGAGACATTACCGGAATTGCTAGGTACAATTCGATTACCTTCGGTAGGCTAAGCCAACGCGTGGACAAGCTCGTCTCAGCCAAACTTGATTACTCATGAGCTTATATCGTCTGTCTAAAGAGGCAGAAAAAGATCTCGAAGACCTTTGGGTTTATCTAGCAGAACGGAATGATATTGCCGGAGATCTTCAAGTGGCTAAACTTCTCGACCGATTCCCAATGATTGCACAATTTCCCACGATGGGAGTATCACGAGATCGGCTGCTAAAGGGACTGAGAAGTTTTCCTGTCAAGCCTTATATTATTTTTTATATTTTGATTCAGATGGAATTGAAGTTCTGAGAATCATTCACCAATCACGAGATATTGAAGATTATTTTTCATGAATTTATTACTATTCTATTGATTCTGTTCCAACATTAATTTAAAACGCTGCTGTAATTCCTCTGGAGACACGTCTTCTCTCCGTGTTGCAATTAGCCAAATATGTCCAAATGGATCTGTCAAAGTTCCTCGACGATCGCCATCAAATTGGTCTTTTACTGGTCTAGTTGCAGTGCCACCAGCATTAATTGCCGATGCGAATAATCGATCGACATCTTCAACATAAAGTAGAACAGATACGGATGAACCGCCGAGATCTGTCGGACTACGGTAGCCCATATCGGGAAACTCATCCGCCAACATAATCTGCGAATCGCCAATCCTGATTTCAGCGTGCATCACTTTTCCTGATGAGTCAGCCAGACGCACGAATTCTACGGCACCAAATGCGTTTTTATAGAATTCAATTGCAGCGGCAGCATCACGAATCATTAGGTAAGGTATCGCAGTCATAAAAGAATCTTACAGGTATTTTAGATCTGACAAAATTTAAGCTTAGTTTAATCTTACCCGATCGACAATATCGCAGCTAGAGCAAAGCAGGTAAAAGCTACGCCCGAACCGATCGCTGGCTTAGAAAACCAGAACTTGAGTGACATCAGAAGATAAGCGGCAGAAATAAATAAAGCACAAATCTGAAGCCAAAGAATTTGGGCAAATGCGGAGAAATAAAATAAACCAATCGCTAAAAAAATACCCCCAAACATCACCAATCCTAAACTATGACTGAGATTAAACCCCAGCCATGCTTTCCACAGGTTTGTATGGGGATCGATAGCGATACTAGACTCCTGCATCGCCGAGCGAAGTGCTGGATCTGGTGGTGTAAAAGTGCGCGGATCTCGTAAATCTTGCAACGTTAACACACCATGTAAAACGCCTAAAATCAGAAATATCGACGCACCTAAAATTACTAAAATCTGTGCTATAAATGCTGAATTTAGATACATATACTTAGGCTGGCATCAATCCAAGTTGCTGTATTACTGCCAATAAATTGCAGTCATACCACCATTCTACAATCTTCCCCTCAGCAATTCGGAGCAAGGTAAAATCGTTGATGAAAACTGATTTACCTGTGGGTGGTATTCCCATAAATTCACCTGTATGGGTACCTTTAAGAGTTGTTCTGTACACAACTTTATCGCCTTCAGCGATCGTATCTTCGATTGTATGTTGAATATCAGGAAAGCCCTGAAATAGAGAAGCATTAAAAGCCTTATTTGCTGCCAATCCGACAATTGGTTTTGGATCGCTGTTGAAATGATGAATGACATTATTAGCCATTAATTCGTCCCAAATCTTTTCCCAATTAGCTTGGGTGCCCCAACCTTCTTGCTCGAAGCGGAGTGCGATTGCTTTGTTTTGTTCTATTTGAGTTATCATAAATTTTTCGCTCGACTTACCATGCAGTGGTGTATGGTAAAACTATAGCAACCTCATCTGGGAAAGTCAATACACTACTGTATGGAAACAGCAAATGCAAAATTAGGTCGGCAAGATTGGGTACAAGCGGCACTCGAAACCTTTATGGAAAAAGGGATTGAGGCTGTGAAGGTGGATGTGCTTGCCAAATCGCTCAAGATTACACGCGGCAGTTTCTACTGGCATTTTAAGAATCTTGACGATTTGCTGGCAGCAATCATCCAGGAGTGGCAAGCTGTCGAGACAGAAAATGTGATGCAGCAAGTCGAGACAATTGGCGGTACACCAAGCCAACAACTATTGCATCTGTTGGAAATTGCGGCAAAAGATGATAATCGATTAGAAAAGGCAATGCGAATCTGGGCAATCCATGATGTTAGAGCGATGGCATCGATCGAACGAGTTGACAAGCAACGATTAGAGTATCTTCAGCACTTATTTATCAAAATTGGCTTCTCCCAAACAGATGCCGCATTACGCGCTCAAGTTACTTACTCGGTAAAACTGGGCTGGGTGACGATCGCACCGCCACGAACACCATCAGAACGTTTGGCAGAGATCCGACTCGTTTATGAGACTCTGACGGTGATTAATCCTGTTTCCTGACTGAAACTTGTTAAAAGTTCGCTCGTTGGCGGAAAGCCCGCCCCTTGGGGAAATCGAATATTAGCTATTCACAGGGATCTGCTCTGGAAAGCTATCAAAATTGCGGTGTACCCAATCCATTCCCACTTCATTGTTCAACTTAATCTTCCGTGGGGCATTTGGATAAATGTTGCTCAAAATTGCGGCATCTTGTTCGACTACAACTTTCACCACCGCTAAAAACTGTTGCTTCATCAGGTTAAATGCTGGGTGTTTGGGTTGAGCAAATAGTAAAACATAGGTGCGGGTTTTACCTTCAGATTCTGGGACAAAGAAATGACATTGAGCAACAGTTCCGGCTGGCATCTCACTGTGAAAAATTATCAGATGTGGGAAATGATTTTCTAGATGCGCTGACATTAATTTGGGCATCAGAAATAGCGGCGGATTTTTGAGTTTTTCTTGCAGAGTACTCGATGCGATCGGCATCTGATAATAGGCGTGGGAATGATGCCCCTCATCGATAAATTTCTCGAACTGCACTTCAGTAATTTTGAACAACTCGCGATGGGTGCCATTTTGATGATTGTAATCGTGCATATTTAATAGCATCGATCGCAAGTCAGTCTCAACGCTACAATCTCCGGTATGCCCGACTAATTCATAACTGGCTGCAATTTCATTCAGAATATTTGGAATCGGTATTTTAGGCTCATGCCCACCGTAAGACCAAATAAAGTCACCTTGAATAATTAATTCTAGTTGGGCTAATTGCGGTAAAGTTTGCTTATTTGAACCAGGTAAAACCGTACAACCTTCACCATCAAATTCTAGCGCGTGAAATGGACAAACTACTCGACTAGTGCCATCTGGTTTCGCTTCACACCAACCCTCAGATAGCATCGCCCCCATGTGAGGACACATATTTTCCAGCGCATTAATCTTGCCCTTAGCATCTTGCCACAGCACATAATCATTGCCATAGAGAGCTACTTTAAAAGGTTTGTTGACTGCTAGCATAGACTTGTGAGCTAAGAGCCAGGGTGCGCCTTGGAGCATATTCATGGGTGAGTAAATAGTTTACTAAATCGATACTGCAATTTTATGAATAAATCCTCACAAATGTCAAGTCCTAATTCTCTACGTCGTCAACCCAAACAAGAGCGCGGGCAACAGCGGGTAGTAAAAATCCTGACAGCAGCAGCAGAAGTCTTTGCCGAAGTAGGTTATGCCGCCGCGACGACGCAGCAAATAGCCGATCGAGCTAAGACAGCCGTGGGTTCGATTTATCAGTTCTTCCCTGACAAGTTGGCGATTTTTCATGCCCTAGAAGCGGAGCATATGACCCAAGTTGAGATCGTCAACACCAGACTACTTGCCCAAGATATCCGTCGTCCCCTCGTCCAAACGATCGGTGAAATGGTCGATGCTCATGCAGAGTATTTCGAGCATCCGATCCACAAAATCGTCTATCTACAGTACTTTCTTGCCCCAATACCAGGATTATTTATTCTATTTGACGATAAGTTCGATCGGGCGATCGTCGATCGATTCGCCAATCTCTGCCAACAGCGCAATCCCGATCTCAGTCGCGAACAGAGTGAATTAATCGCCGAAGTATTCCATCGTACCTATAATGGTTTGTTTCTCACTGCGCTCAAAAGCGATCTCGAACATCGACAGAAACTATATACAGAGCTAAAAAGTTTACTTTGCGCCTATCTCAATCCCTATATTGGCGACGATCTGCTCGTATTGCACAGTACAGTAATGATGTGCGTGAGCTGTGGTAGCGATCGAGTCGCGAAAAATGGACATCGACATGACAAACAACGGTATATATGCAAGGATTGTGGCAAGCAATTTGCCCAAGAATATAGTACTCGCGGCTATCCTCCACAAATTAAGCAGCAATGTCTAGAATTGCATCAACAAGGTATTAGTTTTCGCGCGATCGAACGCCAAACTGGAGTTTCTCATAACACGGTAATTAATTGGGTACGACAATCCAGTATCCACGAGAGACATATCCAAGGGCTTCTTTGAGAAGCCCTTGGATATAGCGTAATTCTAAAAAATCCAGTTCCTAAGCGTGCTTAGTATATCTGGCTGCTATCGCACTTTTTGCATAATTGACTGACTCAATGACTTAATACACCAAGCTAGAGACTCTCGATCGTCGGTATTGAGCAGATTGTGTTTTGATAATTCTCCATCGATAAATCTAGCAGCAGAAAGGATTTGCTTTCTGACATCATCAATAGATGACTTAGCCTCAAATGTTCTGCCATTTTCACCAGAGAATGTAACCTCTTGCGATGTTCGATCGTTGACGGAGCCTTCCCTTTGGGAAATCGTCATCATTAAATAATATGGCCCATCCATGAAGAAGAGTCGATTCTAACTTCTAAGTTCATCTTAATTTTATATAATTGAATTCGATCGGTTGCCAAATTGAGGCTAGCAGTTCAAAACCGCGCCTAGATAGAAATTTTGCTACAGCAAGATTAGTCTAACTCGCGTATCAGCGGTTTACCTCCCATTTCTCTAAGCTAAAAATAACCACAAAAATATTCTTAGCCACTCGATCGCATAAAATAACTAAGCATGACTCACTCATTGGCGTAGCTTCTGCTTCTGAAAATCGAATCAGCTTCTAAGGTTTTGCCTGAAACTGAGTCATCAGTTATAATTTAGGTAGTCCGGTATTGCAAATATCTTTATGACCTACCTCACAATAGCCTTACCAGAAGCGGCAAAAGCTTACATCGATCGACAGATTTCTAATGGTACTTACAATACTGTTGACGACTTTCTTACAGCACTAATCGAACGAGAGCAAGAACGTCAAGCCAAGCAGAAAGTTAATGATATGTTGAAGTCAACACTTCAAACAGATCGAACGGTCGAAGTAACCGATGAATGGTGGGAGCAGCAACGTCAATATTTAGCCGAGCAACTTCCGCCTCAATTATGAATCTTCTTATCTCGATTCATGAAAATGCTACCTTAGATCTTCAAGAACATTTTCAATATCTTGCCGTAAATAATAGAGATAGTGCTTTTCATTTCTTTGATGCAGCAAGACAAGCTTTTGCAGCATTAGCTCGAATGCCTGGAATGGGTCAACGGTATGAGAGTGAAGATGAAGATATAGTTAATATTCGTAAATGGGCTGTCAAAGGATTTAAGAAATACATTATATTCTATCGCTATGATGACGATAATCTTGAAATTCTACGAATTATTCATGCAACTACAGACTTAGCCCCACTTCTAAAAGACTTGTAAATTGTGGAAACTATTGCAACTTTTATGGTTCAAAAAGAGCTTAGTTCGCGATCGGGACATATCCAAGGGCTTCTTGGACAGCTCATTCAGTGATATTAACTTTTAGCTTAAACAAGGGATAATAGGCTTTTGAGTACGCGGCAATCAGAGCAAGAAAAATTAATACGATAACAACTGCAACAACTATACCTGCTGGAGCAAGATACAAATGGTACAGAAAAATATTCAGAACAATCGGTGCCAAGATCGCTAACGCTAGTGGTATAAAGAAACCTGTGATGAGCATCAAACCAGAAATCAGTTCTGTCATGCCCAAAAGACTATAAAGATAGCCTGTTGCTTTCATTCCATCAAGGAGAAAATCGCCAATACTGAGTCGATCGGGAATTAATAGTTTTGCCCCGCCTGTTACCACGAATATCACCCCCAACAGTATTTGAAAAAGCGATCGCAGATTAAAAAAACTGACGCTTAATCCTGACCACATAGGGTTAACTTTTTGAATTAAAGGCATCAGCGATCGCCGATTTATATAAATGAGTAGCAAATGCGAACCTAACATAAAAAGAACCAGCACAATCCGCACAAGTCTGGGATCTAAAAAAAAGTGAAACAACGCAATATTCAAAGTTATCGGTGCAAGAACTATGAGTACTAGAGGCACAAAAATATTCAGGAGCAAGGCTCCACCCCCAATGAATTCTGTAAGGTAGAGTAGCGGTTGAATGTATCCTGTATCGCGCATCACTCCCAACCAAGCCTGTGCAGCTTCAGGAAAACCTGAACTCCCAGCCATCTGTGGCCTCAACACCCGCACGACCACAGCAATGACAAATATCAACCCCAAAAGGACTCTGGCAGCGTGAGCATAAATTTTAATCATGTTGGCTCCGAAGTATTTTGGCTTGTCTAAATATTGGTTGTCTTTATTACAGAGGCTATTTAACAAATATAATTTCTTCGTATACTTGCTCGATCGGAAATGTAAGATTTATACTTGTTAGTTCGATCGAATCCCCTAATTGATAGTCGATAATCTGCCAGTTATTTTCATCATTTTTACGGAAGAGTTCGATGGAAATTGAGTTTGAATCGACTAATATATATTCTTTTAGATCGGGATTCTGGCGATACATTTTAAATTTATTTCCTCGGTCATAAGCCTCTGTTCCGGGCGATAATACTTCGACAATCAGACAGGGATAGGTAATATATTGAGTATTATTGCGATCGCGTTCGTCGCAGGTGACACTAAGATCGGGATAAGTATAATCTGTTGAAGCGACGATGTTCACTCTACAGTCAGAATTACCGACTTGACAGCCACTACCACGCAGATGAGCTTTGAGGATAAAGTAAAAGTTTCCAGCAATTCTACCATGATTGAGAGTTCCACCAGTCATCGCGTACACTTCCCCATCGATGTATTCATGTCGGCATGTTTGTTTTTCTTCCCAATCAAAGTATTCTTCAGGTGTAAATCTCGGAAAGTTTTCTTTAATAGCAATCATCTTTGAAACTCCTAATATCTTAGTAAGCTGAGATAGTTTGGCTCGAACAGATATCCTCAATAATTTTAAGATCGAGATAATATCCCAAACTTCTCCAAGAAGTCGGGGATATTGGTTTAATCTATTAAGTCGATAATTTACTTGCCAAAACCTTTGCCAGCGGTAGCTTTATCGCTGGTCAAACATTTGTCTAACTGCGATCGCAATTTAGCATTGTCCAAATCTTGACCGATAATTACAAATTTAGTTTGGGGCGCACCTTTCCACTCTTCATCATCGATCGAGAAGCGTTTGCCGCAGAGGTGGAAGACGTGGCATTTATCGCTTTCGTCGAACCAGAGAAAGCCTTTAGCGCGGAAGATATTTGGGGTGAGTTGGTTGTCTAGGAAATGCTGAAATTTCCGCAGTGAGAATGGTCGATCGTTGACGAAAGATAGGGAGGTAAAACCATCATTCTCTAAGTGATGAGAATGGTCGTGTTGATGATGGTCGTGTTCGCACTTATTATGGTCGTGGTCGCAATTAGAGTGGTCTTCATGGTCGTGTCCGTGGTCATGATTGTGTTCGTCATGACTTGTTGGAGTTTCTAGATATTTGTCGGACTCAAATAAACCAACGCTGAGAATCATCGGCAATTGTACCGCCGAATTATTGGTGCGAATAATTCTTGCGCCTTCTTTCATATCCCGCAACCGAAGTTCGAGGATATCTACGTCAGCTTCATCGACTAGATCGACCTTATTTAATAAGATAATATCGCCGTAAGTAATCTGACTTTGAGCAGCCTCACTATTAAATAAATCGATACTAAAATTCGCCGCATCGACAAGAGTGATAATCGAATCGAGCCTAGTCACGTCGCGTAATTCGGTACCTAGAAAAGTCAGAGCCACAGGTAAAGGATCTGCTAAACCAGTGGTTTCGACAACGAGATAATCGATCGGATCGGGACGAGCCAATACTTTGTGTACGGCGTTAACCAAATCTTCATTAATGGTGCAACAAACACAACCATTATTCAACTCCACCATATCTTCCCCAGTAGCGACAATCAGATCGTTATCGATGCCGATTTCACCAAATTCATTGACGAGGACAGCAGTTTTGACACCCTGCTGATTTTGGAGAATATGATTGAGGAGGGTAGTTTTGCCACTACCGAGGAAGCCTGTAATAATTGTCACCGGAATCAGCTTCTGTTCGGTATCTACAGCCGTGACAATTGGTGAAATGGTAGTTGAGGTCATAGGGCGATCGGTTAGTATATATAAAGAAGTCAGTAACCACTTTCATTCTAATTATTACCGATCGAGCAGCCTAATGAGTCTAACAATCTACAATACCCTCACCAGAACCAAAGAACCGTTCCAAACTTTGACACCCAACCAGGTGAAAATGTACTGTTGTGGGGTGACTGTATATGACTATTGCCATTTGGGTCACGCTCGATCGTACATCATTTGGGATACCGTCCGTCGTTATCTCCAATGGCGCGGCTATGATGTGCGCTACGTGCAAAATTTTACTGATATTGATGACAAGATTCTCAACCGCGCTAATCTGGAACGTAGTTCGATGACAGCAGTGGCGGAGCAATATACCACCGCCTACTTTGAAGATCTTCACCGTCTGAATGTTCGCGATGCTGATAGCTATCCTTTGGCGACAAAACATATTCAGGAGATTCAGGATCTAATTAGCGATCTCGAAGCGAAGGGTTTCGCCTATGCTGTGGATGGGGATGTCTATTTCCGCATCCGCAAATTTGAGGAATATGGGAAGCTTTCCAATCGTAACCTGGATGATATGCGATCGGGTGCCAGCGAACGCATCGAAGCCGCCGACTCAGAGCAACAAAAGAAGGAAGATCCCTTTGATTTTGCCCTGTGGAAGGCGGCAAAATCTGGCGAACCCTCCTGGGAGTCTCCCTGGGGCAATGGACGACCAGGATGGCACATAGAGTGCTCTGCGATGATTCGATCGGAGTTGGGAGAGACAATTGATATCCATTGCGGCGGTGGTGACTTGGTGTTCCCCCACCATGAGAATGAAATCGCTCAGTCAGAATGCGCTCACGATCGACCATTATCTACCTACTGGATGCACAATGGCATGGTCAATATCGAGGGTAAAAAGATGTCCAAATCTTTGGGCAATTTTACTACTATTCGATCGTTGCTGGACGGTCATCGATCGGATGGTACCACTCAACCTGTAGATCCGATGGCAATTCGGTTATTTGTCTTCACCGCTCAATATCGGAAACCGATGGATTTTAGCGATGGGGCAATTTCCGCAGCGGGACAAAGTTGGCAGACAATTAATGAAGGTTTACTATTTGGCTCTGAATTTGGGGAGAGATTAGGCTGGGATAATTTAACTACCACTCCCACAACTAATTCTCCAGAAATCGAAAGATTCCGCACTGCTGTAGATGATGATTTCAATTTTGCTGAAGGTTTGGCGATCTTATTTGAACTTGCCAAAGAGCTGCGGAAAGTTGGTAATATTATCACTCATGATGGCGAACGAGAGATCGATTCCACGATCCTCAAAGCTAAATGGGAAACCTTAGTCGAACTTGCTGGAGTACTGGGTTTAGAAGCAAATTCCGATCGACTCAAACCTCAGCCAAATGGTTTGAGCGATGAAGAAATCGAATCATTACTTACCGAACGTCAAACAGCTAGAGCAAATAAAGATTTTGCTACCAGCGATCGAATTCGTGACGAACTAACAGCAGCAAAAATTACCGTTATCGATAAAGCTGGAAGTCCTAGTAGTTGGTATCGGGGGTAAATTGGGTTGAGATGGTGGGCAGTGCCCACCCTACAGGACTAACGCGAACGCCAACGTTGGCGCAGCCTCTTCTCGGAACGAGACGCTTTTGAGCAGGCAAACGCTTCGCGAATGCGAACGGCAGGAGAATCGATCCTCAAACACTGGAATTGTCTTTAATTTTCAGAGCGATTTTTATCTTTCTTTTTAGCGGACAATTCCCAACTCCTCACATAACGCCGAAATCGATTGTGATGCGTTTTCTGGCTCCGAATGGCTGTAGCCTCGAATATCTCGTTGTTTGGCTCGATCGATCGCCCGATGCAATCTAGTTGCGTTGGCTGGAGATCTCAGTAGATAAACAGTTTCAAGGAGGCTGCTGAGATCAGTTTCGGCAATGAGAGCGACGTTTTTATCGGTGCCGCCTCGTTTGACTATGATAATGTCTTTGTTATCTGCTACACGATCGAGCAGAACGTCTAAATTACTCTGTGCTTCGGTATAGCTAATTTCACTACTGGTCATACAGTGGTTTCCGAGTCTAGTATATCGATTATAACTTACCGATCGTAGGGGTGCGATGTTCGATCGATCCCAAAACCACCGCACCAAAGATCGATTCCGCGAAAGCGAAAATGCATTGGAAGATAATAGGTGGTAAGACTAACCTTGATTGTAGATGCTACTACCCAATCCGATCGAAAAGCCAATGGCTCGATCTAGCGTTAAACTATAGATAATATGCATCTGATTGCAATTAGTCGGTTGCGGGAAACTGCTGCTAAATTTCCCAACATTGCCACCCAAATAGAAGATTGGAATGAAATCGTTAAAGTTGTAACCTGGCAAAACCTAACAGAAGTTCAACAAACATATGCTTCTGCCGAAGCGGTAGGAAACTTTACGGTATTTAATATTAAAGGCAATCGCTATCGATTGATTGTTTCTATTAACTACTCTAGGCAGCTCGTCTACTTTAAACACTTTCTCACTCACGCCGAATACGATAAGGATAACTGGAAGAATGACCCTTACTTTTAATCGAGAAGCCTATGCTAATCTCTTAGCTGATGTATTACCACAGCCAATTCGATCGCAAGCAGAATACGATCGGGTACTGGGAATCATCGAAGCATCAATGAATAAGGAGACAGTTAGCAGTGAAGAAGAACAGCTAATCGATCTGTTTGTGATCTTAGTTGAAAAGTTTGAATCAGAACATTACCCATCTCAAAATCTTTCGCAAAGCGTCCCCGTTGGGGAATCGAATCCGCGCCGACTACTGCATTTAATGAATGCAAACGACGTTCAGCCAGCGGATTTAGTTGGTATATTTGGCTCTATCGATCGAGTATTTGAAGTTATCGATGGTAAACTATCGATCGATCTCACTCAAGCTGAGAAATTAAGCGATCGATTCAATCTACCCTCAAAACTATTTTTAGCATAAAATTGATCGATCGTTCCGACAGTATACAAAGATGCTTCTCCATAGCGATCGATCCTCAAACACTAAAATTATCTTTAATTTTCATAGTGATAGCGGGCTTGTAAGAATTGAATAGATTCATTTTGAACTCGATAAATTAATCGATGCTCTAAATCTATTCTTCGCGACCATGTATTTGCTTCCATGAATTTTAGTGGTTCTGGTTTACCAATTCCTGAAAATGGATCTATGCAGACAGATTCTATTAGGTCGAGAATTTTGTTAGCTTTTTGAACATCTTGTCTATACCACCATTGCAAATCTTCCCTGAAGTCTTCATCAAAAATAATTCGCCTTTGAATGATGATTATTTCTGGCTGAGAATTTTC
>JANMEL010000007.1:0-15570 GCA_031376885.1 Chamaesiphon sp. OTE_70b_metabat_96 | reverse complement strand
AACCCCTATCCCCTAACTTTGGTATCGATCGTCACTTATCTAGATTTTTGTATCAATTAACACGCGAGATTCAGTATAAACGCCGGATATTCGATCGAGAGCGATCGAGATATTGGTGGGGATTGTATAATATAATTTGTGGAACCCGTCCATTTTTAGAAAATTGAGTAACTTCAGTCAAAACTAAATTAATTTGGAAGATATTATGGTATTTTTGTAGGATTGTCAGAAGTTGACGCAACCTATTGTATTGCAAACTTAGCGAATCCTCAAATTAGAACAGTCTAATTAGATTAGTAGGGTAGTTTGTGGCTATATAAATGGTCGGTTTAGGCAAAAAGTAATAACCGATCGGTTAGACTCTAAACAACGTAGATCGCTTGATGAATCGCGGATATCGAAACCCCCCAACATGATTGAGAACTATGCTCGACAGATTTTGGCGCAACAACAAAACTAAAGAGCCACAAGTTGCCGAAACATTGGTACCCGATCGAGATGGAGATCGATCCAGTCAGTTGGAAGCAAACAACTCATCGGAAGATTTGGCTCTTCTTAATGGAGATCCGAGCGTAAGTGGTGAGGATGAACCTCAGTGGGAAGAATCCACCATTGATGAGGATCCTGGGGATTGGTATCTTCAGGGAGACACGTATCGGAATGCGGGGAAATTGGATCTAGCATTGGCTTGCTATAATAAGACGATCGAATTGCAACCCCACAAGCAAGCAGCTTGGGCAAATTTGGGCTGGGTATTGGTGGGATTGGGGCGATTGAATGAAGCTCTCGATGCTTATCAACAAGCATTGCATCTTCAGCCAAAAGACGCAGAAGCTTGGGCGAATTTGGGGTGGGTACTGTTTCAACTCGGTAGATATCCAGAAACGATCGAAAGTTGTGGAAGATCGATCGAACTCAATCCCAATGATTATTTTGCCTGGTATCAGCAGGGGAGAGCTTTGTATGAGCGACAGGATTATCAACAGGCGGAAGCAGCCTACGATCGCGCATTAGAACTCAAGCCAAATGATAGTTTGACGTGGGCGCAAAAAGGCTGGTTATTGTATGATGTGGGCAGATTAAGCGAAGCTTGCAATTGTTACGATCGCAGTTTGGCGATCGATCGCACCGATCGATTTACGTGGAATAATCGCGGCGAGGCGTTGTTTCAATTGGGCGAAGTCAGGCAAGCAATTCAGTCTTATCAAGAAGCCACGGAAATTGACCCTCAATTCTATCAGGCGTGGAATAATTTGGGCATCGCCCACTTCACCCAAAAGAACTTTCAAGATGCCCTCCAGTGTTATGGGAATGCGATCGATATCGAACCCAGTTTTCACTCGGCATGGTATAACCAGGGCAAAGTGCGATTTTTGTTGGGGGATTTTGAGGGCGCATTAGAATCTTATACCAAAACGATCGAGCTGCAACCAGACTGTTATGAAGCGTGGAATCACTGCGGGAATATTCTCTTTCACACGGGAAGATCGGCATCAGCATTAGAACACTATCAAGTAGCCATCAATTTAGAACCCCAATTTGCCGAAGCATGGACAAATAAAGGTAATCTTCTCGCCCAATTAAACCGCCCTCAAGAAGCCCTAGATTGCTTTATCCAAGTTACCACTCTCAAACCCAAAAATGGAGATGGGTGGAATAATCGGGGTAAGGTACTATTTCAATTGGGGCGATACGAACACGCCATCGACTGTCATCGTAAAGCTACCCAACTCGAACCCGATCGCAGTGATGCGTGGAATAATCAGGGTAAGGCATTATTTAGCGTCGGGAAATTTGAAGGGGCGATTAGTTGTTATGAGCAAGCGACGAAACTCTATCCAGATTTTTATGCAGCCTGGAATAATTTGGGAGTCGCACAATTCCAACTGCATCGATACGAAGCGGCGATCGTCAGTTACGATCGGACACTCAAATTGCAACCCCAATTTTATCAGGCATGGTACAACAAGGGGATGGCTCTATTCCATGTGGGTAAATACGAGCAAGCACTAGCTAGCTACGATCAAACGCTCAAACTCAAGCCAGATCACGATCGAGCTTGGAACAATTTGGGGTTTGTGCTATTTCATTTGGGTAGATATAGTGAGGCGATCGATAGCTATGAGCAAACCCTCAAACTCAACCCAGATTTCTATTCAGCCTGGTACAATCGGGGCATGGCACTAGCTCATTTGGAGCGGTACGACGATGCGATCGATAGTTATACTCGCGCCCTCAAAATCCATTCAGACGACCCCTACATCTGGAATGGACAAGGGAAAGCTTATGCAGCAGTAGATAACCATCAGTCAGCCTTGAATTGCTACGATCGAGCCATTGCCCTGTATACTGAAGATTATGAGATTTGGTACAATCGCGCCAAAGCTCTGACCGAATTGGGGTCGTATACCGAGGCGATCGATAGTTTCAAACAAGCAATTGCCCTGCACAAAACCGCAGCACCCGAAATCAGAGCTACAGATGCCACAATTTGGCAGAGCTATGGCATCGTGCAAGCCTTAGCCCAGGAGTATTCCGCCGCCCTAGATAGCTACGACAAAGCACTCGATATCGATGCCAACTTTCATCAGGCTTGGTACGAACGTGGGAACGCACTCAGACACCTAGAAAGATACGAATACGCCATCACCAACTACGATAAAGCACTGGCGATCGATCCAGACTTCTACCTCGCCAATCAAGGGCGGGGGCAGGCATTATTCAAACTCGGTAGATATGCCGAATCGATCGCTAGCTACGATGCAGCACTAGCCGCCGCGCCCAAAAACTTTGATTGTTGGTGTCAGCGCGGCTACGCATTATCCCAACTCGGCGAATGGGAAGGAGCACTCTACAGCTATGAAAAAGCCGTAAAACTCAACAGCACAAATGCACCGACTTGGTACTTCCAAGGCAAAGCTCTACTCAAACTCAAACAGTATCCCCAAGCCCTCCAAGCATACAACCGGGCGATCGAACTCGATCCCAACCACTATCATAGTTGGAACGATCGCGGACTCACATTAGCCAACCTCGGCGAGCCAGAAGCAGCCATCCAGAGCTATCTCCAAACAGTCACCATCCAACCAGAATACCATCCCGCTTGGCACAACTTGGGCAAAGAATTGACCCAAGCCGGAGATCTCGAAGGCGCGCTAGCCGCATACCACCAAGCGATCGCCGTGCAACCTCAAGATCCCGATACCTGGTATGGATTGGGCAATCTTCACTGGCAATTGGAGCACCTCACCGATGCGGTGTACGCCTACAACCAAGTCACAAATCTCGATCCTCATCGCGCCCCCGCCTGGTACCGCCAAGGCAAAGCCCACCAACAGTTAGAGCAATGGGAAGAAGCGATTCACTGCTACCAACGGGCACAAGATCGAGGTTCCGGCACTTACGACTTATATTACAGCCACGGTCAAGTCCTATCCCAACTACACAAATGGGCAGCAGCCCTAGATTGCTACACCATCGCCCTCGAATTCAATCCCGAAGGCGCGGAAGCTTGGCACGCTAGAGGGCTGACTCTCGCCGCCCTCCATCGTTGGCAAGAAGCCAATAGTTGTTACGAACAAGCTCTGAGCCTCGATCCTAGAAATCAGGAGATTTTGTATCACCAAAGTCAAGTCAAAGGAGCACAGGGTGAATGGTCAAAAGCACTCGATACCTGCAAGAAATCGATTTCCCTCAATCCCAAAGACCCCGCCGTCTGGGAACAGCATGGGCGCGTACTGCTAGAATTGGGAGATTATCCCGCCGCGATTAAGAGCCTCCAAAAAGCCACCAAGATGGAGCCAAAAGGGGCTAGAGCATGGCAATTATTGGGTCAAGGTCTCTACCACGAGGGGCAATTGGTCGAAGCTCTGAACGCCTATCGGACGGCATTGGAGTTGGATCCAGCACAGGGCGAAGTTTGGTTTCATCGCGGCGAGTTACTCGGTAACTTGGAGCGGTGGGATGATGCCCTCGAAAGTTACGATCGAGCGATCGAATACGACCCCAATTTTGCCCTAGCTTGGTACAATCGGGGCAAAGTTCAAGCTCAGTTGCAGCAGATCGAGCCAGCCCTAGCTAGTTATAACCGTTGCGTGGAATTGGATCCAGACTGCGCGGCTGCTTGGTATCAGCAGGGGAGTATGCTGTTTCAACTCGGACAAATGGAAGCGGCGGTAGAGAGTTATCAGCGGGCGATCGACATCGATCCAGACGATTATTATATTTGGAATAATCATGGGAATGCTTTAGGCGCACTCAAACAGCACGAAAGAGCACTAGAAAGTTATGACAAAGCTTTAGCCCTCCAACCCCTATTTTACCAAAGCTGGCACAATCGGGGCAAAGCTCTTTCTCACCTCAAACGCTACGAGGAAGCCATTATCGCCCACGATCGGAGTATCGAAATCAATCCCCAAGATGCCAGTGCTTGGCATAGTCGGGGCATCGCCATGCAACAATTAGGGCGTTGGCAAGAAGCACTCGGTTGTTATGAACAAAGTGCCCAACTCAATCCCCAAGATCCACAGGTATGGCTGCATCGGGGGAATGCTCTATTTCAGCTCAAAAAATATGAAGATGCGATCGCCTGTTATGACAACTGTGCGATCCTCAATCCCGATGATGCTCAAGCCTATTACAAACGCGGCAATGCCTTGTTTCAGCTAGCTAGATGGGAAGCAGCGATCGCTAGTTTCGATCGCGCCTTGCTCCTAGCACCCACAGATCCCACCATCGCATCATTCCACGAATGGGCTTGGAATGGTCGCGGTACAGCCCTATTTCAACTGGGTAACTTAGAAGGTGCCCTACAGAGTTATCGTCAAGCTACGGAGATCGCTCCTCAAGACATCTATGGCTGGAATAATCAGGGCATGGTACATCTCAAACTAGAACAGTATGCCGAAGCATTAACATGCTATCAACAGAGTATCAAAATCTGCGATGATGATGCCTCCACATGGTACAAACAAGCGATCGCTCAACAATCCCTCGGTCAAGTAGATGCGGCTATAGTTAGTTTAGGTCGATCGATCTCCCTAAATCCAGACGATCCCCTACCTTGGCATCGACGGGGGAATATTTATCTCATCCGCAACGATTTTGAAACCGCCCTCGCCGACTATGAAGCCACCCTCAATCTCGATCCGGATCTGCCCTCGGCATGGAATAATCGAGGTAGTTGTCTAATTGAACTCCATCGGCTCGAAAATGCCCTATTCAGCTTTCAACAAGCCACTAAACTAGATCCTGAGAATCCAGAATTCTGGTTCAATCTAGGCAGGGTTCACAGTGCTCTCCACCAATGGGAAGAAGCCGAGCAATGCTATCAGGAAGCACGGGGTTTTACCAAGCCGGAATGGTGATTAAATTAATTGATAATTGACAGTCGATTTAATCGATCGCTAAAAACTTTGCGGTTTACTGAGAGTAACCACCGCATTAAAGCTATACTATGCCTAGCTTTAATGCGGTGGTTATCCTAGCCTCTACGCTGCGTCATTACCCGATCAAACTCCACAAAATTATTAACAAATATCTATTTAGTCTAAAGTAGAGATCGCGATCGTCGTTAGACGAAGCGCAAGCTTCGAGTTAAATTCTTTTCAATCTGTTACTATTGTAGAGTGGAAAAGATAAGCATTACCCCTGTCCCATCAAATACTCCCACACCCCTCACGCATGAGCCAACTCATCACCCAAGAACTCGCAATCGTTGTTTCCGTCAAGACTCAAAATCCCACGATTCTCAACGAAGATTTTCTAACGCAAACTGGGATTATTCCTAGTGACTGGAAAATAGCTCGTGAGCCAATTTATAACGATCGAGTCGGTCAAATTGTGTTTGAAAATGGATTTAGTATCGTAGCCCAACCAGATCGGGTGATGTTTCTTGAAGCTGTGGGGGACAAAGCAATCGATAGCATTAGTGCGGGTGAAGTCGCTCAAAAATACGTTGCTACGCTCAAATTAGCTGACTATCAAGCAGTTGGGATTAATTTCCGCAGCTACGTTGCTTACAATAGTCCAGAAGCAGCTAGCGATTATATTAACACCCAATTACTCGCTGGTGGAAGTTGGCAACAATATGGCACGGGTGTTCGCGCTGCACTCAATTTGGTCTACGATTTGTCAGAGCGTCAATTGAATCTTTCGATTAATGATGCTAGCATTCAATTCCCCGAACAACTAGCTACTCCAGTAGTGTTATTTGCTGGGAATTTTAGTTATGATGTATCTAAAATTTCTACTGGCGATCGAGTTACCAAAATTGCCGGACTAATTAGCAATTGGCAACAAGATTTGTCGGAATATACTGCTCTGATTACCGAGCGATTTATCAGTGAAGGTGAAAATATCGAATGTAAGTCTTCAAATGATGCTCTGGAAATCAGCTATGCTGATGAATTACCCCCAATTATAGGAGCTTCAGATCTTCATGATTTGCAATAATGATGATTAGTTTATACCTGTTTGCGGGTTGCACGAATTACGGCTCTGATCGGTGATTCATATTCATTCACAAATAAGCTCAATGCTGCTCTTATAGTAAGTGGTTTCCTCATTATGTTAGATAATCAAAGCAACGCTCAAAACGTCTTGTTCGGCACTGGCATCCAGTCTTTTACTGGCGAGGTTTCTAACTATGATGGTACGGATTTTTACAAGTTTCAGCAAAACGCTCGTAGTGAAGTATACATTAGTGGGTATGGATTCAGCGGCAATTTAGATATCTCCATACTTGACATTAACTCTAAATTATTAGCTTCATCGAACAATCCTGGTAGTAGTTCGGAGTCGATTAATATCACCTTAGATCCAGGGACTTATTTTATCAGAGCCGATCGCTCTCTACTTAACAAAGATCCACTATTTACTGGCTCACCCTATAAACTATCCTTTGCGAAGGATTCGATATTTCGGAATATCGATGACAAAAATCCCAATGGACAGATGTTTTACACAGGGGATTTTGATGGTGATGGTGTCCAAGATATCTTTCGCCAAGAGCGGGGAAATTGGGTTGATGGCATTAAAGATGCTGAAGTAATCATGGGTAAAGCCAGCGGTGTCTATGATGCGCCGATTCAGGTGTCGAACTCTGGTTTATTTGAAGGCAACCACAATCGGCTGACGTTTGGGGATTTTAATGGTGATGGTAAAACGGATATCATTCGTCAGGAATATAACGGTTGGATTGATGGAGTTAACGATACCCAATTTATCTCATTCCAGAATGGCAATTTTCAGGTAGTTGGCAATGTCCCCGACATGGCAGCGATGAGAGGCGATCTGACAAATCTGATTGCCGGAGATTTCAATGGCGATGGTAAGACTGATATCATTCGTCAGGAGAAAGGTGCCTGGGTGAATGGTAGTCGCGATGCAGAACTATACATTTCAAATGGTACGTTTGCCTGGGCTAGTCAGACTGTTTTGACTAATGCTTTTGCAGTCAATGGCAATGACACTTTGCTAGTTGCTGGCGATTTTATTGCTGGCGGTGGTCAGGATTTGATGCGGATTGAGACTGCGAGTAGCTGGATTGATGGGGTAAATGACCTTCAGTTCCTTACTTATCAAGGCGGTAATCTGGCAGTGGTGGGGAATACGCCTACAAATATCAAGCCCCAAGCATCGATCGTTAATGGTGTTAAGTCCAGCTATAACGTTAATTCGACGCTGACGATCGATCCTAGTTATATCTCAGATAATGATGGTTGGCAAGATGTCACTAAAGTCGATTTCTGGCTGACTAATGCTCAGTCGCAACGGGTTGAGTTGGCTGATGTAAATAAATTTACCGCTAATGGTGCCAACTCAGCTAAGTTTAACTATTCGACTAGTCTGAGTGGTATTGCTGCTGGTAATTATAAGCTGAATGCGATCGCTTACGATAAAGCTGGCACAGCTAGTAATTTGTTCACTCAATCCATAACGATTAATTCCGTCTTTACGCTCGGATTTAACGGAACGAATACGAATGCTGCTTATATCAATACCTTTAATCAAGTTAATGGAACGCAGATTTTAGGTAAGGCAGCTAGTAATGTTCGTAGTATTGCTGGTGGGACAGTTCAAGATTTTGAACGAGGCAGTATTTTTCAATCTATTGCGGGTACTTTTGCCCTCCGAGGTACGCTAAATAATTTCTACAAAGATTTAAGCGCGGCTGATAAATTACGCCTGGGATTACCCACTGCTAACGAAACTAGCGTGGGTGGTTGGCACCAATCATTTCAAAATGGCAATCTGCAATTAGTCCAAGGTGTGCCTGTTAAGTGGTCGAATCAAACTCTGATTAGCGATCGATATAATCTGCTGGGTGGTGCTAATTCTCTAGGGAAATCCATTGGAACTATCCGCAATTTCAATGGTTCTGCCGTTCAGGATTATGAAAAAGGTAGTATCTTTATCTCTGGCAACAAAACAATTGCTGTGACAGGATCGATCGCTACTTACTATCGTGCTAATAGTGCCACTTTAGGCTTACCTACTAGTGAAGAAAGTACAACTAGTTATGGTAAACGCCAAGACTTCTCTAATGGTAAAACCCTGATTAATTCGGCTCAGTTTGGCACTCAAGTTGTACAGGGGAGCTTGGGGGGATATTATCGGGGACTTTCCGAGGCACAGCGAAATCAACTGGGCGCGCCCTACACAGGAGAAAACGATCTCAGTGGGGGTAATTGGCGACAGTTTTTCAAAGGTGGAACTGTTGAATGGAAAAATAATGGTACTGGAGAAATTAAATTAACTCCGTTCACTATTGGCTTTGATGGTACTAGTGTCAATACCGCTTTTACGAATGAGTTTAATAAGGTTGTTGGTTGGGAAGCTTTAGCTAAAGCGACTGGTAATGTTCGGAATATCAATGGCGGTACAGTTCAAGATTTTGAGAAAGGAAGTATTGTTAAATCTAGTGCTGGGACATTCGCAGTTCGTGGATCGATCGGGATTTATTATCGTGCCAATAGTTCTACTCTACTGTTACCAACTAGTTCAGAAATTGCGACTAGTTATGGATGGAGACAAGATTTCCAAGGTGCAGTAGTCACCCATTCGCCACAATTCGGGACTCAAGTTTTAGAAGGTAGTTTGGGCAGTTATTATCGCGGCTTGTCTGAGACACAACGTAATCAGTTAGGGGCTATTTATACTGGATTGAAGAATCTTGGTGGTGGAAATTGGCGACAGTTTTTCGCTGGTGGCACTGTTGAATGGAAAAATAATGGTACTGGTGAAGTTAAACTTACACCCTTATTTAGCGTTGGTTTAACAGGTAATACGGTAAATAATAGTCTGCTTGATAAATTCAATTCAGCCGATGGCTGGAATACGTTGGGCAATCCGACTAGTAATGTTAAAACTATCAGTGGCGGGATGGTGCAGGATTTCCAAAAAGGGAGCATCTTTCAGTCTGGTAAGGGCACTTTTGTTCTAGATGGTGTCCTCCTTGATGTGTACCGTCAGCAATATAGTTCTTCAATCGGACTCCCGATTGGCGATAAGGTATCGACTGTTAATGGTTTGCGCCAAGATTTTGAGAATGGTATTTTGATTAATACGCCAACAGCTCAAACTTTTGCGATAAAAGGTGCGATCGCGACTTACTATAAGGGACTGAGTGTTGCTCAGTTACAGGAACTGGGAGCACCTACTAGTAATATTTACAGTGCGAATGGCATTCTTCGCCAAGATTTTCAGAAGGGTTCTATTACTCAAAATGGATCTACGGTGGAGTCGCTACTCTGGCCGACTAATCTTGGTTTGTTAGGGCGAGACTATTTGCATACAACTGGCAAAACTCTTGCTAGTCTGCCAGTAGCTTATACTTTTACTGTAGACAAACAGACAGATAGTTTTATTTCAATTTCTGGAATTCAAGGTGATGCTAAGGTTAGTTTATTCAATAGTCAGAACCAGTTAATTGCTAACGATATCTCTGGTGGTAATAGCACTCGGTTAATTGACACGTCCTTAGCTCCTGGTAACTATACTATCAAAGTCACCAGCGGATCTGTGGGTAATTTCATCCTGAATGTTATGCCACTGGTTACTATTAACACTCCAACACCTCCAGTACCTAGCACGACCAGTCTAGGCTTATTAGGCCAGAATAGTCTATATGCTAATGGTATGACTAGTAATGTTTTGCCGACGATTTACAGTTTCACTGTAGATAGGCAAATAAATAGTTTTATTTCAATTTCTGCGATTCAAGGTGATGCTAAGTTTAGCCTGTTCAATAGCCAGAACCAGTTAATTGCTAACGATATCTCAGGTGGTAACAATACTCGATTAATTGATACTTCTTTGGCTCCTGGTAACTATATTGTCAAAATCACCAGTGGTTCTTTTGGCAGTTTCACACTGAATGTTACACCACTTGTGACCATAAGCAATCCAGCTCCTCAGCCCACAGGTGGTGGGATTGTTATCGTGGGTAGCGTTGGAAATTATTATTACAGTTTAAGCACTGAATCTCGTCAGCAGCTTGGTTCAGCGAAAGCGAACCAAGTCTTTATTGGTGGAAGATTGGAATGGAAACAAGATTTTCAAAATGGGACTATTTTTCATGGGGCAAAGGGATCATTCGTGGTCAAAAACTCCCTGAAAGAGACCTATTACAATGATCTATCCAGTGACGATCGACAGCGTTTGGGGATGCCGATCGGGAATGAAACTCAGAACGGTGGCTATTGGCATCAATCTTTTGAGAATGGTGAGTTGCAACTAGTGGGAGGTAGTCCAGTTAAATGGTCTGGTGGTAGCAATAATCCAGCTACTGGAGTGACGGTTGGTTTCGATGGCACTAGCGCACACAACACTTATATCAATACTTTCAACCGTTTAGGTGGATCGGGTGCGATCGGCTCTGCAACTAATAATGTTCATCCGTGGGGGAATGGATATCTTCAAGATTTCCAAGGTGGTTCCCAGGGTTCTGGTGCAATTCTGAAATCTAATGCAAATGATAATTCGTATTGGGTTGGTGGTGGCTTCTGGAACGCATATTTAGCAACAGGGAATGGTGTTGAAGGAGCTTTAGGTTATCCCACATCCGATCGAATTGGCAATCGCCAGAACTTTCAGAATGGGGCATTGATTAGCGGTTCTAATGGCATCTTTGCTGTTTATGGCGGGATTGGTGGTCACTATCTAAATAATGAGGGTGGTGAAAACGGACGTTTGGGTGCGCCGACTAGTAAGGAAGAAGGATTAGGTGGAAACAAGATTGTTCAACACTTCCAGTATGGGGATATTCTCTATGGTATTGGGGCAACTAGTACCCTGATGACTGCGGGTGGTGCAGTTAATTACAAAGAATTTGCCGGAGTGGTTCGCTCCGATGTCGGAATTAAGTTGCGTCAAAGGCCGACTACTGGTTCCAACGATAATGGTATCAGTCCTTATAATCAGGTGTTGCAATTTGACGCTTGGACTACTGGCGATTCGATTCCCGATCCTAGTCGGAATAATGCTCTAGATAATCGCTGGTTCCATGTTGTCGGTACTAATAATTGGGTTGCTAGTGCTTATATTTATGGAGAACCAGGTAATTCTATAAATACTCCATTCCCACCAACTACTAACATTGAACAGCCACCCAGCAATGGAGGTTCATCTCCGACAAATGGGGCTTCTCGTAGCTTTAATTCAAGCTTCTTCCGTGAAGGTAATATTTTCTGGACTTCTGGTAATGCTCCAGTCTCAACTGGTTCACCCAATAACAAATTAGGTAATGCCAAAGGAAATTGTACTTGGTATGTCAACGGACGATTGCAGGAGTTGGGCTATAGTGCCGCAACTCTGAATAAGCTCTGGGGTAATGCCCAAGATTGGGATAATCAAGCTATTGCTGCTGGAATTACAATTTCTAGTACTCCAAAAGTTGGATCGATCGCGCAATGGGAAAACGGTCACGTTGCCGTTGTTGAACGAGTTAATGCTGATGGAACGATCTTGATCTCAGAATCAAGCTATTCGCCATCAAGTGGTAGTGCGGCTGACTATCTCTACAAAGAGGAAACAATTTCTGCATCTAATCCCAGCCGATATATTATTGTAGATAAGAACATTTTGCCAATCAGCCCTGGCACATCTCCAATCATCCCTGGTACATTTCCAATAATACCTGGCACATCTCCAATAATACCTGGCACATCTCCAATCATATCCAGTGGTTTTCCTCTTTCTGAAATAATCACTTCCAGGGAGAGTAGAGCTATTGTTTCACTAATATCAAAAACCTCACAACCCATAATCTTTAGAGATCAACCAACATGGGTACTCATTCATGGAATGGACAATAGTTCATCAGATATGGATAATATTGCACAATCAATTCCTAATGATTCTAATGTACAAATCCTAAAGCTAGATTGGAAAGAATTCGCTAAAACCAATCAAATACTTGTGATTGACGGAGCTTCTCACATAATAGATGTTGCGAAATGGGCAGCCAAAAAATTGCACGATCTAGGAATATCTGCTGGTAATATAAACTTGGTTGGTCATAGTTTAGGTGCTTTAGTTGCTTATGAAATATCTAAAATTTTGTACACAGAGTTTGGGTCTAAAAAAGTAAGTAGTATTGTTGCATTAGATCCTGCTAATTTAAACCTGCCAGTGGAACACTTAAATTTATTAACAGCAGTAGGTGGATCAGTAGGTACAGCGACAGGCATATTAACAGGCATAGCTGTATACAATGCCTTTCCTGATTTATATGAGGTAAATTTTAGCACGTACTCTAATTATTCAAAGGCATATCACTCTAGCATCTTTGGTAGTGTTGACTTGACTAAAACAGCTCTAGAAGCTTATGAAATTGATTTGTATAGTACCATTGATCCAAAGGATAAACATGGTAAGGTAAAGGATTATTATGCAAATGAATTAAAAGGTACTGTAGATCTTACGGTTCAAGCAAATAAATCCAGATTGAAGTATGATTATATACCTACTAACATTCCTCCTCAAAATAGTATATCAATAAGTGGTCATAACACCTAAGAGAGATAATATGATCGATATTTATTATTGTTGAGGTTATATTGATCGCGTTACCTCGATCGTTCATTGCGATCGAGATTGATGTTTTAAACACTCGATCGATCTCTGAATGATTGAGATCGATATTTCACTTCGACCATCAAGGGTAATGGTCGATCGAAACACAATACAATGAATCGATCGGACTGGGCTATGCCCCTTAGCGGAACAACATAAGATGAGCATCGAATGTTATAATTGACTGATAAGCTTGAGTAATGTCAAATTATATATAGATTTGGGTGAAAGTAAGATGACTGTCGTTCTCAGCAAGCCTTCCTCATTAATCAACGAAATTCAGATGGCGAAAGTCGGGAATTGGAACCTATTCAAGTTTAGCGAATCCCTACAACTCCGAATGGAAAATCTGCTCGACAAGAAAAAAGAAGATCTACTGTCGCCTGAAGATGTCGCCGAACTAGATTCAATTGGCGAACTCGATCGAATTTTCACTCACATTAATGCCATGATTGCTTCAGATCGTGTCAATTAGTGAAGTAACAAAACAGTCTGTACGCGAACGAGCAAAATATTTGTGTGAGTATTGTCATTCACTAGAACTACTCAGTGCCAATCGGTTTACGATCGATCATATTGTGCCAAGATCTCTTGGTGGCTCAGATGATATTGATAATCTAGCCCTCGCGTGTCGCCGCTGCAATGAACGGCGTTATAATTTTGTTGCTGGTATCGATCCTGAAACTCAGGAAATCGTCCCAATCTTTAATCCGCGCCAACAGCAATGGGCAGAGCATTTTTCCTGGACGCTTGATGGAACTGTAATCCAAGGATCTACCCCAATCGGGCGGACAACTTGCATCCGTCTCGATCTCAATGACATGCGTTATCCAGAGAATGATTCTATTCGCCAAACCAGAATATTTTGGACTCGAACTGGTTTGCATCCGCCGTCAAATGATCCAAGCAACTAATATTAATATGGTCGTGATATGTCACCTAATGCAGTAGCCCAAACCGAACAAAACTATTCAATCTTAATTGAAACCCCTAAATCGGGAGGATATAGAGCAACCGCGCTGGGTTTACCCAATTGCCGAGCCAAAGGCGCAACCGGTGAAATAGCTTTGCAAAACGTTCGAGAACTATTAACCACCCGCTTGAGTCAAAGCGAGATTGTCACGCTAAAGATTGACTCTCCTCAACCAGAACACCCCTGGACGCAATTTGCAGGAATGTTCCAAAACGATCCTCAGTTTGAAGAGATGCAGGCTGATATTCAAGCCTATCGTCAAGAAATTGAATGTCTCGTAACGCGGTAATCGTAACTCGGAATTTCCGTGATAGTCATAGAGTTAAGCTGTAAATCAGCATACTAAGTACTGAAGAACCCGATCTTGTTGAATAGTTAGATAGATTAAATTACCTCGAACTCGTCGTTGTCAATCCCAGCCGACTTGCATCAATGCATTTTGAGCTAAATTGCTGTAGCTAAGAGTTGCTCGATCGAGTTTAATAATTCGAGCTGTCCCCAGTTTTGGTATAGTGTAGCGGCGATCGAGATCCCCCCCGCGCCGACTCCTTCTTTGACAAAACCTTGCTCGTAAACTTGCAATTGGGGATAGCGAGAATCTGCAAAACTGAGATTGGTAGAAATCAGGGGTATTTCGGGAATGAGTCTAGCTAGGGCGATCGTATCACCCGATCGATCCTTAGCTACCCAGGCAGTCGTGCCGACGACGATTTGAGCCGTGTCGATCGAAATATTACTGTTGAGTCCAATCGATCGAATTAAGGCCGCTACAGCCAACATTTGCGTCCCTCCAGCTAATAATACACCACTGGTTCGCCCAGCCGCGATCGCCATTCCTGCCACCACAATCTGCATCGGATCGCCGATCGCCGCGACTAGTTCTAATGGCGATCGTGGTAAACTCAACTTCGACAATCCGGTTTGGACGATCGCCCATTTCTGCTGATGATTGCAAACTGGATGACTACTATTGACTTTGCCCGCTGCATCGATGCCCAATCCAGCTAATAAACTGAGCGCGGTAGTCGTACCACCCACCACGCATTCACCGATAATCACATAACTATCGTCAGCCTCCGCAGCCAATTTTTCACCCCAAATTAAGCCCTGCTCATAAAGATGGGTGACAATATCCAGGGGTAAAGCTGCACCAGTGCTCAAACAAGCTGCTGGAATACCGCCCAAATCTACATGGGGTATTTTTGGTGGTGTCGGTAAGCCAGCATTGAAGATATATAACGGCAAATCCAAGGCGGCGACGATCGCGCGAGAGATATACACCGGAGATGCTCCAGCGATTAATGGTGGGAGAGGATAATCCGGTTGAGGTTGAGCACCATTAGCTAGGAATTCAGCATCAGCGATCGCCGTATACTGTCGATCGGCTGGTGTTTTACCCGCCGCCGAAATCCCAGGGATTAGACAAGTATCTGTAAATCCTAGTACACAAGCAAATACAGGCTTTTTGCCTCGATACCGCTCTAACCACTTTTGTGCCTGTGTTGCTTGGGTGTGAATTT
>JANMEL010000289.1:0-7282 GCA_031376885.1 Chamaesiphon sp. OTE_70b_metabat_96 | reverse complement strand
AACGAAGCTTCAGGGATTGCCAATATCAACCAAGCCCTAAAAATCATCCACCCCACCACCGATGATTTGTACTTCCAAGCACCCGACGGGCAAGTCTACGAACCCCTCAGCGAAGATGCTTGCGCGGGACTCGCAGCGGGACTCGCCCTAATGGGTGCGCGTACCCTCTGGTGCTCCTACGAATCCTTCGCCATCAACGGTTTACCCATCTGGCAAACCGTCACCCAAGCAATGGCAGAGTTGCGCCGCCCCACACCCTCTACCATCACCCTCTACACCGCCGGAGCACTAGAACAGGGACGCAACGGTTGGACGCACCAACGCCCCGAAATCGAAGCCTACTTCGCCTCAATGATGCGGAATGGGAACGTTTTCCCCGTCTTCCCACCCGACGCAAATAGTATCCAAGTCTGCTACGACTGGGCATTAACTACCCAAAACAAAGGCATAGTCATCACCGCGAGTAAATCACCCTTACCCATCCGCACCACCTTCGCCCAAACTCGTCAAGGTTTAGAAGACGGCGCGGTAGTCTTGCAAGACACACCGGGCGATAAGCAAGTAGTCTTTGCAGTTATCGGTGACATGACTCTAGCACCAGCATTTGAAGCCGCTACGTTTTTAAAAACTGAGGGCATCGGCTCCAAAATCGTCTCGATTATCAACCCCCGTCGTCTCTATCGCCCTAGCGATGTCGCCTGGGATACCTGTAGCGAACCAGACGGCGGTTTCCTGTCTGATGATAAGTTCGCCGAAATCTTCGGAGGCAGTGCCTTAATCGGCGTTACAGGTGGCGCACCTGCGATGTTAGAACCTGTGATGTTGCGATCGACCTCACCTCGCGATACCTTCGCCTGGAAGCGCGGCGAAACTACTGCTACTGCGGGTCAATTGATGGCATTCAATGGCATCACTGCTGAGGCTTTGTGTAAACGGGGGATTGAGTTAGTGGGTTAAGATTCGATACTGAGGTAGGGGCAATTCATGAATTGCCCCTACCTGTTCGTTATATATAGCATTTGCTATAATCTATTCAGATAGTAAGTTTCAGGAGTTTGAGCTATTCCTACCTCAGCGCAAAAGACACAGTGCTATCTACTGTGTTGCCGATTCACCAGATTTTACCTGCCAATTAATCTCGTTCAGTTTGATAAAAGAACGGGAAATATTTTCTTTTTGGCAGGCGAGGAAAACACTATCGAAATATATCCTAACGGTAAGTGGAGATACATTTAATGAGTCAGTCTAATTATCAACAAATGAGTCAGAAAGAATTACGTGAATACGTTCTCACCCATCGGGAAGATGAAGGAGCCTTTCATGCCTATGTCGATCGATTACATGCAGAAGGGAATTGGGTAGAGATGCCAGCTTTGGAATCAGAGCAAGATCTAGATAATTATCCAGAGTTTATCGATCGGATGCGTCAAAGTTCCAAGAGTTAATTATGGAATGTTTTTACTGTAAAGCACAGATGAAGAAAGGAACCGCCCCTTTTAGTATTGACAGAAATGGCTATCATATTTCATGGGATGCTATTCCTGCATGGGTATGCGAACAATGCGGGGAGTCATTATTAGAAACTCAAGAAGTCGATACAATTCAAGATGCACTTGCTGTTCTCGATCGTGAGACAGTTTCCTTAGTTGCCCGTGTTTAGAAGAATAGATCGAAATTTTACTCTGATACTTTTGCTTTAAATGAGATATGACCAATAATCATCAACAGATATCTGAATATGAAAATCTAATCTATCGCTACATATATAAGTGGGATAAAATCCTATTTTCAACTCAACCAGTCGATCGAGACAAAGCTACTAGAGCAGTTATAGATGCTTACAGAACACTCGACATTAATTCACCTGAAATATTTTTTCTAAGTAGTCCATCTTTGGAACAAAATTCATTCTTTCATTCAGTTTCATATGATGATAATCCATGTCCAATTCGTATAAAGTGTCTGATTTATGACAAGTTAATAGCTAGTTTAGAGAAAACACCAGTCAAAAATATTGATTTAGATGCTCGACTTACCCTAGACAATCTCGAATTCTATACTCGTGGTGAAATATTTGAAAACTTATGCGACGTATTGTATGAAGAGCACGTCTATAATATACATTGCGATCGCAATATGAATTTTCATAAAATATTGGAATATGAGCTTTCAGGAACTAATGTTTGGCCTCTTGATTTTTATATTAACCACATTAGTGATTCCCCCGATCCAGAAATCTGGAATATCCTCAAATCATTATGTGAAGAATGTCCCTATTTAATAACTTACGAGAAGGTTTGTCTAGTCATAGATCGACCTTTTGAATTACACTTCGATCGGGAACTAGTTCCTCATGCAGAGGGCAAAGCAGCGATTAAATTTGCGGACGGTTACGAACTTTATTGTAATTATGGTACTGTAATACCTGCTAAATATGGTCAAATTCATCCATCTAATTGGCGATCTGAATGGATCTTAGCTGATGAAGATGAGAATATAGACATAGTTTTCAGAGAATCAATTATTAGCTTACTAGCTAATATCGGTTTTAAAAAATTCAGCGAAGAATTACCAGGGGAAAGAGAAAGATATTGGAATAAAGGAGAATCTTTAAGAGCTTGTCCTGATTTTTTAGATAGTGCATTTAGTTATATCGATCGTTGGCTACACTACCACTATTCTGATTATTACAGCTTTGGAGAAGACTATTCTGCTTTAGAAAAAATTACAGATTGGGAAATATATCGTAATCAGATAGAGGGATGGTATAAACGACAGCAGACAATTTATAAAAGTCTACCATTCAAAATATCTGAGGAGCTAGAATCTTGCTATCGTATGTATGAAAAAGGTTGTCAAGTAACACCTGGATTAGATTTTAAGCCCCTATCGCAAGCCACCGGAAATTTTATTTCAAAATTGGGTACTTATCTACTGCCAATCTTTCATGGCGATCGACAGGAAACATACTACGTTCTCTGCGACAACATCAAAAGATCTTTCTCTCCTGTTTACTATCAATTTTCTGACGAGGAGCCGATCGTTTATGCTGAATGTATCAGTAGTTTGATTACAACGATTGCTCAATGCTATCGAGATGGAGGTTATTATGTAGCTATTGATGAACATTCAGGTAAAAAACAAATAAAACAGGATCTAGATAAGATTGAGCCTATTTTTGAGAAATTCAATCCCGAACAAATCGATAATTGGAGAAAGATATGGAAGTTGTAGGGTGGGCAATGCCAGCCCTTTCAACGTGTATAAATACCTAGTGCTGTGATGGCGTAAACTGGTGTTCAATTCCTTAGCAGAAGCCTACCGTAGGTAATCGTGTCGCTGTCAATCAGTGCTTGAATTGCTTTTTATTGGCATTATTAATCCAGCAACCTAGATAATTCGGCTAATTGCGTTACGCAGCAATCTGTATATTCCGGCCAATCAAAGCTGCCCGTGACATCCAAATGTACTGTTGCAGTACCTGCGTTGCGCCCAGCTAATAAATCAAAAATATAATCACCCACCATTACACCTCGATCGGGGGTTGCATCCCAACACTGTAAAATCTTTAGAATTCCGTCAGGTTGAGGTTTTGGGGCGCAGCAATCGCGGCTGAGAATTGCCTCCGGTTCAAAAAACTCTAACAGTCCGCAGGCGGCAAGAGTTGCACGCGCGATCGATTTACCATTGCGGGTAAGAATACCGATTCGGCTGTCATGCAAGGATCTCAGCCGTTCTAGCAATTCTCCCGCACCAGGTTGTGCTTGAGTAGTTTTGGCGATTTCCCACTCGATCTGATAAAGTTTTTCCCATCGCGGCTGCGCTTGGGCTGGGGGAAGTTCGGCAAGTGCTTCGAGAATCGGTCGATCGGGGGGTAGATCCAACTCTGCCCGAATTGCTTCAAAATCATGATTGGCGATCGTTAGGGTACCATCCATATCAAAAATCCAGCAGTCTCGTTGGCGTACTTCGACTTCGCTCAGTACAAGTAGCCTCTCCGCAAGAGAATCGGTTAAATTTAGCATGAGGTTCTTCTCGGATGTTATTCATACAGCATAAATCTCGATCGAGATAAACGGCTATGAATAATGGTTAATCTGTGGCAAGTCGATCGGCTCTTTCTAATCCGCGACATCTGGCTCCAGCCGCACGATCTCACTACCGAAACTTTTTCGTCCAGATCCTAGTTTTCTGACTCTCAAACTCTTCAGATTGTATTCTGGCAAAAGCTCATCGTCTAATTCTGAATTATCCTTCTTCATAAACTTCCCTCTCAGTACGTGTCACTTCTCTGCCACTAGCTAGTGGTAATGGCGGCGGAAGACATCCGGTTGGGGATGATGAATGTACAAAAATTATAGCTCGATCGTCAGGGATCCGTACTAGCTCGGCACCTATTTACAGGGGTTCAGGCATATCTGCCAATAAATATTCGCGGAATGCTTGCATTTGTGTAAAGTTATTGTTATATTAGTTTACATAACTAAATATTTATCTAATTAAGCACATGCAAGCACCTCTAAAAGCTAGAACTTTCATTGACAACGACGGCAAAGAGAACAATTTCGCCATCGAGCCTAAAATGTACGTCACTGACGGCCCTCAAGCTGGTTGGACTGAGTATGCTGAATTACTAAATGGTCGCATGGCAATGATCGGATTTGTGGCCCTATTGATTCAAGAAATTCTTACCGGACATGGTATCGTCGGTTTTATCACTAGTCTTTAATATTGATTTTTAACTCAATCGATCGACATCCTTGACTTCTTGGAGAAGTCGAGGATATTTTTTGTACTTCAGACCAGTTTATCAATTACACTAGTAATCGATTTATGAATTTTTTGCTTGCGCTCCCAGCTTTGGAAAGACTTATCATATGCTTGCCCCTGCCGTTGATAGAAAAATTTCCAAGCATCTAAACCAACACCCATCCCCCAGAAGATGAGTACATACAACGACCAAGGTACTCCAAATCCAGTCAGAAAATTCAAGGCTACCAAACAGGTGTTGGTAATTACATATTTACCTAATTTATCATCCAACTTCGATCGTCGATACAGATCGAATTCTTGACGCTTTTCGCTCGCGCCTTGATAGGTGAGCCACTTATTTTCTGCCCCCTTGAGAGCTTCCGCCGGAATTCCTAGCTCATCAGCGATTTCTAGCAACTGAGCGTAGGATAACTCCGTGCCTGAGGTAGGGTGCTGTGCCAAAGCAAGGTTTAGAATCTGTTGGACATCTTCTTGGCTATAGGAGCGGATTCGAGATTGCTCTGAAGAGTTCATATACAGCCGGATGTATTGGTAGACAAATGCTCTCTTTATTATGGCATTTTCACCCCAAATTTGAGAGCGGTTTCTACGCCCTATCCTAACCTGTCGTTTGCCATAAGCCCAATGCAGGGCCGATCCAGCGCACTGTTACCCAAGCAAAAAATAGTAAGCCAATCCCAACCCAAGCCCCATTAGTACTAACTTTGACAAACTCTTCTGATTGCGCCACTGTAAAGGGAATCCAGGATACGATTCTTTTGCTATCTTCGCCTGATGTTTCAGTTTCTTTCCGCCGTTTTGCGTCGCCCATAATATGCGATTATTACCACTTGAGTAAATTAAATTGCTCCATATCTATGGTATCGCGATTACGATAGATAGATAGGACGATTGCCAGTCCTACGGCTGCTTCTGCTGCGGCGATCGCAACTACAAATACCGTAAATACTTGACCGCGAATCTCTACAGGATCGATATAGTTTGAAAATCCCATGAGGTTTAGATTGACCGCATTGAGCATCAATTCGATCGACATCAATACTCGTACAGCATTTCGACTATTTACTAGTCCATAGATGCCGATACAAAATAAAGCCGCCGCTAAAATTAAAAAATATGGTAATTGCAACATAGTTTTAGCAATTTCTTAAATAAAGTTAATTAATCCGATTCCGGCTATTGAACTACTTATCCATCCCAACCAATTCACGCGGACGTTCTGGAAGAGTGAGGGTATTTTCAGTCGATGTTGCTCCGAATCCAGCATCAGGCATAAATTCTCGACGTGCCAGAATAATTGCCCCCACCATTGCCATCAACAATAGGATTGAAGCCAATTCAAACGGCAACAAGAAGTCAGTAAAGAAGTGCTTGGCAAGACGTACGGTGGAGTCGGCAAGGGGAATCGATGTTGTGGATATTTTCCACGGTGTAGAGACAGCTACAGTACCGAGTAAGGTAAATAAACCACCACAGACTAGAGCTGATGCACCTTGACGGATCCAGCCATTTTTTAGCGGCTTGAAATCTTCGCGTTTGTTGACCAACATGATCGCAAATAGGATCAAAACGTTGACAGCACCAACATAAATCAGGATTTGAGCAGCGGAAACGAAATCAGCATTGAGCAGGATATAAATCCCCGACATACTGATAAATACCCCGCCCAAAAGGAAGGCAGAATAAACAATATTTGGCAGAATCACTACCCCCAAAGCCGCACCCAACATTAGGATCGAGAGAATTCCAAACGTAACTAACCGAACACCTTCAGCAATTTGCATTTTAGTTATTTTAAATTAATAGTTATTGCTTCGATCGGCTTAATAAAATCGATTCTTGGATTTGTATGGATAGGTTTAGATCGTCATAATGGTTGTACCCAAAACTCAGTTCAAAACCTACCCAGATCGGTATATTCTAGTGGTTATTTGTTACTATTAGCACGTTGAGAACCTTCGGGTAAATCATGAGGCTCCATTACCCCTTCTGGTAGATATGCAAAAGTTCGGAGGGGAGTGACCATCGGGTCATCGGTAACTTTGTAAGGCAATCGACCTAGAGCAACACTATCATAATTTAATTCATGACGATCGAATGTTGCTAGTTCGTATTCTTCAGTCATCGACAGACAGTTCGTCGGGCAATATTCGACGCAGTTACCGCAGAAGATGCACACCCCAAAGTCGATACTATAACTTTTGAGTTTTTTCTTTTTACTTGCTTTATCAAAATCATAGTCAACGACGGGCAAATTAATCGGACATACCCGTACGCAAACTTCGCAAGCGATACATTTGTCAAATTCAAAGTGAATCCGTCCCCGAAATCGTTCGGAGGGAATTAGCTTCTCATATGGATATTGTACTGTCACCGGACGACGCTGCATATGGTCGAATGTGACAGCCATTCCTTGACCGATATATTTAGCTGCTTTGGCAGTCTCTTTGCCGTAGTCTACTACTTGCTTGAGGAATTTGAGCATGATGGGGAGTGGGGGGGAGGGGGA
>JANMEL010000277.1:0-4428 GCA_031376885.1 Chamaesiphon sp. OTE_70b_metabat_96 | reverse complement strand
ACCTCCCTATCCCCTATCCCCTATCCCCTATCCCCTACCCCCCTATCCCCTAGCTTATGAAGACGACTCTGGTGTTGGCAATGACAGCCGATGGAAAAATTTCTGATGTAGGGAAGTCACCGCCGACATTTGGCTCTACACGCGATTATGCTCATTTGGAGGAACAGATGGCTCTGGCTGATGCTATTCTGGTGGGGAGTGGTACCCTGAATGATGGCGGCAATGCGGTGTTGGTGGCTCAACCGGAGTTGGTGCAAGCTAGGCTCGACAGATCTCAATCTGCACAACCGATTCAGATTATTTGCTCTCGGACTGGTAAGATCGATCGAGAGTTACCGTTTTTTAGTCAGCCGATCTCTCGCTGGTTATTGACTACTCAAGTCGGCTCTACTGATTGGCTGGATTTGAGTAAGTTCGATCGAGTCTTAGTCTGTGAAACTGCTGATGGCGATATCGATTGGGAAGTAGTTAGCACAAAGCTTACCGAATTGGGTATCGATCGGATCTGTTTTCTCGGCGGCTCCGAATTGGCAGCTAGTTTATTTGCCGCTAAATTTGTTGATGAGTTGTGGCTGACGGTTTGCCCGTTTATTTATGGTGGTAGTGCCGCTCCAAGTCCAGTATCGGGAGTGGGCTTTACACCAGAGTCAGCACCTAGATTAGAGTTGTTGAGTGTCGATCGAGTCGAGCAAGAAATATTTCTCAACTATCGAGTCATAAAATAGCGTCTAACTCTATTATATCACACGCATACAAATCTCGTCAATAGATATGAGCGACTTCTGGCCAGAAGTCGCCAATATAGCAACCGCCCTGGCGGTTAGAACAGATGTAGAAAGCGGAGAACCATGCTTTGCATCAGCTTTCCCAAACTGACCTCTGACCCCTGACCCCTGACCCCTGACCCCTGCTACATTAAACTAGACAGCGCACCAGGTACCATGAAAGCTAAAAGGAATCACCGAGGGTAAAGCCAATCGACAAACAGGAGCCTCATTAAGTCGATCGAAATCAAAGATCCACACCTCACTGCGGTGATGATTACCATCATAAACCACCGTCATAATCCAACCGCGTTCGGCATCTAGAGGATCGGGAATATACAAAGGTTCGACAGTATACATATTCTCACCCAAATCAGCTTCAGTCAGAGTGGAAGTCTGATAATCAAAGCAACCAATCGCCCCAAAAAATTCGCCACTTGCCGCTGACTTACGTTGCAAAGCAAGATAAGTATATCGCCAAGATTGACCGATCGAATGTGGAGAAACAACTGGAAACTCACTACTACGATCGAGCACTTCCTGCATCGACACAATCTTAGCAGTTTGCGGATCGAGACGTACCTCCCAAAGATTGCCATTAGGCACAGTAGTCGTCATCCCCGTCGCAACTTCGCGTAAATATTCATTAGTTTGAGCAAAATCTGTAAACCTGACAAAATCCAGTCGAACTAATCCATCAGCCTCTACACAAGCATTTCCATAATGCCACTGAAACCAAGGATCGGTTTCACCGCGACTGACGACATCAAAAGTTTCTCTGTCAACTATCAAAATTTTCGTACCTGCGCCCTGTTGCCATTCCAGAGACTCCGAATAACTTTTGGTACCAAATAATACCGCCGTTTTGTCCATACTCAATGGCGGCAAAAAGAAGATCAAATATTTACCCGCCAACGCAAAACTATGAATAAAAGGTAAACCGTCCAACTTGACGATCGCCTGCTGAATAATTCGACCAGTTCGATCGCTTTTATACAAGTTTAAATTCGCCTGAATATCGACACCAATACTAAATATTTCCCCAGTTATCGGATCGCGCAAAGGGTGAGCCGAATAAGGTTGAGTAGGTTGAAGACCGCCCAAGGTTTCGACACCGATCGTTTCCAGAGTTTCCAAATCCAAACTATGAGGTTGTCCAGCTTCCCACAAGGCTAATAACTTATCTGGCAACGCTAATACAGAAGTGTTTGCCGTATTTTTTAGACTATCTTGTTTAGTCAAAATTCGCCACCAAAAATTCCAAATCCCTTGCGGATCGGTCATCCCATAATTGCCATAGAGAAACCGATTTTCTTGGGTTTCCGCCAAATATTCAGTAGTTTGAACATAACGATAAACCGCACTTGCGCCTGATGCCCGAAAATGTACCCCCAAAATCGCCCCATCGCCATCAAACCAATGTCCAACTCGCTCACCCCCGCGCTCCAATCTACCTGGGCCATTTCGATACAAAGTGCCCCGCAATCTGGCCGGAATAGCTCCAGAAACGATCGATAATGGTGTCAGGGCAAATTCTTCGCCAGGTTGGGCGATCGCTGTTGCCCAGGCTTTTTGAACTGGTTTGGAAGGTGTAGATACCATGAGGTGATTGAGTGATGGACTATTTAGTAGTGTAGTCCAAAAATTTGTCTAGCAGATCGAGGGGTATAGGGTTGTAGGGGTGGGTTTAGCTAGAACCTTTGAGCGATAACTTTTGTTCGATCGATTCTTAAATTTACTCTACTCTCTAACCCCGATCCCCCAGCCCAAAAATGATGTCCCAAGCAGGGCGAAAAATGCCATAATGTCAGATAGTCTAAGATTTTACATGACTCTGGACGCTATGATTGCGTAACGACTGGCGATTTCCCCAAGGGAAGGCTCCGCCGACGATCCCCAGTTGTTCGACTCAGATATTAATAAATAAAAATTCACCCATTTAGTTATATGGCTCAAGCTACTAATCCATCTGACGTACCAGATCTCGGTCGTCGCCAATTTATGAACCTGCTCACCTTTGGTACCATTACCGGAATGGTGCTGGGTGCAGCTTATCCCTTCGTGGCTTACTTCGTTCCCCCCGCTAGCGGTGCTGCTGGTGGTGGAGCAACCGCCAAAGACGCTCAAGGTAATACCGTCAAAGTGAGCGAATTTATCGCAGGTAAAGCTAAAGGCGATCGAGCACTAACTCAAGGATTGAAAGGCGATCCTACATACATCGTAGTCGCAGACGGGACGATCGTCGATTATGGCATCAACGCTATCTGTACTCACCTCGGCTGCGTCGTGCCTTGGAATGGTGCTGAAAACAAATTCATGTGCCCTTGTCACGGTTCTCAGTACGACGAGACAGGTAAAATGGTACGCGGCCCAGCACCACTATCTCTCGCCCTCGCTCATGCTGTAGTAGTAGAAGACACAATTTCCCTCACACCTTGGACAGAAACTGACTTCCGCACCAACGAACCTGCTTGGTGGTCATAAATTCGGCTATTCGTAATCCTATCAATTTTCTCCGACTGCCATCCTTAACCAATGAAATTAACACCATCCTCACTCTGGCAACGTAGCCAGCAGTTCCTCGCCAAAAGCCTAGTCATCTTACTTGTCAGTGCGGGAATCATCCTCACTAGCGATATCGCCGCACCTCAATCCGCCGCTGCATATCCATTTTGGGCACAACAAACCTACCCAGTATCTCCTCGTGAAGCCACAGGTAGAATCGTCTGCGCCAACTGTCACCTCGCTGCCAAACCTACCGAAGTAGAAGTACCCCAATCGGTACAACCCGATAGCGTATTTGAAGCTGTCGTCAAAATTCCTTACGATACCAGCATCCAACAAGTAACCGCAGATGGTAGCAAAGGCCCCCTCCAAGTCGGTGCTGTATTAATGCTCCCAGATGGCTTCAAAATCGCCCCTGAAGATAGACTAACTCCCGAAATGAAGGAGAAGACCCAAGGGATGTATTTCCAAGCCTATGGCGAAGGAAAAGAGAACATCGTCATCATTGGGCCATTACCTGGTGACAAATACCAAGAAATCGTCTTCCCAGTACTTTCCCCCAACCCCAAAACCGAGAAAGGAATCTACTTCGGTAAATACCAAATCCACGCGGGTGGTAATCGCGGACGCGGACAGGTTTATCCTACTGGTGAAAAGAGCAATAATACTGTAGCTAATGCAGCTATTGCTGGTACCGTCAGTAAAATTACCAAACTGGAAGATAATAGCTCTGAAATCACCATCCAACCTACTACTGGCGATGCTGTGGTAAGTAAAGTACCTGCTGGCCCCGAATTGATTGTAGCCCAAGGCGCAACAGTTACCGCCGGACAAGCTATCACCAACAATCCTAATGTCGGTGGTTTCGGTCAAAAAGACATCGAAATCGTCTTACAAAATCCCGATCGGATTCTTGGTTTGATGGCGTTTGTCTTTATGATTATGCTTTCCCAAATCCTGCTCGTACTCAAGAAAAAACAAGTCGAGCGCGTTCAAGCTGCTGACATGGAATTCTAATTTCACCGCCATATTATCACGGTGAAAGATGTATTAATAGTTTTGCTATTAGTGCATCTTTTTTTCAGGGGAGAGGGGTCAGGGATGAGGGGTCAGGGATAGGGGATAGGGGATAGGGGATAGGGAATAGGGAATAGGGGAT
>JANMEL010000273.1:0-11220 GCA_031376885.1 Chamaesiphon sp. OTE_70b_metabat_96 | reverse complement strand
ATCCCCTATCCCCTACCCCCATGAGTGGCACATACAAAGCAACAGGTATCAATCTTAAAGCGATGCCGATTGGTGAAAACGATCGATTGGTGACGATTCTGACTCGCGAACATGGTTTAATTAGAGCGATCGCTCCAGGCGCGAGGAAATCCAACTCTAGTTTGGGTGGAAGGAGTGCGATTTTCGTGGTAAATAGTTTATTAATTGCCAAGGGTCGATCGATCGATAAAATTACCCAAGCTCAGACTGTCGCCACATACAGTGGATTGAGTGGGGATTTGGGTAAATTAGCTGCTAGTCAATATTTAGCCGAACTCATCCTCGCCCAAGCTTTGAGCGAACACCCCCAAGAAGAATTATATGCCTTGTTGATGATGCATTTGGGGAGATTGAACGACCTGCCGCGAGATGATAATACCGCGTCGATCGCCCATTTGTGTCAGGGAATTTTTCATCTCCTCGCCCTTGGCGGTATTGCGCCTCAAGTATACGACTGCTGCATCACCAAAGCCGCCGTCGCACCCAACTTTAGTCAACCAAATTGGCAAATCGGCTTTAGTGTCAGCTCTGGTAGCACCGTAATTTTGACCGCACTTTCCAGGGATCCGAGTACGCTCGTCACCTATCGACTGAGTGCGCTAGACTTGCTGCTATTCCAGCATTTGAGCGATCCTCATCTCCACCGACTCACTACCGAAATCGCTAAATTCCCCTTAGAAATCGTTACCGATAGCGCACTAGCCAAAGCATGGCGGCGGATTGAATGGATTTTGCGTAATTATATCAAACACCATCTCAATCTTCAGATCCGATCGGCAGCATTGATTGACTGCTAGGCATAACATCCAACTTAGGTTAAGCGATATATTAGAATGTGCGGCTTTCACTATCACGAAGGATTAACTTCCCGATTAAGATAAACAACAGTGACAGGTTGAGACATCCATTCTCTATTCAAGAGCCAAAGCATAGCTCGAACATAGAATATATTAAAATCAATTTTTGCGGCATTCACACTCTACACTCAGCGGTTATCACAGCCCTCCCATACTAAATGCGACTATCCGATCTTGGCAAAACACCAGAAGACGAATTGACAGCTCCAGCGGAGGCTCGTGAATCTCCTCCAGTAGTAGAGTATGTCGAGCCGCCAAAAGTGAATGTCGATCCTGAATTGGTAGCAACACCCCCCCCAGGATTTCTCGCCGTACTCAAAAATCGCAATTTCGTCACCCTGTGGAGTGGACAGATTTTCTCACAATTAGCGGATAAAGTTCTGCTAGTGTTGATGATTGCTATCATTGAGAGTCAATTTCAATCAGCAAACCAGAGCATCAGTGGTTGGGTATCGGCGATCATGATTGCCAATACGATCCCAGCCGTGCTATTTGGCTCTCTAGCGGGGGTGTTTGTCGATCGATGGCAAAAGAAAGAGGTCTTAGTCATTAGCAACCTGCTACGGGGTGTTTTGGTACTGATCGTGCCCTTATTACTGTGGTTAACCAAGGGGCAAGTAGTCGCAAATTTACCATTAGGCTTTGAAATTCTGATTGTCATCTCTTTTGCTGTCTCTACTTTAGGTCAATTTTTTGCCCCCGCCGAGCAAGCAGCGATTTCGATGATTGTCGATAAGCCCAATTTACTCTCAGCAAATTCTCTGTACACAACAACTGCAATGGCTTCGTTGATTGTGGGGTTTGCGATCGGGGAACCAATGTTAGCACTAGCAGATACTTTGGCAGGAAGCATCGGCTTGGGAGTGCATATCGGCAAAGAATTATTAGTCGGCGGTAGTTATGCTATTGCCGGGATCTTGCTAATGCTGATCCGCACTGGGGAAACCAAACAGCGACCTACAGGAGATGAGCCACATGTATTAGCCGATCTCAAAGATGGCATCCGGTATCTAGGAGAACATCAGCAGATCAAAGGCGCATTGATTCAATTGGCAATCATCCAATCTGTAATTGCTTCGATGACAGTTCTTGCTGTGCGGATGGCAGAATTATTACCCGAAATTAAAGCTTCCCAATTTGGATTTCTTCTCGCCGCTGGTGGGGTAGGCATGGGTATCGGTGCTGTTTTGTTGGGTTATATTAGCCGCAAATTGTCCCATGCTCAGTTAGGATTGTACGGATCGATCGGCGTAGGTGCTGCTTTTGCGGGTTTATCTTTCACTCATTCCCTCTGGTTAAGTTTACTATTCCTCACCGCCATTGGCATATTTAGCGCGACGGTGGTGATTCCGATGCAGACTATCATCCAAAGCGAAACCCCCGTAGAAATGCGCGGGAAAGTATTCGGACTTCAAAATAATGTGATCAATATCGCCCTGAGTCTACCACTAGCCCTCACTGGTATCGCCGAAACTGCCTTTGGCGTTCCCACCGTACTATTAAGCTTGGCCGCGATCGCCGCAATCGGTGGTATATTTACCGGAAAGTATAATTCGGGGGAATAGGGATTTTGGATCTTGGATTTTGGATCTGAACCCACACCCCCGACACCCCCGACACCCCCCACACTCCCCACACCCCCACACTCCCCAAATGGAATCAATCGTTCAACTACGCGGAGTATCCAAGGCGTTTGGTAAAAACGTCATCTTGGATGGCATGGATTTAGATATATATGCTGGGGAAGGATTGGGAATTATCGGCCCATCGGGAACGGGTAAATCCACAATTTTGCGGATTATCGCGGGCTTGCTGGCTCCTGACGAGGGCGAAGTTTATATTCAGGGACAATTGAGGCGGGGAATGATTGAAGATGGCAACGATCCGATTTATATTGGGATGGTGTTTCAGCAAGCAGCGTTATTTGACTCCCTCACTGTAGAGGAAAATGTTGGGTTCCGACTATTCCAACAATCTCGGATGCCGCGCAAACATATTCGAGCATTGGTAGAAGCCAAATTAGGTTTAGTCGGAATGGCGGATGTCGCCGATCGATATCCCGCTCAACTATCCGGCGGGATGCGAAAACGAGTCAGCTTTGCTAGGGCGATCATGTCCAATCCCGAACGGCCCGAAGATAATCCTGAAATGTTATTATATGACGAACCTACGGCTGGATTAGATCCGATCGCCTCAACGGTAATTGAAGATTTGGTGCGAGATCTACAACATATCGAAGGTGGTTGCAGTACTCATGTAATGGTGACACACCAAGATAGTACGATTCGCCGCACGACCGATCGAGTGGTGTTTATGTATCATGGCAAAGTTCAATGGGATGGTCGAACTACTGAAATCGATACCACTTCCAATCCTTTAGTCCGTCAGTTCTTTAGTGCTAGTACCCAGGGACCAATTCGGGTAATTGATTAGTAAGGGGATAGGGAATAGGGGTTAGGGGTTAGGGGGAACCACTTTGAGACTAAATTTCGATCGATTGGATAATTAGATCGATCGATTCCGATAAGTCGTGCTATACTAGTTTTATCGACGGGGTGTAGCGCAGCTTGGTAGCGCGCCTGCTTTGGGAGCAGGATGTCGTAGGTTCGAATCCTGCCACCCCGATTCTTAAAAACCGTCCAGTTGGACTTGATTCGCTCTGTATAGTAAGATGACCGTGAGATTCGATTGTAAAGTTTGAGTCTCGATTTGTTGTAAGTTCAATCTACCAACCGCATTGAGTGGGTTGGAGCTTTTATATAAATATGGTTACATCTACTCCCCTGCGGACTTTTCAAGTCGATGACTTGCAAGTCGAAGTTTACCCTGACGAAGACAGTTTGGTCGAGAGTTTGGTCGATCGGACTCAAACTCATCTCCAACAAACGATCGCCAAACATGATGCTGCTGCGGCTATTCTAGCATCTGGAGGTTCGCAAATAAAATTCCTGCGCGAATTGACCAACAGCAGCGAGATTGATTGGTCAAAGATGACTCTCTTTCATTTAGACGAGTATTTGGGGATTGGGGGAGAGCATCCGGCTAGTTTTCAGACATATATGCGCGCAGCCGTAACAGAGCGAGTTCATCCCCATCAGTTCCATTATCTGATGGGCGATACACTAGAACCGATCGCCGAATGCGACAGATATCATCAACTATTATCCGCCCAACCGATCGATCTATGCTTCCTCGGAATTGGTGAAACTGGGCATATTGCTTTTAACGATCCTGAAGTGGCCGATTTTAGCGATCGATATCCAGTCAAACTAATCAAACTAGCCGAAAAATCTCGTCAACAGCAAGTAAATACAGGCTTCTTTGAGACGATCGAACAAGTACCTCAATATGCCCTAACATTAACCTTACCCACTATTTGTCAAGCTGCAAAAATCTGTTGTCTAGCAATGGGTGAAAAGAAGGCTAAGATCGTTAAAACCATGTTAACCGATCGAGTATCCACCAATTGCCCCGCATCCATTTTACGGAAATATTCCACCACGACATTATATCTCGACGCAGCCGCAGCTAGTTTGTTATGAGGGGTCAGGGATGAGGGATGAGGGGATGAGGGGATGAGGGGTCAGGTTCTATATGGGAATTCGATCTTAGAAAATCAAGTCAGGGCAAAACTAATGAAAATTTTAAGTTTAACTGTCGCCGTTGCAATTTTAGCACTAATCAATCCAGCCGCCGCAGTAAATAAGACGGCTAGGCTAATTAGTCAAAGTGTGAATATTCGCACTGATGCAAACAGCGAACAAGTTCAATATAGTAGTGTCAGTCTCGATCGTACGGATTTGCGCGAACCCCATATTTTGCGAGTACGTGGAGAGCTAAATAACTTACCAATTCTGATGGAGCAGGTGGTCGTAAAATTGAATGGTAAAGTGGTGGGGTCGATCGCAAATAGCGATCTAGAACTTAATTTAGCACCGATGATGATGCCTGGTCGCAATCAGGTCGAAATTTCGGGAACGACTGCTCAAAGTGGTACTATTATATTACTCAATTTCAAAGGGCCGAGAACTCAGGTCAATCAGCAGTCTTCGGGTTCTGGTAGAATTAAGCAGATGCTGGCGATCGATGTTTTTTAGGGTTTGGTTTTGGATGGTGTTTTTTGAATGGAGAAAATAAAAGATGCCCCAAATTAAGATTTATGGATTGAAAGAGCGATTGAATCCAATTAAAGTGGAGCTTTCGGATCTAATTCACAGTTGCATGATGGATGCGCTCCAATATCCTATACACAAACGCGCTCATCGATTTTTTCCGCTGGATGTGGATGATTTTTTTTATCCACCCGAACCAGGTAGAACGGATCGATATACTATAATTGAGATTAGTATGTTTGAGGGTAGATCGATCGAGGCTAAAAAGCAGTTGATTCGATTGTTGTTCGATCGATTGGATCGAGTGGGTATTGGTGGACAAGATCTAGAGATTACCATTTTTGAGACACCCAAACATAATTGGGGTTTTCGTGGTTTACCTGGAGACGAACACATGCTCAATTATCCCGTGAATGTTTAATACTGGCTAGTCAGGAGGGCGGGTTTGAATGAATCTCTAGTAAAATCAACATCCCTAGCATAAACAAAGCCATCTACAAACCCCTGAACCCTGAACTCTGAACCCTCCCACACTCCCACCCTCCCTCACCCCTCACCCCTGACCCCTCACCCCTCAACATGTATATCGCGCTAAATTGGTTAAAAGAACTCGTAGATTGTCAATTAGAGCCGGAAGAGTTGGCGAAAACTCTGACGATGGCTGGCTTTGAGGTTGAATCGATCGAAGATCGCAGCACTTGGGCGGATGGGGTTGTCGTCGGGCGAGTATTGACGCGGATTCAACATCCTAATGCTGATAAACTAAGTGTCTGTACTGTAGATGTGGGTGGTGAGGAATCGCTGCAAATAGTCTGCGGTGCGGCAAATGTGCGTGCGGGGATACATGTAGCCGTAGCGGTAGTAGGGACTTATTTACCTAAGGTAGATCTCAAAATCAAACCTGCAAAACTGCGGGGAGAAAAATCTGAGGGGATGATTTGCTCGCTCTCAGAATTGGGTTTGACGAAAGATGCTGAAGGGATTTATATCTTTGGGGAATCTGACGATCCGAGCACTCCGGCAATCGGTACTGATGTGCGACCATTGTTAGGCTTGGATGATGTCATCTTGGATCTATCTTCCACGGCTAATCGAGCTGACGCGCTCAGTATGGTAGGAATTGCGCGAGAAGTCGTTGCGCTGACTCAAGGTACATTAAATTTACCTACAGTTGCCCTAAGTCCGAGCATCGCCAAAAAGCCGCAATTGAGCATAAAATCGATCGAGCCTCAAGCTTGCCCCGTTTATTCAGCTACTCTGATTGAGGGTGTCAAAATCGAGTCATCCCCAGAATGGTTAAAAAGTCGGCTCGAATCGGCGGGGATTCGCCCGATTAATAATGTGGTAGACGTAACTAATTACGTGCTATTAGAATGGGGACAACCATTACATGCCTTCGATGCAGATAAATTGCAGGCGATTGGCGGGAGTGCAAATATCCAGTTGGGTGTGCGCTATGGTGAGAAGGAAAGCGAAACGCTCAAGACCCTAGACGGACAAGAAAGAAAGCTTAATGCTCAAAACCTCCTAATCGTCGCCAGTGACATCCCTGTGGCTCTAGCAGGTGTCATGGGTGGTGAAAGTACTGAGGTATCCCAAGGTACTCAAAACATCGTTTTAGAAGCAGCGATTTTTGATTCCGTCGCCGTCCGAAAATCAGCGCGGAGTCAGGGGGGAATGCGATCGGAAGCATCCACTCGGTACGAGCGCGGTGTAAACTTAGCAGAATTAGAAACCTCAGCGAATCGAGCGATCGAACTAATTATCCAGTTAGCAGGTGGTACGATTAGTTGTCAGGATACGATCGACAATCGCCCCGACTTCACTCAAAAACCTCGATCGATTAACCTCCGTTTAGAACGGTTGAATCAAATTTTAGGGCCGATCGATGATGATGGTGAAGAAGGCGAAATTACCGTCGCCGATGTCGAGCGCACTCTGACAGCACTAGGTTGTACACTCACCATCGTCGAAGAAGACGTATGGGCGGTAGTCGTTCCCCCCTACCGCTATCGCGATTTGGAGCGAGAAATAGATCTGATCGAAGAAGTAGCCAGACTTTATGGTTACGATCGTTTTATCGACACCCTGCCTACCGCCACCGCAGCGGGATTTCTCTCCCTCGATGAAGAACTATTACGCAAAATTCGGGCAGCTTTCCGCGCCGTGGGTTTAAACGAATTAGTTCAATATTCCTACGCCATCAATAAACTCAACAACGGTACCCAGGTTGATATCGTCAACCCGATGTTCACCGAATATTCTACCCTGCGATCGGAACTAATCTCCGGCTTAATTCAGAGCTTCCAAACCAACTTAGACCAAGGAAATGGCGAACTCCAAGGGTTTGAGATTAGTAAAGTCTTCGGCAAAGACGAATCAGGCTTGACAGAAATCGACGTATTAGCCGGAATCATCGGCGGCGATCCTGCTGTCGGACGATGGACGACAGGCGGAAAGGCTACACCCTTGACTTGGTATGAAGCTAAAGGGATGCTAGAAAGCGTCTTCCACAGCCTCAAACTGCCGATCGAGTATCACGCCGATCGATCTGACGCTCAACTCCATCCAGGGCGTACAGCGTCTCTGTGGTTGGAGGGAGAGAAACTCGGCTATTTCGGACAATTGCACCCCCAAATCCGCCAAGAGCGAGATCTTCCCGAAGCTATCTATGTCTTCCAACTAGATCTAGATGTAATCCTCAACTACCTCGCCAACGAAGAGCGACTAGTAACGGTATTTAAGAACTACTCTAGCTATCCTGGCTCCGATCGAGATATTGCTTTTTTCGCACCCATCGAATTACCATTAGCCGATATTCAACAGTCAATTACCAAAGCTGGTGGCGAACTCCTCGCAAGTGTGGAAGTCTTCGACGAATATCGCGGTAAAAATGTCCCCGATGGTCAAAGAAGTCTCGCAATTCGCTTGGTATATCGCGCACTCGATCGTACATTAGTAGACACAGACGTAGAACCACTTCAACAAAAGGTTCGCGATGTTTTAGCCGAAAAATTTAACGTTACCCTCCGTAGCTAAATACCTCTTATTAAGTGATATGAAAAACTTAGATGAGCTAAAACAAATTTTATTAGCACAAAAACAATCTCTATGCGATCGTTATCAACTTACCACATTAGGTATTTTTGGTTCCTATGCACGAGGAGATCAGACGGAAGTGAGTGATGTTGATATTTTGGTTGATTATGAGATAGCCCCGACTTTTGTAGAGTTGATTGAGCTTCGAGACTATTTAAGTGAAATTTTTGACCTCAAAGTTGATATTGTTACTAAGAACGGATTAAAAAATCGTATTCGAGATCGCGTGTTGGCGGAGACAATCGATATATGAAGAGAAGTTATACTGAGTTTTTACAGGACATTTTCGATGCTATCGAGGAAGCTGAATCATTTGTATATGGGATCGATCTTGAGATTTTTGCATCAAACAGAGAGAAAATATTGGCAATTGTAAAACTATTAGAAATTATTGGAGAAGCAGTAAAGAAGATTCCTGATGATAAGCGCAAATCTTATTCACATTTGCCTTGGAAAGCTATAGCAGGAATGAAAGATATGCTCGTGCATGAATACTGGAAAGTAGATACTAAAGTTGTATGGTCAACAGTCCATCAGTCTTTACCATCTTTAAAGATAGTTATTGTAGATATGTTAGAGCAAGAATCTATGCAGGATTTATGAACCGACATTTCGCAGGCAAACTGTCGTGGTGGCTCTTAACTCTAAAAAACCTATTCGTTACTCTCAGCGCGACGACGACGAGAGCGGCGGGGAGTATTTTCAGTGGTGCTTTCCTCTACATTTTCAGAGCGGCGAGCACGACGAGAGCGGCGGGGAGTCTCTGAGTTGCTCTCCTCCATGCTGTCACGGCGAGAACGACGAGAGCGTGAAGAATCATCTCCATCACTCTTATCGTCTTTGGCGGGAACAGCTAGGGTGCGTTGATAGCGGGGACGGATGGGGTCTAGTTTCAGCTCTGGTTTTTGCTTCCCGTCGGAGCGGGGGAGAAAATCTTGAACGGGGGTATCTTTGACGGCAGTCGTCATGAACCGCGACCAGGCGTAAGCGGCGGTGCTACTGGCGTTACCTGTGGGTTGGTTGTTGTCGTTGCCCAGCCACACACCTGTGACCAATTGAGGCACAAAGCCGATGAACCACAAGTCACGCTCTTTATCAGTGGTTCCGGTTTTTCCAGCTACTGGGCGACCGATTTGAGCAGATTTGGCGGTACCTTCGTTGACGACTCCACGCATCATCCAGGTCATGGTGGCGATGGTGTTGGGTTCGAGGATTTTTTCTGGGGTGGGTTTATTTTCGTAAAGAATTTCACCTTTACGATCGATCACTCTGACGATCCCATGTACGGGGTTGTGGATGCCTTTATTCGCAAATGTGGTGTATGCACCAGTCATTTCCAATAGGTTGACTTCCAATCCACCTAGTGCTAGGGAATAGAATGGTTCGAGTTTGGATTTGATGCCCATTTTCTGGGCGAGATCGATGACGGGTTGCCAACCAGTATCGATGAGCACTTTCACCGCGACAATATTGACGGAGTTGACGAGGGCATCGCGCATCGAAATCGCCCCTTTGAAGCTTTTTCCCGCGTTTTTGGGTTTGTAGCCGTCTACGTCGAAGGGCGCATCGATGTACGTTTTATTTGGACTGATGCCGCCAGCGATCGCTGTAGCGTATACTAATGGTTTGAATGTCGATCCTGGTTGGCGTTTAGCTTGGGTGACACGGTTGAATTGGTTGGTGCCAAAGTCGGTGCCGCCTACCATGGCGCGAATCCCACCTGTACGGGGGTCTACAGATACCATTGCGGCTTGCCCAAAGGAGCCACGATTCTGACGTACGGTGGTGTTGATTACTTCTTCGGCTTTTTCCTGCCATTCGGGATTGAGAGTGGTTTCGATCGTCAAACCACCTGCTTTGATCTGTTCGGCAGAAATTCGTTGGGGTAGTTCTTGTTCGATGTATTTGGTAAAGTATCTGGCTTGTTGTTCGCCCCGTCGAATCGGACTCCGCTTGGGTTTGAGGGTTTCGGCTTTGGCTGTTTCTGCTTCGGATGATGTGATGAATTTCGCATCTACCATCCGATCTAGGACTAGGTTTCGCCGTTTTTCGGCAAATTCGAGACTGACGAAGGGAGAGTATTTATTAGGTGCAGGCGGCATGGCAGCAAGGGTAGCCATTTGTGCCAGACTGAGTTTATCGACAGTTTTGCTAAAGTATACCCATGCTGCATCGGATACGCCGTATGTACCTTCACCGAGATAGACGAGGTTCAGATAGCGTTCGAGCACTTGATTTTTGGTCAAGTCTTTGCCGAGTTTTTGGGCAAGGCGAACTTCCCTAAGTTTACGCCAAAAATTGCGTTCTTGGTCGAGGTAAACCATCCGTGCCAACTGTTGGTTTATACTACTGGCTCCTTCGACCAGATTCTTGGATGTGACGTTGGACACCATCGCCCGCGTTACACCTTTGTAATCTACCCCATCATGTTCGTAAAAGCGACGATCTTCGATCGCGACAAAGGCTTGATGGAGTTTTTCGGGCATCTGCCACAGTTTGAGGGTTTCGCGGGTGGCGTTACCTGTTTGGAGGAGTACGGCACCATTCAGACCTTTGATGGTAACAGTTCCTGGGCGAACGTAGTTGAGTGCGTCGGCAGATTTGTATTGAGAGACACTATTATCGACAAATACCCAAGCTCCGCCGAGGGATAATGCGCCTATCCCCAAACCCGAACCCGCCCAAAATAGTTTGCTTTTGTGTAGTGGTTTGGCTCCGCGAAATGGGCTGGTAACGATCTCGCCAAATCGATTGAGGGAGGTAATGAAAGGTGGTTTTTTGGGAGCTGTTTTGCGAATCGGTGTGGTGGATTTCAAGCTATCAGCGATTTCTTTGGCTGAAGCTTTGATACTGATTCTCGCACGGGGAACCGAAATCGTTCTGATAATCGGCTTAGGGTCTGAAGTGCCTGGTAGCATTCGATCGCGAGGTTTTTTTGCTACGCGGGGTAACAACTTTGCGGATATTTCCTTTAACCTTGCGAAGAACTTCAACACATCGACTCCTAATATAAACCTGGCAGTGTGGTTATTTTTAGCTTGATACCGCGCATCCACAAACACAATTTTACCCGATTTGGGCGATCGTGAATAGGGGGGAGGGGGAGAGGGGGA
>JANMEL010000179.1:0-20867 GCA_031376885.1 Chamaesiphon sp. OTE_70b_metabat_96 | reverse complement strand
TTCTTTTTTTTTTTTTTTTTTATTTTTTTTTTTTTTTTTTTTTTTTTTTATTTTTTTTTTTTTTTTTTTTTATTATTTTTTTTTTTTTTTTTTTTTTTTTTTTTTTTTGGGGTGGTGGGGGGGGGGGGGGGGGGGGGGCCGCGGGCCCCCTGGGGGACTGGGAAAATCTAATACCCTCACCCCTCATCCCTCATCCCTCATCCCTCAAAATCATTTGTGCGATCGGGCGATGGTTTGGGAACAATAGTGAGAAGCACAGGCATCTAAGCTAACTAACAATGTGTAAAGTTCATGAGCTTTGTAATGGATGACCGATCCAAACCGATCGATCTACCAGCTATAATTGCAACAGTCAATCTCATTGTTAGATATAGCAAATGGCGGTCGCTAGAGGCGATCCTATCCATGAGGTCTGTGCTGAGTATATTGTGGCATCATGTTAATGGTATATTCTAGTAACCTTTGACAATAAAAAATGTTATGACAAATAATCTTATTCCCTATGATTGTGGTGATGACGATGTAATTGCCTTTGGTGAGGCGATGTTTCGTTCTGGTAAGCTCAAGCGAGCGATTAGTCAATCTTTTGACGGCTCTGTTGGTAGAGGCATCGATCAGAAACTACGTCAACATGGATTGGAAATTCCAATTCGGATGATCGGTTCCACTCGCTTGGCTAACGAACATTGCCAATGGTTTGATGAAGGAATTACCTGTGAAATCCTCGATCTAGCCACTCGTCGCTGGTGCAAGGGCAAAGTCCGAGTTAATGTTTCTGTGGAATTCTATGTGGAAGACTCTGGCGAAAAAATGTTGCTACCTGGAGATCGGGAACGGGAGCGTCAAGAGATGTCTACAGATATCTCCAGTGATGAGTATGTCACGAGCGAATATGTATTTACTGGCATTCATCACAACAATCACTAGCTAAAGTTATGGTATCTCCACTCTAGCTAATTGTGTGGTTCGATCGTCACGGTTTCATGCCGATTATTTGGTAGAGAACATCTATTGTTAAGGTATATTCGGTTGGGGGGCGAGAAAACGTCCCTCAGATTTTCGTGTTAAATTTCATCGATGGTAATGGCTCCTTGTCTGAGTAATTGCCAGCCAGACTCACTCCATTTCACCACTGTAGATGGTTGGATTTGAGTAGGTATATTTGGTTGAATTGGATCGTCTCTTTCTTGCTCACTGTCCCTAGCCAAGGGTGAAATTTCTCGATCTAGTGCTAGAACTTGTCCGAAGGTAGTATTAATTTCCGCCATTGTCAATAATGGCGGATGACCCGATAGATTGGCACTAGTAGTTGCCATCGCACCCACTTGGAGTAGGATAGAACGGGCGATAGGGTGCGCCGGAACCCGTAAACCAATAGTTTGGTCTTGATTGGGATTCATCACCGCTGGAACTCGATCTGAGGCGGGTAGAACCAATGTTAAGGCACCTGGCAAATATCGATCGGCGACTTTTTGCCAAATTGCCAGTTCGTGTTCACTCCCTCGCGTAAATTGCCACAAATCCTCAACTCGCCCCGCCATCAAAATCAGGGGCTTATTTTGGCTGCGTTGTTTAGTCTCAAAGATCGACTCAGCATATTGGGGTAGTGTTGCTAGAGCGGGAACTGTATCTGTCGGGAAAGCGACTAAATGACCAGTTTGAGCGGCACTAATCAAACTAGCTAAGGAAACTAGAGTCATAACGATCGATTTCATAGGTAAAGTGACTTAATTAAATCTTAACCCAGGGGTCAGGGGTCAGGGGGGAGGCGATACGCTTTTGGTTAGCCCCGATTTTCATCGGTGGCTAACCGAAGCTCTAGCGACCACCATAACTACCATCCTAGTTTCAGCAAGTAGTGGGCAGATCGTTACTGGTCAACGCTCACATTTTTGGCGGATATATTCATGTGAAAATCAGACAAATGGCTGATGCTAACCATCAATAGTTAGCTAATGAAATTAATCTGTTATCATTAGCAATATTGGTCTAATGCCAATCTCGAACTGCATCAGCCGCCACTAAGTAATATCTCTAAAACTAGCCATGGGAACAGTATTTTGATTTAAAAATATCCTAATTACTAGAACTGTGTGGCTGTAACAATTATCTACTCAAACCCAAGATTTTATTTACCACCAAGGGTTTGAGCTTTGTAAGTTAGACTATTAATTTATTTTCAACGAAAATAAATTTCGACTAATGGTTCTCAAGTGAAAAATTAAGAAATACCGGATTTTAGATATTACACCGCAAATTTCAAGCTAAGATTCTTTAGTATAAGATTTTAATAATAGAGTGTTATGACTCAAATTAATCAATTTACCCAAAGAAAAATATTAGGCCAGCATTTAACAAGATTCCAACGTCAACTACTCGAAAACCATCTCGAAACTGAGAAGATTTCTGAATATAGACAGCGGATTGAGATCATGTTATTGGCAGACGAAGGACAAACTCAAACTCAGATTTGCCGCGCTCTGGGCTGCTCGCCATTGACTGCCAGACATTGGATTTTCATGGCAAAATCAGGACATGCTCACAATTGGCAAGAGCAACCGATCGGTCGCCCGAAGATTGTTAATGCTGAGTATTTAGACCGATTGAAAGAGTTGGTCAGCAAAAGTCCGCGAGAGTTTGGTTACTCTTTTCCACGTTGGACTGGGCAATGGTTGGGCAAGCATTTATCAAAGGAGTTTGATATTGAAGTTAGTGCCAGACATATCAATCGATTGATCAAAGAAATTGGAGTTGATAGCAAGCTATCTGAGGATGCAGCACAGCAAAGACAACAGAATGGAAATTTGCCCCAATTAGCGATCGTCGATCTCCCAGATCGCCACTATGAAACGCTTATGGCCGAATAGATCGATCGAGTTAGTACTGCTAATTTACCCCGATGATGGTTGAAAAGTTCACCGATGGAATCTGTCTCAAGCGAGCGATTAATTCCAGTGCTTGAGACAGAAATATCCATCGTAGAGTAAAATAAATTCTGATATTTTACTAGAGGATCGCCACGATCGGTACAATTATTTCCATGAGCGAACCAACGTTAACCGCTAAAGATCGTAAAATTACCTGGCAGGAGGCGATCGCCCAAGCAAAAATATCTGGTAGATTGCCCGAACTAATTCAAGGCTTGCTTCGTCGCCAAGTTATCGATCGACAAGCTCAAGAATTAGGCTTGGAGCCAACTGCTTCAGAGCTACAAATAGCCGCAGATCGGTTTCGGCAAGTCCAGAAATTGGACACCGCTGATGCCACTTGGAAATGGTTGCAAGCTAATTTCCTCTCAGTCGATGACTTTGAAAAAATCATCGCCCATAAACTAATTACCGAAAAACTCGCGCACCACTTATTCGCCGATCGAGTCGAACATCACTTTCACCAAAATCTGCTCGAATATAGTAGCGCAACTATCTATGAAGTGGTGTTGGAAGATCGCGACTTGGCAATGGAAATATTTTATGCTCTCCAAGAGGGAGATCTAAGTTTTGCTGATGTCGCTCATCAATATATTCCTGATTCCGAACTCAAGCGGCGAGGTGGTTATGTTGGTAGTGTCAATCGCCGCCAACTTCGCCCCGAAATTTCCGCTGCCGTATTTGCTGCCAAACCACCGCAGTTAATTAAGCCAGCGATCACGGCAATCGGCGTACACTTAATTTATGTCGAACAAATCGATCGACCTCAATTAGACGATTCCCTCCGCCAAAAGATTTTGATGAACATGTTCGATCTATGGCTCGATGAGCAAGTGGCTGATATTTCTACTAATATATCAATTGAGTAATCGGCACAGATAGATCCTCGATGGGGATGCCCCCGATCTAAAATGGCCAGAAGTGTTTGTGATTTCAGTAGTTTAGGATAACATTGAACTGTAGCTCAATGTCGATCTAAAGGTGCCCCTCGATCTCGATCGGGAGAACTGCAAGAAAATGCAGGTGGCGGCAGATGTTATCCTTACTGGAAGTCAACCATGTCGAATCCCAACTCATCTTCGATCGTCAATATTCTCATCACAGTTGGATTATTAGCAGGCGGTGGCTGGTGGTTTCTAACCAAGAATCCAGGCGGTATCGCAGAATCGCCAAATTCCGGCGCGGATGGACGAGTCACTAGCTCCGATAGCAATACTGTTGCGACTTTTCCCTCGATCGCAGTGCCAGACACCACTCAAGTGCGAATTGATGGTGCAACTAGTATGGTGACAATCAATAAAAATCTCAAAACTGGCTTTGAGACAAAGTTTCCAGGTGCTAAAATCCTCACCAAATCTAGTGGCTCTGAGCCAGGATTGAAAGCATTACAAGCGGGAAACATCGATCTAGCTGCGGTTTCTCGCCCGCTGACACCCCAAGAAGAAGCCCAAGGATTGAAATCAGTGGCAGTTTCCAAAGATGCCCTCGCGCTCGTCGTCGGTATCGATAATTCGGTACCCAGTACATTGACATCCGCGCAAATAGTGGGGATTTTTAATGGTTCGATCGATAACTGGGAAAAGCTCGGCGGGAAAGCTGGCAAAATCCGCATCGTCAACCGCCCAGCCGCAAGCGGTACCCGTCAAGTCTTCCAAGATCTAGTTTTAAAAGGCGCGGCATTTGGCACGAGTGCCAATTTTATTACACTCCCCAGAGATGCCACAACGCCCCTGCTCCAAGCTTTGGGGGCGGATGGGATTGGTTACGCCACTTATGCCCAAGTCGCAGCTCAGACGACCATTAGGGTACTCTCTGTGGGTGGAATCGCACCATCCCAATCCGAATATCCATACCTGCGATCGCTATTATACGTCTACAAAAATCCCCCCAGCCCAACTGTAAAGGCGGTTTTGGGCTATGCGTTATCTCCCCAAGGGCAAACGGCAATTAAGTGAGGGATTGGGGGGTAACGAGACTATGCAGCCACTCAAATAACTTTTTACACACCCTCTTACAATCAGCTAAATAATATGAAATGTATCCAATGTCAAGTTGATAATAATCTCCAAGATCGCACTGCTAATTTTGGCAGTTGCTCGAACTGTAAGCATAGGTTTGTCTTTGAACCGACCACGATGTCAACAGTGAAAGTGACAGATCCAATGTTCAAAAAAACTATCGATGAACTGTCCGCGAACAATACATTATTTTTCACTGAAAAGCAGCTTACTTATTTTTTAGATAAACGAGTACGCCGATCCTCAGCCTTATCCAACATGAGTTCGGCTGGCTGTTTTTATACTTTCATGAATTTTTTCTCCGCTGTATTTTTGAATGCAATTGTTGGTTCGATCGTCGTACCATTTGCATTAGCTGTTGGCATTAAATTACCTGTTTCTTTTTCTCTTGTTGCTGCAATTTTTATCTGGCAAGGCATCACAATTTGGCTATTGTATAAAAATTCAATGTCAGCGGAAGTGGATAGCAAAACTCGTCGATCGAGTGCTCAATATTTAAGGACGCTTGGATTTGCAATGTTGGCGTTAGGTATTCCGGCTAGTTTAATTATTGCGCCTTCACCTATTCTTTTTGTCGCAGCGGTACTAATGGGGATGCGAGCGATTACTTGGGCTAACGAGCGATTAAGTTCACCAAATGTTAGTCAAGAGTTTTTAGTTAAATTTAGTGATACTCAAAGTTGGTTGCAACGCTGGCAAGAGGTGAATGGGGGCATATCCAAACTTTTATCTTCACCAATCAAAAAAAATAACTCTGTAGCAATTAATCCTGATGTGACGGCATATAGTTTCGATCGACTCGTTGTATGTCAAACTGCCGCAGTCGCTCAAATGCTCATCTCTAACAATTTTCATTTTGAGAATAACTGTGCAATTTTAAGCATTGATGGCTACCCGCAAGATATTTTTGATGTCACCATGGAAATGCTGCGCCGCAATCTAGATTTGAAAGTCTACATCTTTCATGATTGCAGTCTTCAAGGGATGGATATACTGCAACAGTTAAGAACTCAAGATCGATGGTTTAAAAATAGCAGCGTAGCGATAATTGATATCGGTGTTACGCCCAATCAAGTTATGAAAGCCAAGCATCTATTCATCCGAACATCTACACAGTCAGCCGAAATAGCTAGCCAAATTGCTCCTTCAGATTGGGCTGGTTTAACACTCGATGAAGTGGCATGGTTGCAGGCTGGAAATTATGTTGAGTTGGAATCATTTACGCCCCAACAGTTGATTCAAGTTCTCAATCGGGGTATTGCCGGAACGCGAAATCTATTGGAGGGTAGTGATTCTTATACGAGTATTGGTGGCTCGGATGGTTATTTATATACAACTGAGAGTTTTGGTTAAGTTTAAAATTTTTGACACGATCCTAAAGTTATCATGACTAATTTACCCCCGAATAAGCTAACCTCAGTCGATCGGTTTATAGTTTGCGGTTTGGGTAGTCTAGGGCAACATTGTGTTGCGGCACTCAAAGAATTTGGTGTGGTTATTAATGGGATTGATGCGATCGAACCTACGGAGTGGGAGATCGATCGGTTACCTCAAATGTTGAGTACTTTTGTACGGGGTGATTGCCGTCAACCGCATATTTTGGAGTTGGCAGGTATTGATGATTGTCGAGGTATATTTTTGGTCACAAATGACGAGCGGATCAATATTGAAGCGGCTTTTGCGATTAGGCTGCTCAATCCAAAGGTACGCTTGATTGTTCGATCGAGTAAACAAAATCTCAACCAATTAGTCAATACTTATTTAGGCGACTTTATCGCATTTGAGGCTACCCAACTTTCAGCTCCGGCGTTTGCTATTGCTGCTTTGGGTAGTGAAATGCGGGGATTTATTAATTTGCCAGAATCTTTATTACGGGTAGTAAAAGTGCCGATTGGGGACGATCGATCCTGGGCAAATCGACGGACTTTAGCAGATTTTAGTAGTTCTACTCGCCGCATTCTCAGCCACATTCCGCCGAATACTCCACTCCCAACCAAATTCCATACCTGGGAGCCAAATCGTCGCATCCAAACTGGGGATCTACTTGCCTATGTAGAAGTAATCGATCGCAATATTGAATCGGATCCGATCGCCGTAAAGTTACCGCCGAAATCAACCAAGAAATCAAAATTAACGCTCAAGAAGATTTTGAGGCAATTATCACAAAAATATTTCCAACAAAGCTTCAAATCGCTCTGGCAATCTACCGAAAAACAGCAAAGTAACCGAGTATTAATTGTCACATCTCTGTTCACGCTGACTGTATTTTTGGTGAGTCTGATCATTCTCAAAATCACCTATTCAAGCAAAAGTTGGCTGATATTGCTGTACACCGTCGGGGTGATGTTATTGGGGGCATATGATGGCGTATTTGTCGTTATTTCTAATAATGAGGATGCTATTCCCATCTGGTTGCGATTTATGAATTTGGCTTGCATGATGGCGGGAACAGCTTCGATCGCCGTATTCTATGCGTTATTAACTGAATGGTTGCTGTCAGCCAAGTTTCAATTAATAAAAAAACGTCCACCATTACCCGAACGAAATCATGTGGTATTAATTGGAGTCGGGCGGGTGGGGCAGCGAGTAGGCAGTTTTTTACAACAATTGAAGCAACCATTTGTCGGCGTAAGTACATCACCTGTAGCTACAAGTTTTTTACCTGATGCACCTTTTGTGGTGAGCGATCTCAATAGTGCTTTGACTAAGGTGAATCTGGAAACGGCGCGGAGTGTGGTAATCGTAACTGATGATGAAATGACCAATTTGGAAGTTGGATTGATGGTTCATGCCGCTAATCCGGCTTGTGCGATCGCGATTCGAGTTTTTAATTCCAAATTTGGTGAGAGTATCAGTCAATTAGTACCCTATGCGAAGGTATTGAGTGCCTATGAACTTTCAGCGGAAGCTTTCGTCGCCGCTGCATTTGGAGAAAATGTGTTGAGTGTGATTCGACTCAATGAACAAACTCTATTAGCGACTGAATATGAAATTATGGCGGGGGATTCACTCTGCGATCTGCTGCTGAGTGAGATTGTTTATGGCTATGGAGTGGTGTCAATTTTGCATCAAACAGGTTTGGAGCCAGCGCGGTTAATGCCTTCTGATGATATTCGCCTGAGTGCGGGCGATCGATTGGTACTGCTGGCGACAATTGAATCACTACAAGCGATCGATCGCGGCGATCGAATTACGCCCAATTGTTGGGTGAAAATTGACAAAGTTTTATCTAGAGATGCTATTTTTGATGGAGAGCGGGCGATCGCTCGCGTGACTGGTTGTAATATTTGGGAGGCTAGTCAAATGATGCGTAGCTTACCACAACGTCTATCGATCCCTCTCTATCACCATCAGGCGCAACGGCTAGTGAGAGAATTGGAGAAGGCTCAGGTGATGGCAGATATTGTACTATCTTAAACAACCCATATTAACGATCGGTCAAGCTTTACGAACGCAATCTCTAACCATAGAGCAATTGGTGAAAGTCTCGATCGATCGGATTGCGGAGATCGATCCGATCCTAAATTCATTTATTACCGTGCTGCCAGATGCGGCGATGATGCGGGCAAAACTACTAGATACCGAATTAACAGCGCAGATCGATCGCGGTAAATTGCATGGCATTCCGATCGCCATCAAAGATAATATCGATACCGCCGGAATCCTGACGACGATCGGCTCTCGACATTACCAAGATCGCATCCCTCAAACTAACGCCCAAATTGTCGAAACCCTCACCACCGCCGGAGCGATCCTCCTCGGCAAAACAAATCTAACCGAATTCGCCGCCGATATTTCCGGGAAAAATGCCACATTCGGCAATATGCCCAATCCCTGCAATCTTCACCATTCCGCTGGCGGCTCATCGGGGGGAATGGCTAGCGCGATTCGATCGCATCTCTGCTATGGTGGCATCGGCACCGATACGGGTGGTTCGATTCGGATTCCGGCCAGTTGGACGGGCATTGTAGGCTTGCGACCGACTCATGGGTTAGTTTCTACGTTTGGGGTATTTCCCCGCGCTCCTAGCTTTGATACGGTGGGTGTGATGGCTCGATCTGTAGGCGATGTTCGAGCTTTGTGGGAGGCAATTTCGCCGATCGATCGGAATAGTCAAATCTGTGGGAGTTTAGAGGGTTTACGGTTGGGTATCGTGAATAATTACACATTTCGGGATGTGGATAGTGGAGTGGCTGAGGCGATTTATCTCGCTCTCAATCGGTGTCAACAAGCGGGAGCCGAAATCGTGAAAATTGACTGTCCCTTTCTGATGGATGGATTCGACCCTCGACTATATTCGACGATCGCATTGTCTGAATTCGATCGCGTCTTAGGTACAATCTATCGTGAAATGCCCCAAAACTTTGGTGATAAAGTCCGCCAAGATTTGCAATTAGCCAGCCAAATTAGCCGCGCCGACTATACCCGCGCTCAAACCATTCGCCACCAAGAGATCGATCGATTTCGGCAGATCTTCAACTCGATCGATTTACTCCTGACTCCCACCACTCCCAGAGTTGCACCCATCATCACTGAAGCCGTCACTCCCCGCGACGATCGACGATTTGTACTGCCGTTTAGCTGGCTCGGTTTACCTGCAATCTCGATTCCCTGCGGCAAAAGTGGCGACTTACCGATCGGACTACAATTAGTCAGCGACAGGTTTTTAGAACCTAAACTCCTAGAAGCCTCTGCCCTCCTTGAGACGATCTTAAATTAATTGAGAATTGTCCCCCAAAGAACCCCATTATTAATTAAATTAAGTTCGCCCTAAATATCCTTCTCGCACCAGGGGCAAAACATTTCGCCCGATATTTTCGCATTCTTCAAGATGGGGATATCCCGATAAAATTAATACCGTGATGCCCAAATCGATGTATTGTAATAATCGATCGGCAACCTGCTGATAACTCCCCACAATCGCCATTCCCGCGCCACTCCGCACCACCGAAATACCCGCCCACAAACCTGGCTCCACATACCAATCAGCATCAGCCCCACCGCGAAATTCCCACTGACGACTTTGCCCGACACTTTCGCGCCGAGTATTGGGAAAATCCGTTCTTCGAGCCTTCTCAAATACCTCTGCCGAGACTTGTGAGATCATTTCCTTTGCGGCGGCTCTAGCCTCTAATTCAGTGCTTCTAGCGATGAGATTAATTCGCAAACCATAGCGTAATTGCTCGGTACGCTGTTGAGCTGCAACGAGGACTTTCATGGCTTGAATTCGATCGCCAATTGCACCCAACGGCTCCCCCCACATTAGATACACATCTGCCCCAGCCGCGCCTACCTGAGTCGCCATTTCACTCGCGCCCCCAAAATAGAACAAAGGGCCATTTGGCTGTACTGGGAGGGTTTCTAGACGACTCTGCTTCAAACTATGAAACTCGCCTTCATAGTCAAACGCCTTCGTGCTAGACCATAATCGCCGACAAATCTCCATAAACTCTAGAGTACGCCGATAACGAGCATCTCGATCGAAATAGTCACCATACATCGCTTGCTCATCGGGCTTACCACCCGTGACAATATTAATCGCCAGCCGCCCTTGACTAAATCTATCCAGTGTCACGGCCATTTTTGCCAGCACCGGAGCCGAAATAAACCCAGGGCGCACCGCCACCATCGCCCCAATCCGATCTGTGAGCGTCAACATCGCCGTCGCCAAAGTCCAAGCTTCTAATTGGTGATGAGTAAAACCCATCCCAATCAACAAATGACGATATCCAAATTGCTCCGCTATTTTGGCAATTTCTACAGCATAACTTAAACTAGGCGGCCGTTCCCACGCTGGTAAACCCAGATAAAAACCATCTCCGGCAACTGGAATGCACCAATGAACTTCTAATCGAGATTGAATCATGGGGCAGGGGTGAGGGGTGAGGGGTCAGGGGTCAGGGGTCAGGGGTAGGGGGCGGATTTATGAAATATATAGCAACCGCCAGGGCGGTTAGGACAGATGCAAACGCTTCCGCAAGGCGGAGGCTACGCCAACAAACCACTATTGCGTCAGCTTTTCCAAACTGACCCCTGTCCCCTCACCCCTGACCCCTGCTATACATAACGCTGCTACCAGAGATTGATTCAAGCAAAGTCCTCTTCACCAACTAGATCCTACGACCCCTTGCTGAATTTTGATGTAAAAATCGGCACTTTTGGATCTACCCAATCGATCGACAGCCGGATATCATGGTTATGCATTTGTTTTAGACATCGCCACAGTTGTTGAGGTAAAATCTTGCTCAAACCTACACACTCTCAACTAAACTATGACGATCTACCATCACTGACAGGGAACCTTGTCAATCCCCTCAGCCGAGATACTCAATATTCCATCGCCTCAGCGTTGACACAATTACTCAAACCCCTGGGGATTAAATTCAAGTGTTCGATTCAAGAGCATCCACAAGACCCCCCTCCTGAAAATTCAGGTGAAATTACGACCCCCTTAGCATTCTTCAAGCCGCTCAAATATCGATTGCGGGTGCTTTGCTATGCCCAAAAAACGATCGACTACAAACTTCTTGCCGAACCCCTGGCTAGAAAGCTACGCAGCCTCAATCTAGAGGGATTTCATGATGCGGTGGTTCAATTCGATCGATCTGGTAGCTCAGTGGGAGAATCGCGGTTACGCCTCAACCTTACCCCCACAGCAGCGATCTTAGAGCATTGGGCAAGGTGGGGCGATGTCCAATCGATCGCCAGATTACTCGATCTTGCTCTAACAGTTGAGGAGATCCAAGTAAAAATCGCCCTAAAAGATTTTGCTCTACATATTTTTTGCACCCTCGGTAAACCTCGCTCTCTCAAAACATCATTGCGGCTATCAGATACATTCCCCATCCGCAAAACTGCCCTTGACATTATTACTCCACTCCTGCTCAAACTAGCACCCCAAGGTATCCATAGTGCGACGATCTATGGCGTAAAAAAACACCCGAATATCGATGGAGAAGGTGCAGAATCACCCGTTTGGACTCATTGGCTAGATTTACCAGGGATGAGCGATCCTCGCTATTCGCCCACACCATTAGTTGCGGCGGCAAGAGGCAATAAAAACGCGCTCGGGTTTGTCTTAGAAAGATTCCTAAATCCCGATTTAGAACATTATTTAGCAGTTGGGGGGATCGCTTTTTCTTTATTGCGTCGGCGTGGGGTACTGCATATTATGAGCGAAGCAGCAAGTTCCCCAATCCAGAGTCAAATCGCCCCAACAATTATTAAAATTCTGGAACAGTTGGAACTTACAAATTTTCGAGGTGTGCGAATATATGGACGAATATCAGGGCAATCTACGCCACAATGGAGCTATGGAGTAGATTTCGATCGACCTCCATTAGAATTGCCTCCAGTAAATTTAAAACCTCCATCTGTAACCACTTCCTCTGTGAAGAGGATGAGTTTCGCAGAAAGTCTCAAAGCATCTTTGTTGATGACGGGAATTTGGAAATCACAATTACGATCGACAAAGATGCCTGGATTATCAACGATTTCGCGCTTTCGGTGGGAGCCGTCAGTATTATTATTAGTTGCTGGATTAGTACTGCCGATCGCGATCGATCGATCGATTGATTTCGCTTTGCAAAGTTCACTTGTGGGGGATGAATCCGCATCAATTCAGACAACATCTTCAGCGTCATTCAATAATTCTCTGCTGGATCGAAAACTCGCCGAATATCAACTTTTGTGCGATCGAGAAGGTGTGCCAGATGTGTTGATTGTTGGTAGCTCGCGGGCGTTACGTGGCATCGATCCTGATGTATTGCAGCGCAGTCTCAAAAAACGCCGTCAGGCAAATCTCAAGATTTATAATTTTGGGATCAATGGAGCCACCGCTCAAACAGTCGATCTATTATTGCGCCAAGTATTAACAGCGGAGAAATTGCCAAAATTGGTGATTTGGGCTGATGGAGCTAGAGCATTTAATAATGGGCGAGTAGATCGAACTTATGAAAACTTAATTTCATCTAATCGCTATCGACAGTCGATCGCCTTGAAGGGAGGCGATAGTAATAATCAATCGCCATTATTTCAAGTTCAAGCCATAGTCAAAAATAGTTATGACGCGATCGATAATTCTGCACACGATCGATTTATCGAATTCTCACCAGCTTATCATCATCGCGATCGATTCAAAACTTGGATTCAAAAGCAACTACCCATCGGCTCTTTATTTGAGTTGCCTAATAACCAATTAAATGGCGACCCCTTAGATAGTAGCAAAGATTGGAAATACAATCCTGATGGCTTTTTACCCCTAGATCTCAAATTTGCCCCCGCCACATATTATCAGCAATATAGCAAAGTTAGTGGAGATAGTGATGGCGATTATGCCAATTTCAAGTTAGATGGTAGTCAACACCAAGCCCTACAGCAAGTCAGCGATTTCTTAGCCAGCAAGAAAATTTCCCTAGTATTTGTCAACCTACCATTGACAGATATTTATCTAGATCCATTCCGTCGCGATCGAGAGATAATTTTCAAGCAATATATGCAGGATTTGGCAAGCTCGAATCAACTAGTTTTTATCGATCTAGATGGTTTACTAAATACTCAATATGCCCTATTTTCAGATCCTAGTCATCTCAATCAATTTGGGGCAATAGAAGTCAGCACCCAGTTATCAAAAATACCAATCCCCTGGCAAAAAGTAGATAAAACTCGCCGTTAGTATTTAGAAGCGCGTCAATCCAACCAAAAACAAATTAGTCTAAATAGATGTACTTAGGTTAGATTAGCCGTCAAAAAGTTAACTTCTATCTACTCACCCCAAAACCACCCCTCTCCCCCAGTCTCCACGAATGAAATTCGTCTCCGCCGCCTACGCAATCTTTTTAGTTATTACTTTAATCTGGTATTGGGGTATTGCCAAAACTCAAAATCAAAAACTATGGGCGATCGTGATATCGAGTTTTTTTTTCTATATCTCTTTCCTGCAAATTCAGTATGCCCCAATTATTTTAGCAATGATTTTGGTGAACTACTGGATCGGCAAACTTTTATTGGATAGTCAGATTATTGAGTATCAATCTATTAAAGATCGACTTAATAAAGAATATTTGAATCAAAAGTGGTTGCCAAGGGGCAAACAACAGCGCAAGCAATTATTGACAATTGGTATCCTATTCAATATTATCCTGTTACTTGCTGCTAAATATATCCCATTTGGATTGAGTATTGTTGCGCCCCTCAATCCCAGCGAAATTCAACCTTTAGCTCTATGGGTTGAAGCAAATTTTTTACCACCATTAGGAATTTCGTTTCTCAGTTTTGAATCGATAGCGTATCTAATCGATGTCTACAACGGTAGCCCAGCCACCGGGAACTTACTAAAATATGCAGCTTATAAATCTTTTTTCCCAAAACTAGTATCAGGGCCAATTACACACTACCATCAATTTGCGCCCCAATTAAATAATCTCCGATTTCCTTCGATCGAACGCCTGAGTGAAGCTGGCTGGCTGATCGCAATTGGCGCGATCAAAAAAACTTTAATCGCTGATAATCTGGCAACTTTCATTAAACTAGTATTCGATCCAAATAATCTCGATCGAGCTGGTAGTATCGATCTATGGTTGGCAATTATTGCCTATGGCTTTCAAATTTATTTAGACTTTAGCGGTTATGTCGATATAGTTCAAGGCACAACTATTTTGTTCGGCATTAATTTACCTACCAACTTTGATTTTCCCTATCTAAGTACTAGCATCGCCGACTTCTGGCGCAGATGGCATATTAGCTTGGGAAATTGGTTGCGTGACTATATCTATTTTCCCCTCGGTGGCTCTAAATTGGGATTGCTAAGAACTTGTATCAATTTGTTTATCTTGATGCTGATTTCAGGAATTTGGCATGGTGCAGATTGGGGATATATCCTTTGGGGTGGAATACATGGAGTCGCCCTAATTTTACATCGACTCACACAAACACTCTCCCAGAAAGTAACATGGCTGGCTCAATTTTGGCAAAGTTATTGGGGAAATATTTGTGGGTGGCTATTGACTCAACCGCTGGTTTTCATCACCTGGATTTGGTTTCGACTTCCCAACCTCCAACAATCTAACTTAGTGCTCTCCCACCTTTGGGGTTATCCTCGTGACGCTCAGTTTGCCACCAAGGTATATGTAGAGAGCCTCAAACTAACCGATGCTCAAATGCTGATAATTCTGCTGGGGCTGATTAGTGGGATGATGGGGGCATATATCTTCGATCGATTACTCAAGCTCAATCTCAATTGGCATATCAAACTAATATCCATCCCAATCTGTCTATATATCGTATCGCTCTTGGCTCCCGCTGAAAGTCTGGCTTATATTTACTTTGATTTTTAGCAAAAAGGTTCCCGTCGATCGCCCACTCGTGGGAAGGATATAGATTGATATAATAGAAGGATATAACTAAACCGAGTATCTCCCTAACCGCCGTGAGATTGCAAGTATCCCAAGTATTGCCCTATACCATCTTAGGTACACTATTGTTTGCTGGCGCATCTAGTAGCCATCTCAACTATTTTTTTTCAGCTTATCTGGTTTTACTCGCTGCACAATTGGGTACATTAGGTATCTACTTACTTCAGCGGCGATTGAAATCTAGCAGCCGTCATATTTAATACCCCTAAATATCTTATCCACGGAGAAAATAATTGATGAAGGATCGAATCACAGCACTTTTGGTTTGTTTTTTTCTCGGCGGTTTTGGGATTCATAAATTCTATCTGGGCAAAAATACTGAAGGGATAATATACCTGATTTTCTCCTGGACTTTTATCCCCAGTATTTTCTCCTTCTTCGAGTTTTTGGGACTATGTTTTATGTCCGATCGAGAATTTAACGCCAGATTCAATTACGATCATCCTGGAGCGATTCCGCAAGGCGGAGGCTACGCCAACGATCGAAGTTCATCTTCTTCACTCATCACCCACCAAAGATCGGCAAAAGATTCTACGGCGGCTTTATACGATCTCAAAAAACTCTATGAAGATCAAATTATTACCGCTGAAGAATATGAAATGAAACGGCGGAAAATTTTAGAGGAGATCTAAAAATAGTCGATCTTGGAAAGTTAAAATTCTATGCGTCTAACTCATGTCTAATGCAGCTTTAAAAAAAATCCCTGAGTGGATCTGGTGGTCATTATGTCCGGTATTTGGTGCTCTCACTATTGCCTATGCGGGTTATTTAACCAAGACTAATAAATGGCTCCAAATCGGATTGGGCATGAGTATAGTAACTCTGCTAGCTTCAGCCTATGGTGGATCGTCTTTTTTGGTGATTTTAGCGATCCCAATTCAGTTGGTTGTCGCCATGAGTATCAAAAATTCCTATCTAATCAAAAGTGCCCCTCGTGGATCGATATTACCAAACAATCGCGAAACAGCCCAACTAATTGCTGAGATTAAGGGTAAAGTAGATATTAATAAATGTTCCAAAGACGATCTAGTCCATGTATTAGGTTTACCGATCGTCTATGCTAATAATATCGAGTTAATTAAATCTGAAGGCTATCAATTTCTGCATATCGAAGAATTAACCGAACTCGCAGATGTACCTGAAAAATACTGTCAGATTCTCGAACCATTAGTTAGTTTCAATTATTATGAGCAATTTGAAAACGCCGATCCGATTAATTGGCAACGGTTGAATGTCTTACCAATGTCAGAATTAGTAGAATTGGGAATCGATCGATCTAGTGCTATACTTATCTGTAATGAGCGTCAAATAAATGGTATCTATCGCTCTTTAGTTGAGGTAAAACGCCGCACTGGATTACCAATTAATCTATACAAACATTTGATTTAGCACCATAAAATATACCCCCGACTTCTCCAAGAAGTCAGGGGTATTAGATCTAAGTCTCTTACAGCAATCTCCAGATAAAGGGATAGCGATAAGACTCATTTGGATTGCTCAGTGTTGCCAAAATTCCAAAAATTGGCGGCACCAAGTGGAAGAGGAAAAATAAACCGCCGATTAACCATGCTAGGGGAATCGTGATAATCAAAGCAGTGAAAAGGAATACTAACGCACCACTAATCGCCCCATACAACCAGATATTAAAGTGGTAATTGAGGGTTTCCTTCGCGGTAGCCTTAATTACAGGATCGTCAAACAACACTAAAATAATAACCGGAATTATCGAGGGGAATACAAAAGCACCTAAGAAAATCGAACCATGACACAACAACGAAAATAGTTGTCTTTTACCATTGTCACCATCAACCATATCAAATCCTCGTCCAAATTTAGATCTAAATCCACCTATATTGACTTTATCATAGCTCCGAGAAATATTGCTGGGTGGAAATCCGCAGAGCTAGGAGATTGCAAAGATAGACAACATTAGCGCAACATTAGCAGCAGATTGACTCCAGAATAGATATATCTGCCCTTCAATCTCCCCCCCATTCCTACATGGCTTTACCTAAATCGGGCGCAAATTCCAAACCTTACGATCCAGCACGGTTTGGCTTTACACTTTTGCTAGTGGGGCAAATTTGGCTGCATCTGATTCAAGGTAGAACCTATTGGCGCAAAATCTCCGAGCATCTGTTCAAAACTGGGCCTGGTTCGATGATACCAGTATTATTGGTCAATCTGTTGGCGGGGATGATTTTCACCATTCAGACAGCCAGACAGTTGGAGAAATTTGGGGCGATTAATTCTCTCGGTGGTGCATTTGCGATCGCATTTTGCCGAGAGCTAGCACCGATTCTAACAGCTTCGACGATCGCGGGGCAAGTGGGTTCGGCATTTGCCGCAGAACTTGGAGCAATGAAAGTCACCGAGCAAATCGACGCACTGCACGTACTTAGAACCGATCCGATCGATTACCTCATTTTACCACGAGTTATCGCCTGTTGTTGCACTCTCCCCATTTCGATCGTCTTAGGTTTGGTGTGTGGAATGATGGGGGGAATGTTTGCCGCATTTCAGCTTTATCAATTGTCACCAGGAATGTTTTTGGAGTCAGCGCGGAGTTTATTAGCACCCACAGATTTGATTAATTTGTGGGTGAAAGGGTTTATTTTTGGCGGTGCAATTGCGACGATTTCCTGTGGATGGGGGATGACGACTTATGGGGGTGTGAAACAAGTCGGCGAGTCAGCCACAGCCGCTGTGGTCATCTCAGCGGTGGCAATATTTGCGATCGATCTGATAATATCTTTATTATCTGGTGGATTACCGATGGGCGAACCAAAGTAACCCTATTTCTTCGTCGTCAACTATATTATCTGCTTAACTCCAATCTTCTATAATCAACTTCGGAACCTGCTCAAAATCACGTTTATTTCGGGTCACGATTGTCGCTTCATTTGCAAGAGCGATTGCTGCGATCCGCATGTCTTTCTCTAATCTTCGTTTTGCTAGTATGGGATTAGCTTTGATTATTTGCTGATAATGAACACTTGCTGCCTGCTCATAATTAAGCACAGGCATTTGTTGAATAAATTGGGTAGTGAGATATAATCGTTGGTAAATCTCAATTTTATATGCTTCGTTTTCGACTCGGTTTAGCTGTCCAACCCAACCATTAAAGATTTCTTGAACCGAAATAACGGTAATCGAACACTCGGCTTTGGATTGAATTACTTTATCCCGAACTGCTGGATAGTTCCCCAAGAATAAAGAAATATGGTCGGTATCTAGAATATAAATCGTCATTTTCCTACCAATTCACCGTATAGGCAGGATTATCATCATCTAGCTCTCTCTCTGCTCGAAACGTTGCCATCAGCTCTCTAAAATACTGGTCATCAGATGGAATCCTGGGGAGATTATCGATACTCTGAGTATCCCGATCGACTTCAATTATCACGCGCTCAATGCTTTCTAGCCGCTTTTTGAGAACTTTCTCTAACTCAACGATCGCCGTTGTTCGATCTGCTGCAATGACCTTTGAGTCTTGAAACTCTGTTACCCATGCTGCCACCTGACCATTAGCCAGAACTTCCACAATCGCTTGAAATGGTTGTGCAATTGAATTTATCGGCAAAGCTATCGGAGGATTCATAAAAATTGCCCAACATGATGCTGTCATTATAAACGTTGTAGCTTAGATCGGTACAATCGACGATCGATTAGCCTAAAAAGTACGATCGACAATCAGCATCAATATACTTTGAAAAAATGCGATCGATCTACTTCAGATCTAGAGCGATCGCGTGCAAATCCCCTCCTGGGAGGGGTGCCCTTCAGGGCGGGGTGGGTACCCACCACAACTAAATCCTTTCAATCCCAAATTAAATAGATTTGAGGAGGTTGTTAGAAGTGTTGTAGCGGAGGTTTACCCACACTTCGACTTCGCTCAGTGCAACGCCCCGCCCCTTTGGGCACCCCTCCCAGGAGGGGATTTTGGTTGGTTGGTGGTGGCGGGAATGTGGAAATAACTAAATATCTTGAGGCTCGATCGATCCTAATATGCAGAGCTAAAGTGAGATACAATCAAAGAATTGAGTTGGTATAATCCATACTATGAATGCCAAAGATTCAACCTCAGAGATAGTGCCCGAAAGTGCCATCGCCAATCTCCAGTTATTATCAGGAGCACAAAGACAGCAAGTATTTGATTTTGTTGCGTTTTTAGTCCAGCAGCCGAAGATTACCGACGTGGTAAATTCCGCTAGCGGCACAAATTCAGAAATTCCCACCAAAGAACGTCAATTTAGCCGCAAGCAAATATTTGGATGTCTGGATGGGCGGATTAGTATCTCTGATGACTTTGACGATCCTCTGGATGATTTTGCGGAGTATATGTGATGAAATTTTTGTTGGATACACATGTGCTGATTTGGCTGCTAGAGGGTAATAAAAGTTTGAGTAGTGTTGCCAAATCTACTATCGAGGATGAGCAGAATAGTCTATATTTGAGTATTGCTAGTCTGTGGGAAATAACTATTAAGCTTAGTTTGGGTAAGCTGGACTTACAAATTTCGATAGAGGATATGGTCGAGTCTTTTCTGATTCCTGGGGGAATAGAAATTGTACCCATCGAGATCGGTCATTTATCTATTTTACGGGAGTTGCCACTACATCACCGCGATCCTTTTGACAGATTAATAATCGCTCAAGCGAAGGCAGGCGAATTGACTCTGATATCTGCGGATGGGGTGTTCGATCGATATAATTTGAATTTACTATGGTAGGGGGATTCTCTAGAGTATATGGGTAACAAATTTAACTTTCCCAACAGCCTCTTAGTCTTCCATCGATCGAGTTGACGCAAGATTGAAATAAAAATCGAGAATGACTTTCGCGTCTACAGGCGGATCTTCGTCTATATCTGTGCTGCCATATATCTCTACGGGAATCGGCAGGGGATTGTTCCGCAAATCTAGTTTTTCAAGATGCTTCAATGACCGCAACCATTGAGGGATTTCCGCGATTTGGTTGTCAGTTAAAGAGAGGTGAGTCAGATTGGTTAAATTAGCGATCCATTCGGGGATAGTGACTATTTTGCTGTCCTCAAGCCAGAGGTGGGTGAGATTAGTTAAATTGCCGATCGATTCGGGGTTAGTAATTTGCATATTACTGATGCCAAGTCCGGTCAGATTAGTTAATTTGTTCAGCCATTCGGGGAAAATGGCGATTTGGTTGTTACTGAAGGAAAGTATAGTCAGATTGGTTAATTTGTTCAGCCATTCGGGCAAGATGGCGATTTGGTTGTTATGGAGAGAAAGTTTGGTCAGATTAGTTAATTTGTCGAGCCATTCGGGGACGATGACGATTCGGTTCTTACCCAGGTAAAGTTCGGTCAGATTGGTTAAATTGCCGATCGCTTCTGGGACGATGGTGATTTGGTTGTTATCGAGGTCAAGTCTGGTCAGATTGGTTAATTTGCCGATCGCTTCGGGGACGATGGTGATTTGGTTGTTATCGAGGTCAAGTCTGGTCAGATTGGTTAAATTGCCGATCGCTTCGGG